>CABUPZ010000188.1 GCA_902493585.1 uncultured Fusicatenibacter sp. | reverse complement strand
AAAGAAAGGATAGAAAAGACAATGAGATGTCCGTTTTGCAATCAGGATAATACACGGGTTGTGGATTCCCGACCGATTGAAGATAACAATGCCATCCGCCGCCGCAGAATGTGCGATGTATGCGGCCGGAGATTTACCACCTATGAAAAGGTGGAAACGATCCCCCTGATCGTGATCAAAAAAGATCAGAACCGTGAGCAGTACGACCGGAGAAAGATCGAGACGGGTATTCTCAGAGCCTGTCACAAACGCCCGATCTCCGCAGAACAGATTACCGCCCTGGTCAACCAGGTGGAGACAGAAATCTTTAACCGGGAAGAACGGGAAATCCAGAGCTCCGAGATCGGAGAACTGGTCATGAACTATCTGAAAGACCTGGATCAGGTCGCTTACGTACGCTTCGCGTCCATTTACCGGGAGTTTAAGGACGTGAATACGTTTCTGGATGAACTGAAAAAAATGCTGAACTAGAGCGTGTTTGAAAATTCATTCCTGCGAATAAAAATCCCTAAGCGGGCACATGTATATGCTGCCAGCTTAGGGATTTTTTGCTTTCGGATTGTGCAGTTCAAAAACGCAGATACGATGGATTGCACACTGGTGTTCCATTCCGTATAGACGTAAAAACAGCCAAATGATCTTAACGCTCTAAAAATCCAGAAAACCGCCGTACACGGGTTCCACCTGCCCCTGGCGGTTTTCGTCCGCCATCTTTTTCGGCGTTTTTTCTTTTTAGTATTGACGGTTTCGGCGAAAAGTAGTATAGTCATAAATAAATTAACGCATTAACGCTTTTAACTGTTAAAGTCATGGCAGCGTTGACGAGTAAGGAGAGAGAACAATGAAAAAGAAAGTGATATCTTTGCTGTTAACAGGTTTTATGGTCACATCTGCTCTGGCAGGGTGTGGATCTGACTCGGGAAGTTCTTCCAGCTCTGCGGCTTCCGGCGGAAGTTCAGAATCGGCGGCGAACACAGACTCCCCATCAGAGAGCGGATCCGGACAGAATACATACGTAATTGGTATCCTTCAGCAGCTGGAACACGCTGCGTTGGATGAAGCGACCCAGGGCTTTCAGGATGCCTGCACCGAGTTGTTTGGCGAAGGAAACGTTACCTTTGATGTGAACAATGGACAGAACGAGCAGAGCAACTGTGCGACCATTGCCAATGATTTTGTAGCACAGGGTGTGGATCTGATCCTGGCAAACGGAACAACGGCACTGCAGTGTTCTGCGGCGGCTACCAACACCATTCCGATCCTTGGCACGTCGATCACGGATTATGGAACCGCTCTTGATATTACAGACTGGACCGGAACCACAGGAACCAATATTTCCGGAACCAGTGATCTGGCGCCGATCGATGAACAGGAAGATATGCTTCTGGAGCTTGTTCCGGATGCTGAGAAGGTGGGAATTCTCTACTGCTCCGCGGAACCAAACTCCGAATATCAGGCAAAACTGTTTGCGGAGGCGCTGGAAGAAGATGGAATCGATTATGCAGAATATACGGCGGCAGACTCCAATGAGATT
>CABUPZ010000187.1 GCA_902493585.1 uncultured Fusicatenibacter sp. | reverse complement strand
GAATCTCCCCTTTTCCCCGAATGGTAATATATTTGGGTTCAAAGTCATGCTCCACATCGATTCCGAGCTGACTTTTCGGCAAATCTCTGACATGCCCGTTTGATGCCGCTACTGTATAGTTCTTTCCAAGAAATTTTTTGATCGTCTTCACTTTCGCCGGTGACTCCACAATTACCAGATAATGTGCCATTGAAACATTTCCTCCATCCGGCGCCCTCACGCCGTCATTTCACTTTTATATAATAATTTTTTGAGATTTCTCTGATATATCCCTGTAATTCCAAAGACACTAAAAGCTTTAAAACTTCCTCCGGGCGCAGCTTTGTTTCTTCTGTCAGCTGCCCCACGCTCTTTGGATACAGACCGACACAACTATACACCATATATTCAGGACTTTCAAGCATTTTTTCATTTTTGTCTGATTTTTCACATTCCCCGCTATATGCAATGCCCATCTCATCCAGCAGATTTTCCGGGCTTAAAAGAATTCCGGCCCCCTGAAAGATCAGGCGGTTACACCCTTGACTTAAGCTGCTGTTAACAGGCCCCGGCAGCGCATAGACATCCTTTCCCTGCTCCAGTGCCAGATCTGCCGTGATCAGTGATCCACTCCTCTCTCTTGCCTCCATAACGAGCACAATATCTGACAGCGCGCTGATGATCCGGTTTCGCCT
This sequence comes from uncultured Fusicatenibacter sp., assembly GCA_902493585.1. GTDB lineage: Bacteria > Bacillota > Clostridia > Lachnospirales > Lachnospiraceae > Fusicatenibacter. The sequence goes on along the minus strand of CABUPZ010000187.1, from coordinate 864 downwards.
CGGAAAATGCTGCGGAAGCGGCGGTGTGCCGGGCGGGAGTTCTGAAAGGATCCCGCCTTCCTGCTCCAGGATATCCAGATATAATCCCATATGGTTTTTCGGATAACAGACATCTACCCCGCTCCCCAAAACAGCAAAGGTCTTTCCACCTCCCAGCAGAGCACCTCTCTGTCCGATCCCGTCTACGCCGCGCGCAAGTCCGCTGATCACCTGAATTCCACATTCCGCCAGTTTTTTCCCATATTCCAGCGCATATTTTTCTCCATAGGGAGTACAGCTTCTCGCTCCCACAATGGCTGCCGCACGCGCAGTATTATCCGGCAGCTTTCCTTTCACATACAACGCATACGGCGGATCATAGATTTCTTTTAAACGACCTGGATATTCCTTTTCTCCCCACGGGATCACCGAGATTCCTTTTTGTCTCATTGCTTCATAATTTCTGTCCAGCTCCTCTTTCTTTTTCGCCTCCAGCAGCTTCCAAATTTCCTGTTCCTTGAGCAGCTGCATCTTTCTGAGTGCAGTTTCTTCTATATAATAAATGGCTTCTGCTGTCCCTGCTTTTTCTTTTAATTTTATTTTTGTCCGATCCGGAATATTTCGGATTCCGGCAAACCAGTATTCATACTTCATGCGTTCTTCCTCCTATCGTTTCCAGTACTTCTTATCCGGCGTCCGATAGCCGATTGCCTCACACAAATGCTGCTTTAGAATTTCCTGACTTCCGTCCAGATCTGCGATCGTTCTCGCCACCTTTAACACTTTATGATAAGTACGTGCTGTAAATCCAAAGGCAGCAAATGCCTGCTTCATCACTTCGTTTTCCGGCTCTCCCAGACGGCAGAATTCTTCTGTCTCCCGGCT
>CABUPZ010000186.1 GCA_902493585.1 uncultured Fusicatenibacter sp. | reverse complement strand
CAGTTTGGTTCCCGCCTCGGTTTTATCCTGGTATCTGCAGGATGTGCGATCGGGCTCGGGAACGTCTGGAAGTTTCCCTACATGGCTGGAAAATACGGCGGAGCGGCCTTTATCCTGGTATACCTGCTCTTTCTTGTCATCCTGGGACTTCCCATCATTGTATGTGAATTCAGTGTAGGAAGGGCAAGTCAGAAAAGTATTGCCACATCCTACAATGCACTGGAACCGCCGCACACCAGGTGGCATTACGCCAGATGGGCAGCCATTGCCGGAAATTATCTTCTGGTCATGTTTTATTCTATGGTAGGCGGCTGGATGCTCTACTACTGCTTTCGCATGGCAAAAGGAGAATTTGCCTCAGTGACAGCTTCTGAAGTCTCTGAAAAATACACCGGAATGCTTTCTTCCGTTCCGACGCTGATGTTCTGGACGGTACTGGTGATCGTACTTTCCTTTGGAATCTGCAGCATTGGTCTGCAAAAAGGTGTGGAAAAGATCATGAAAATCACCATGCTCTGTCTGTTGGGAATTATGGTTATCCTGACGATCCGTTCCGTGACACTGACCGGCTCTTCCGAAGGGCTGCGCTTTTTCCTGGTGCCGGACTTTGAGCGTATGGCCAAAAACGGTATCGGAAATGTGATCTTTGGAGCTATGAGTCAGGCCTTCTTTACGTTGAGTATCGGAATGGGCGGTATGGCCATCTTCGGCAGCTACTTGGATAAGAAACGTTCTCTCGCCGGAGAATCTCTGAGCATTGTGCTTCTGGATACCTGCGTTGCACTGATGGCCGGGCTGATCGTGATTCCTTCCTGCTTCGCTTTTGGCGTAGAACCAGATGCCGGACCGGGACTTGTATTCATCACGCTGCCGAACATTTTCACACAGATGGCCGGAGGACGGATCTGGGGCTCTTTATTCTTCCTGTTTTTATTCTGTGCGGCACTGTCCACCATTGTCGGAGTCTTCGAGAACATTGTCTCTTTCTGGATGGATCTGTTTGGATGGAAGAGAACCAAAGCCGTGGGGATCAATATTCTCCTGATCACAGTTTTAAGTATTCCATGTATCCTCGGATTCAGCGTATGGTCCGGTTTCCAGCCGCTTGGCGCAGGCACAAACATTATGGATCTGGAAGACTTTATTGTATCCAACAATATCCTTCCGCTCGGCTCAGTTGTATATCTTTTGTTCTGTACGCACAAAAACGGATGGGGCTGGAAAAATTTCATTCAGGAAGCAAACAGCGGAGACGGCTTAAAGTTTCCGGCAAAAGCTCGCTTCTATATGACACATATCCTGCCGTGGGTCGTAGTCGTGATCTATCTGAAAGGCTATTACGACATGTTCCGCCCGCAGGGAACGACTATTTTTGTGATCTGGATGCTGATCGCACTGGGTTGTCTTGGATTTATCGCATATATTTCCAGCAGCCGGAAAAAACAGAAAAAATCATAAAAAACTGGTATCGGCAGGTACTTTTTCACACTGCCGATACCAGTACTTTTTTGTCTTTTTATCTCTTTTCTAAAAGGCGGTCTGCCAGAATACACATTGCCTGTACAATGATCGCCGCGTGATCTACTGCAATCTCTCCGCCTGTGAGCACCTGAAACTTTCGCTCCCGAATCAGCCCTTCCCTGCATGTCTCTTCAACTTCCGCCCGGGTATCCAG
>CABUPZ010000185.1 GCA_902493585.1 uncultured Fusicatenibacter sp. | reverse complement strand
CTGTGAGATTATTTTTTATCCGCTGTCGCCGGAGCGGAACTTTCAGCCCGGGCAAGATTTTATGGAATGGATCACGGATGAGACGGATCTGATCTTTCTTTGCAATCCCAATAATCCTACCGGTGTGGAAACGCCGCGGGAATTCCTGCTGCGTGCCGCGGAACGTGCCGCGGAGTGCCGGGCGGTGTTGGCGGTGGATGAATGTTTCTGGCAGTTTGTTCCGGCAAAAGAGCGTGTGACTCTGCTGGATGCGGTGGAAGGATATCCTTCCCTGTTTCTGCTCCATGCGTTTACCAAGACGTATGCGATGCCGGGACTGCGGCTGGGATATGGAGTTTCTTCGGACCAGGCGCTCCTGGAACGGATGGAACGGCAGGTGCAGGCATGGAACGTATCCATACCGGCACAGATGGCAGGGCTGGCCGCCTTGCAGGAAGATGCTTATGTGGAGCGGACGGCGAAGACGGTTGCTGTGGAACGGGAATATCTGAGCCGTGAAATGAAGCGGCTGGGTCTTACCGTCTACCCGTCTTTGGCCAACTTTCTGCTGTTTCAGGGGCCGGAGGATCTTAAGGAACGGTGTGGAGAGAAAAAGATCCTGATCCGGGACTGCCGGAATTATCGAGGTCTCTGTCCGGGATGGTTCCGGGTGGCGGTGAAGCTTCACGAGGAAAACGAGGTTCTGATCCGGACACTGGAAGAAATACTGAAAAACGAGTAACTGTTCCGCTGACTGAACGGTTACAAAAACGATGAAAGACAGGGGAAACAGATATGGCAAAAGTGATTATGATACAGGGAACGATGTCCAACGCGGGAAAGAGCCTGCTTGCCGCAGGTCTCTGCCGGATCTTTCATCAGGACGGCTATCGGGTGGCACCGTTCAAATCTCAGAATATGGCGCTGAATTCCTTTATCACCCGTGAAGGCCTGGAGATGGGAAGGGCACAGGTGATGCAGGCGGAAGCGGCGGGGATTGAGCCTTCCGTTCTGATGAATCCGATCCTGCTCAAACCAACCAACGATACGGGCAGCCAGGTGATCGTAGAAGGCGAGGTTCTGGGAAATATGAGCGCGCGGGATTATTTCGCATTCAAAAAGAAACTGATCCCGAAGGTAAAGAGTGCTTTTGACCGCCTTGCGTCACAGTATGATATCATCGTGATTGAAGGCGCCGGCTCTCCGGCGGAGATCAATCTGAAGGCAGACGACATCGTAAATATGGGGCTGGCAAAACTGGTGCATGCGCCGGTCCTTCTGGTAGGGGATATTGACCGGGGCGGTGTGTTTGCTCAGCTTGTGGGAACCATTGAACTGCTGGAGCCGGAGGAACGGGCGATGGTCAAGGGAATGATCATCAATAAGTTCCGCGGGGACAAGACGATTCTCGATCCAGGTGTGGAAATGCTGGAAAAGCGGACGGGCATCGATGTGGTCGGCGTTGCCCCTTATCTGAACATTGAGGTGGAAGATGAAGACAGTCTGACGGAACGCTTTTCCGGAAATCAGGAAGTGAAGCTTCTGGATCTGGCGGTGATCCGTCTTCCGAGGATTTCCAATTTTACAGACTTCAATCCGTTTGAGATGATACCCGGCGTTTCTCTCCGGTATGTTTCTCATGTCTCCGAACTGAAGCATCCGGATCTGATCTTCCTGCCGGGAACCAAAAACACGATGGAAGATCTG
>CABUPZ010000184.1 GCA_902493585.1 uncultured Fusicatenibacter sp. | reverse complement strand
GCTGCCGCCAGCTTTCTTATTGGCCTTGTACGCATCAAAAAGTGCATCATAAACCGTTTCACCTTCTCCGATATAAAACATATCAAAAAAAGGTGCCAGCGGCTCCGGATTATACGCACAGGCACCGCCACCGATCACAATAGGGAAATCCTCACCACGGTCTGCGCTTTTCAGCGGGATACCACTGAGATCCAGTACCTGGAGGATATTGGTATAGCACATCTCGTACCCGATCGTAATTCCAAGAAAATCAAAATCCCGGATGGGCTCCTGGGATTCCAGTGCAAACAACGGGATCTTCTCCTCCCTCATCACCTTATCCAGATCCGGCCATGGGGAAAAGAGCCGCTCACACCATACGTCCTCACGCTGGTTGAACATGTTATAGAGGATCATCATGCCGAGGTTTGACATTCCGATCTCGTAGACATCCGGAAAACACATTGCGAAACGGATATCTACCGCATTTTTATCTTTCATTACGGAGTTGACTTCACCGCCGATATAGCGGGCGGCTTTGTCAACCTTCATTAAAATTTCATCGCTTAAAGCTAGAGTTCTCATAATATTCCTTTCAGAAGTTATTGTTTAACATAATGCCAAGCAGGGAAAATCCCCCACAATGTTCCCATTATATACGGAATGGTGGGGGATTTCAAGGGAGAGTCGGTTCGTTTACAGTCAAGAAGATTCAACGTGTATGCTTTTTCTTCATCTGCAGGATCTCCAGCAGCACTTCATATACTGCCATATTCTCCCTCACCACCAGGGCAAGGCTCTCCTTTGCCTGATTCAGAAGGTGAAAAAGACTTCGTACATTAGAATATTCTCCCGAAGAACACCTGGATCTGAGATATCCATTTTCATCATAATAATATTGTTCATCCAGCAATACGACGATCTTCTCCTCAGGTTTCACCGCCTGGACACCAAGCTGCCCGGAAGCCTCTTCTGTCCGCTCCATAAATCCCTGTTTCACAAGATCATGCAGAAGCTTTTCCGCCTCACTGTCATTGTTGGCATACATCACCACAATATGCGGATACCATCTGAAACTTCTTTTTTCCGGCAGATGTACCATGTTCTGAATAAAAGAAGACAGTTCCGCATTGGTACGGATCCGGTTTGTCAGATGGAATTTCTGAATTCCCGGCAGCTTTCCCAGTCCCTCCACAATACTTCGATCCAACTCCTCCGGTGATATCACATCTTCGGAATCACTGGAAAAGATCACAGGCCGGCGCTCACTCCATGCAAGCAGAACAGACAATTTTTCCGGAGAAAGAAGATGCGATTCATCTACCAGAATACTGCTGTAACAGCCAAGATCTGTTGACTCTCCCAGCTGATCATCTGCCAGAAAATCTATCCGCCGCAGACGGTCATGAAGAAGCCTCCATTCTTTTCCTCCTTCGCCGCAGTGAACGATACAAACTTTCTGACGCACAGACAGCCGCATTGCAATATCGTAGAGCAGCAGGGTTTTTCCTGTTCCGGGAAGACCACTGAACCAGAAATATCCATTTCTCTCTCCCCGGATTTTCTTCAGGATCTGCCGTTCGATATCCCTCTGCTGTGAAGTAAGGAAATACTCCTTTTTGAGAAAACGTTCCGGTTCTGTCAGTGGAGAGATCAGGTACAGCTCTGCCTGAAACAGATCTTCAATATCACCACCATAATCCTGACCTTCTTTCTCCAGCGCAGTACAAAGCTTTTCCCAGTCTCCATCCACGATGTGATCATGATTGGTCAGCCTTACCAGACGGTCTTCGCTGCTGATATAGGTATACGACAGGATCGGTTTTCCAAAAACAGACAGATAATACC
>CABUPZ010000183.1 GCA_902493585.1 uncultured Fusicatenibacter sp. | reverse complement strand
GACGGCGAGGTCTACTTTCCTTCCGATAATGCAGTGAAAAGCCTGAAAGAGAAAAAAATTGATCCTGCTGATGTTTCCTCCCAGTTTTTGTATCTATACGATCAGGGAATGAACCTGGAAACGCAGAAAACGAAAGCGGGAACGTACCTCTATGAGTACGCGGCGGCAAATCTGAAAAAGGTATCCATCCGCGATCTGTATATGACACTTTCCGGGGTCACGGAAGAAGTTGCTGCTTTTAAAAACCAGGAGAGCGGCATCAGCGTCGATGCGGACGATGCCAATCTCTGGTACTGTCTGGAGGATAAAGAAGGAAATATCTATACGAATGTGGATTCCTGGAAAAATGGTTACACAACAGCCATTGCGCAGAAATCGTCCTATCCGTTCGCCTTTGCTGTTGACCGGACCGGCGGTGCCGACAAAGTCCGTTCTTATGCAACAAGAAAAAACAGCCCGGCCGTGGAAGCAGCGAGAAGCTATCTGCTGAACAATCAGATTGCAGATAATTATCAGAAGATCTTTGTTGCACTGGATCCGGATCTGGCAGCAAGCGACTATTTCTCCCAGTACAGTGAGATCTACAGCCAGTGGCTTCCGAAAATGCAGCTCCTTCTTCTGATGATTGCAGTTGGCGGAATCGGAACGCTGGTCTGCCTGGTCCTGTTCACACTGCAGGCAGGAAGAAATGGAAAAAACAAAGAAATCCGCCTTTACTTTTTCGATCAGTGGTACACGGAAATCGCAGCTGCAGCCGCCATCCTGATTGTGATGGGAGCAGTTGGAATCGTTGCTGTCTGCATCGAACTTTCCTACGGCGGCGTTCATTATATCCAGAATTTTGACGGAAACTACATCTACAGCGGATCCTATGGAAATGAAGCAGATACATGGCGAAGCCTGGTGGCCGCATCGGGCATCCTCGCCGGATTTCTGATCACACTGATTCCGTACTGCTCACTGGTGCGCCGGATCAAAGCACGCAACGTCTGGAAACAGTCGTTTTTGTACTGCGTCGGCCACCGGATCGTGTCTGCCGGAAGAACCTTCTATGAAGGCAGACAGGAGTCGGAGCGAACGATCCTTATGTTCTGCGTTTTCTGCGGCGTGCAGATCATTCTCTGCTGCGGCTTCGGAATGTTCGGCGTATTCCTTACCCTGGTGATGGATGCCGCAGTGCTGCTTCTTCTGCTGCGCGAGGCATCCGGAAGAAAACAGATTGAACATGGCTTAAAAGAGATTGCTGCGGGCGATCTGGATTACAAGATTGACCTGACGGAGCTGCCGGGGGAAGACAACCTTCAGCTTGCCGGAATTGTCAATTCGCTCGGAGAGGGAATGAAAGCGGCAGTGCAGGAGCAGATGAAGAGCGAGCGCTTAAAAGCGGATCTGATCACCAACGTATCCCACGATATCAAGACACCGCTTACTTCTATTATTAATTATGTCGATCTGCTGAAACGGGAAAATATTGAAAACGAGAAAGCGAAAGATTATATCCGCGTACTCGACGAAAAATCACAGCGCCTGAAACAGCTGACGGAGGACCTTGTCGAGGCATCGAAGATCAGCTCCGGAAACATTAAACTGGAATTTATGAACCTGAACCTGAATGAACTGGTACAGCAGGTAAACGGAGAATTTGCGGAGCGGTTCGAAGGCCGCAATCTCGACCTGATCTGTATTCTCCAGCCGGAACCGCTTCTGATCCGTGCGGACAGCCGCCGCATCTGGCGCGTGCTTGAGAACCTGTACGTAAATGTCTGCAAATATGCCATGCCGGGAACGCGGGTTTATGTGGATGCCATCAAAAAAGACGGAAAGATTCAGTTCTCGATCAAGAACATTTCCGAGAACCCGCTGAACTTCCAGGCGGATGAACTGACGGAACGTTTTATCCGCGGCGATGTCAGCCGGAGCACCGAGGGCAGCGGTCTGGGACTCTCAA
>CABUPZ010000182.1 GCA_902493585.1 uncultured Fusicatenibacter sp. | reverse complement strand
TTTGCGTTACAGACTTTGCGGATGAAATTATTTTATCATACAGTCAGAACCATTTCCAGCGTCAATCAGAAAGGAGAACTTATGATCATAAGCGCCACCCGCAGAACAGACCTGCCGGCTTTTTATTCGGAATGGTTTTTTCAACGTCTGAAAGAAGGCTATGTGCTGGTCAGAAACCCATTTTCCGCCCGTCAGGTCAGCCGAATTGCGCTGCATCCGGATGTTGTGGACGGAATTGTTTTCTGGTCCAAAAATCCTGCACCCATGATGAAACGTCTGAATGCATGCAGGGAATATCCCTATTATTTTCAATTTACTCTGAATGCATATGGCAAAGATGTGGAACCGGGGCTTCCATCCCTGGAAGAAAGGATAAGGACATTTCTTCATCTGTCGGAACAGATCGGACCGGAACGTGTCCTCTGGCGATATGATCCGATTTTGCTGAACAGGACTTACACCATATCATGGCACAGGGAACAGTTTCGCTTTCTATGTTCCCGGCTTGCCGGAGCCACTGCGCTCTGTACCTTCAGCTTTCTGGATTTTTATCCGAAGATCGCTGGCAATCTTCGTTCCCTTGAGATAATTTCCTGGACCAAAGCGCTGCAGTGGGAAATAGCAGAATCACTGGCAGAAACGGCAGATGCTTTTGGGATTCCGCTGGTCACTTGCGCGGAACCGGGAGATTTTTCTTCCCTCGGCATTTCCCACGGAATCTGTATCGACGCCGAACGCATGAGCAAGATCGCCGGTGTCCGGATCCGTGCCCCAAAGGACAGAAATCAGAGAACATCCTGTGGATGCTGCGAAAGCATTGATATCGGACGATATAACACTTGCCGCAATGGCTGCCGCTACTGCTATGCCAACCGCAGTTCAGCACAGGCGGCAAAGGAATCTGCGTGCTACCGCCCTGATGCGCCTCTCCTTTGCAGTGAATTGGAAGAAGCAGATCGTGTTACGGATCGGAAGATGGTTTCCTTCAAGGAGACCCAGATGAATCTCTGGGATCTTTGAAGTTCTGGTTCCCACGCGGCAAACTGGACAAACCAATGGCGGCGTGTATGCGCCGTTCATCTTGCCGTTGACTGCTCCGCTAGATTTCTCCGGTTAGTCCGTTTGCCAGCATATCCGCTGCCTTTTTCGTCCCGCCAGTCGGGCTAAAACAAATCTCATAAAGTTTCATTTCAAACATCCTCCTATCGTTTTTTATGATTTAATCATCCATGAAATTCCATACCATGTATTATTGGGAATGCTGATATGGTCTTGCGGTAATTTTTCAAATTTTGGGGACAGAGATGTCCCGCAAAACAGTACTGATACCTTTTGCGTATTTGTCGATTTGAATTGCTTTCGATAGAAAGGTTTTGACCTCCTGCCAGTTGATATTGTGGGCGTTACCAATACAGGAATTAATTCAACAGAAAAATGGCGCAGAGTTTGTTTTCATTCTCTGCGCCATTTTTATGGTAAATTTATTTCTGAACAATATTGATAATACGTCCTGGAACGTAAATTTCTTTGACGATGGTTCCGGTCAGTTTATCAGCTACCGCTTCTTTTCCTGCTGCGATCGCATCTTCTTTGGAGATGTCATGGGCGATGCTGATGACCGCACGGGTTTTTCCGTTGATCTGAACGGCCACTTCCACTTCGTCATCTTTCATTGCCTCTTCATCGTGTTTCGGCCATCCGGCGCGGAAGATCGTCTCAGTATGTCCGTACTGTTCCCATACTTCCTCGGCAATGTGAGGCGCGAACGGGGAAAGAAGGATCGCGAAGGTTTCAATCGTCTCTTTATCGATTCCGCCTTTCTTATCCAGTTCGATCAGCTTGTTGTTGTACTCCATGAATGCGGAGATTGCGGTATTCAGGCTGAAGCTTTCCAGACGTGTGGTTACGTCGTAGATCAGGCGATGACGGATCTTCAGCATCTCTTTGGTTGCCTTTAC
>CABUPZ010000181.1 GCA_902493585.1 uncultured Fusicatenibacter sp. | reverse complement strand
GGTTTTCGGATACAGCTCGCGGATCGCATCCGCGCAGATACCGCCGCCCGCCTGAATACGGATGCGTCCCGCCGCCTGGCGCTGCAGTTCGGCGAGAAGCTCTGCTCCTTTTACCGCACTGTTCTGCTGACCGGAGGTGAGAATGGTGTTCATACCGAGCGATACCGCCTGCTCAAGCGCTTCTTTCGGATCGCGGCAGACATCGAACGCGCGGTGCAGCGTCACGGACATGCCGTCGGCTGCCTCCATCAGCTGTTCCATTGCCTCCATATTCATCGTTCCATCCTCTTTCAGCACACCGACCACAACGCCCTCTGCACCAAGTTCGCGGTACATCGCAACTTCCTCGCGGATTTCTTCTAATTCATATGGGGTGTAGCAGAAATCCCCGAACCGCGGGCGGATCAATGCATGAATCGGAATGGTTGTCTGTCTGCGGATCACCTCAAACAGCTTCGGACTCGGCGTTGTTCCGCCGATCACCAGATTCTGACACAGCTCCAGCCGGCTCGCTCCGCCTTTTGCCGCCGCAAGCGCCGACTCCGCCGAGTCCACGCAGACTTCCAGGATATAATCGTTCATAAAATTCCCTCTGTTTTCGTAAGTTTTCTTTCTCTATCATACCCTATTTAGGGCGATTAGGAAAGAGCTTCTTTGGTTCACTTTCGTTCACTTCTGCTTTTGATGCAGATACTTCTCCCTCGTCGCCATCCCGCCGCGGATGTGGCGCTCGGACTTGTTTACATCAAGAATCTTCCGCGCCTCCGCCGCCAGCTGCGGATTCACCAGCACCAGCCGCGAGGTCAGATCCTTATGCACAGTGCTCTTGCTCACCCCGAATTTTTTCGCCGTCTGCCGTACTGTCGCTTTCGTCTCGATCATGTAAATCGCTGTTTCTACAGCACGCTCCTCGATATAGTCCCTCACAAAAAGCCTCCGAAGACGCTGTTTTTACAGTGTATTCGGAGGCTATGATGGGTATGTCTTCTATTTTATTATTTGTAATATACCCATACCGCTTTTGTCTGTTCCAGCACCTGATCGATATCCCAGGTTTTTTCGGAATTTTTTCTGCTGTTTGGGTCGTTGATTTTCAGTCTGCCATTCTGCAATCCGGTAAGAACGATAAAATGACCGTTGCTGGTAAACTCCCCGGGTCCCATCAGGGCAATGATGGGGTTTCCAGCCTGCAGGTTGTTTTCCACCCGTTCCCGTTCCACAGGAATTTCTTTGCTGGAAAGGCCGATCTGCCGGGCTCCTTCCAGCATCAGAGACCAGGCGGTTCCGCTGCCGTCTACGGCATAGCCGTTCTGTGAGGCAAAATCGGCGACCCAGCGCGGATTTTTTGTGATATCGCCGGTCATGAAAATGGCAACCATGGAAAGTGCTGTCGGTCCGCAGCCGCTTAATCCCATCACTTCACCGGCATATCGGTGATAGCCCCATCTCTGATCCCACTGCAAGAGAAGCGGAACCTCCGATGCGGATGACAGGTCGCTCAGGTCAATCTCCGGCTCCTCCTCTTTTTTCAACGGATATTCTTCGACGAACGTCTCCGTCTCATTGTTTCTCTCGTAAAGCGACAACAGCTCCTCCGGGTACTGATCCATTGAAATGCCGTTTGCTTTTGCATACCGTTGGATCGGATTCTGCCGGAAGCGCCGCACACCGCCCAAAAGCAGAAGACAGCCGAACAGCAATAGCAGCCCGCGGATCCGCCATACCTTTCTTTTTCGTCTCCGTGCTCTTTCTCTTCTTTGTATTATCCTTCTTTGTGTCATTCTTTTTTGTTCTGCTGTCTCTTGCCATTCCAGTGTATTGTTTTCACGGATCATGAAAAATCCCCCTCCCGATCTTATGGTGTACTCCAAAAATCTTTCTGTGCCTGATTTTGTGAGATGATTGAGAGTACATTCTTCCTTTTCATCATAACAAATTTCTGATCTATAAATGAGCAAATATCGAATTTTGCACAAACTTATCCCACAAACTTAAAAGC
>CABUPZ010000180.1 GCA_902493585.1 uncultured Fusicatenibacter sp. | reverse complement strand
GCGTTTTTCATCTGGTTGCTGAGTTCAAAGAGTACCTTGTGCAGTGTTGCACCCGTCTCTTTTTTCAGCATTTCAGCGATTTTGTTGTTTGCTTCTTCTCTCAATTGTGTCTGTTTTGTTTCGTCTGTCTCCCCTGCAAGCAGCGCATCGTACTGATGGATCAGTGCATGGCCTTTTGCCATCACCTTTTCCTGATACCGCTCAATGTGGAAGATAGAAGACTTATAGGACGCATCTGCCATTGCTGCCACCATGCGGCTTGCCCAGTAGAAGTTATCTGTGGAAACCTCTCCCGTTGTGTTGGAAAGATACTCCGGTGTTGTCGTCACATCGGTGTAGAACGGAACCAGCACATTGAATGCATTTGACGCAAATGCAATCCACTGCAGAATGCCGTTGTCTCCTTTGTGATCCGGGCGCATCTGGATGACAGAAAGGAAATCGGTCCGATTGACACCGATGGAGCGGTATGCCCCTTTCCACGATTTATCGCCGTATGCGGCATACGGGTCGTACGGTGTTCCCTGATAGTGGGAGGACAGTACATATTTCACATCCTCTACGGTGATCTTCTTCTCCGGAACCATCATCCACGGAATATCATCGGATACCGGTGTGTAATCGGCATTCGGTCCGTCCCATTTTTTCGTGTGCGGGTTCAGATAGCGCTCCATGAACCAGGCACGCGGTGTATTGTAAACGTGATCGGAATCGTCGTGGCTTCCGAAGGCATCGCGCGGATTAAAATTTCCGTCCATAGAAAGATCCAGATGATATGTTTCAATAAATTCTTTCAAATCCGCTGAGCACATATATTCCTTCTGCTCGCCGAGTGCATCCTCCAGATCAAAATGGTCGATGCCAAGCTGGTTCGGCATGGCCACATAATGGTCATCCGGCACTTTCACTGCCATCCAGTGATGGCCGCCGATCGTCTCCAGCCACCAGATCTCATCGTGGTCCTGAAATGCAATGCCGTTCATCTCGTATGTACCATACTGCTCCAGCAGGCTGCCCAGTCTTTTGACACCTTCTCTGGCGCTTTTAATATAAGGAAGAACAATATAAACAAGGTCCTCCTCGCCGATTCCGCCCGGAACCTCTTCTTTTCCGTCTTCCGCCGGCTGATAAACAACAAGCGGATCAGCACCCAGCACACGCGGATTCGATGTGATTGTCTCGGTCGCAGTCATACCGACCTGCGCTGCATTCACGCCACTTGCCGCCCAGACACCCTCGCCTTTTTCTGCGTTTGGCACTGCAGTGTACCGCATCGGATTGTCCGGAAGCTCAATGGTCAGATGAGAAATCTCGGTTTTATAGGTTCTCGGCTGCTCCTCCGGGTGAATCACTACAAATTTTTTCGATGTATAATGGCCTGCACCGGAATCGTCATTTCGCGCGATCATGGTGGAACCGTCATACGATGCTTTCTTTCCAACTAAAATGGTTGTACAAGGCATAGCTATAGCCCTCCTTTTGCTGTCTTATGCTTCCGATTATGACACTATAAGCTGCGATTTGCAAGCACCATGTTATCTGTCGTTTTCTTCCTTTTTTACAAAATAAACCGTATCAATTCCTTCTCCCCGGTCATCCTTCAGCCGCCTGACAAGACCATATCCCAGTTTGTCCAAAATATGCTCCTGTGCCCCGTTTGTAGACCAGGTACGGAGAGTAATCCGGCTTCCCGGAAATTTTGCCGCGATGTCCTTTTCTGCTTCTGCATACATTACCTCCGAAATTCCCTGTCCCCGGTAATCCGGCCAGACGCAGAGGGTGGTCAGATAGCAGGAATCCGGATATGCTTCCAGATTCTCACAGTTAAAATGATCCTTCCAGGTCATAAAGGCCCGCACAACTCCCTCTTCCTTCCACAGCACCACATGCTGACTGCAGATATTCTCCAGATATTCTGCAATTCCATCCGTCTTTTCTTCTGTCTCGGCCCAGTTCGTCTGGGATGTACTGTTGCGGTGGGAAAGCGGCGGAACAAAATCCTGATCGCACAGCTCCA
>CABUPZ010000179.1 GCA_902493585.1 uncultured Fusicatenibacter sp. | reverse complement strand
AAGAGATTCCCGCGCTGAATCATCTTGGCTACATGGACAGCGCCGGAAAGTGGCATCGGTGGGAAAATGCGGACAACCGCACGCTGGAACTGGAGAGAGAGTATGAATGTCTCCAGTACAATGAGCTGATGGACAGTAATAACCGTGTGGATGAATTTTTCCGTATCAAGACGGAAGACGGAAACGGCGGATAAGAAGTTGTCCCGGAGAATGGGGCGGAGAATGTGAAAAAATAAGAAAAACAGAAAAAAGTAAGCCGTGGCTTTACCGTTTGGAGCAATCCAGCCGGAAGGCCGCGGCTTTTTTGCGTCGGAAGGAAATTAACAAACATGCCTCGGAAAGGAGGAAGAATGTAAAATTTATGTAAAATTATGTTAAGAATACGTATAAGATATTGCAAAATCCGTGGTTTTTCGATATAAAAATAAAGAACATGTAAAATTTTGAAAAAATGTGGAGGATGAAGAAAGTGAAAATTACAGATTTTTTCAGTCTTCTTGGAGGTCTTGCCCTGTTTCTTTACGGAATGCAGATGATGAGCAACGGACTTGAGGCAGCCGCCGGAAACAAGATGAAACAGATCCTGGAAAAACTGACAGCCAACCGTTTTCTGGGTGTTCTGGTTGGTGCGGTCATCACTGCGGTGATACAGTCATCATCAGCGACAACGGTCATGGTCGTTGGATTTGTTAATTCAGGAATGATGACCCTTCGCCAGGCAGTCTGGATTATCATGGGAGCCAATATCGGTACCACGATCACAGGCCAGCTGATCGCGTTGGATGTCGGAGAGATCGCTCCTCTGATCGCATTCATTGGTGTGGCGCTGATCGTATTTATTAAAAAACAGAAAGTGCACCATTACGGAATGATCGTAGCAGGACTCGGTATCCTTTTCATTGGTATGGAGATGATGAGTTCTTCCATGATGCCGCTGCGTGAGTCTGAGGCGTTCGCATCCATTATGACGAACTTCTCCAACCCGCTGCTCGGAATTCTGGCAGGTGCGGTATTTACCGCGATCATCCAGTCTTCTTCCGCGTCCGTAGGTATTCTGCAGGCATTGGCGTCCAGCGGACTGATCGGTCTGTCAAGCGCTGTCTATGTACTGTTCGGACAGAACATCGGTACCTGTATCACTGCGGTTCTGTCGTCCATCGGAACGAATCGGAACGCAAAACGTACCACCATTATTCACCTGTTGTTCAACCTGATCGGAACCTCGATCTTTACGATTGTATGTATGATAACCCCGCTGACCTCTCTGGTCGAGAGCTTTACACCGGGCAGAGTAACCGCGCAGATCGCAAATATGCATACTCTGTTTAATGTTGTGACGACCGTGCTCCTGCTGCCGTTTGGAAATTACCTGGCAGTGCTGGCAACCAAGATCCTGCCGGAGAAGAAAGAGGAGCTGGGAGGTGTGATGCATCTGGAGTATATCCGTCCGATGGAAATGAAGCGTGAGCATCAGATCGGTAATTCCGCCATCGTGACCAATGGAATCCGCAGCGAGCTTTCCCGTATGATGGAAATGGCAAAGGAAAATGTCAACACCAGCTTTCGTGCAGTCCGCGCAGGAGGCGCGGATCTTCTTCCGGAGGTGGAAGAACGGGAAGAGTACATTGACTATCTGAACAAGGAAATCTCCAAATATATTTCCAAAGTAATGGTCAATGAAACCAATCCGAAAGATTCCCAGTACATCAGCGCACTCTTCAAGGTATGCGGAAACCTGGAGCGTATCGGAGATCATGCAATGAATATCTGCGAATACACCAAGATGATGGAAGAACGTAAGATTTCTTTCTCACCGGCAGTGGCGGATGAAATCACAGAGATGCAGAAAGTCAGCAACGAGGCGATGGAAGTTCTTGAAAAGCTGGGTGAGCATCCGGAAGAAAGCATGAAGAAGATCGAAGTGCTGGAGCAGCAGATGGACGATATGACAGAAAACTATCGGAAAGCACAGATCGAAAGAATGCAGACCGGAAAATGCTCCGACGAAGCCTGCATCCTGTATTCCGAGATGCTGACCGACTTCGAACGAATCGGCGACCACATCCTGAACATCGGCCA
>CABUPZ010000178.1 GCA_902493585.1 uncultured Fusicatenibacter sp. | reverse complement strand
TGCATCATCGCTGATTTCATCCTCGGAGAGAATACAGCGGCGGATTTCCGTGGAAAGCAGCGTCAGAGGCTCCAGAGTTTCGAAGAGATCTTCGAGGCTGTCCAGCGTCTGGTCCGCATTTTCGCGGCGGCCGTACGCTTTGACGCGTGCCGTGTTTTCCAGAAGTGCGGCGGTCTGCAGAAGCTCCGTGATGTTCATGGAGCTGCCGATTTCGAGACGCTTTAATGCGCCGCGGATATCTTTGGCATCACCAAAGGAAATGTGGCCTTTTTTAAAGAGCCGGGTGAGCGCGTCGTGTGTCTCGTGCTGCATCCGCGTAATCTGGGAGAGGGAAGAAGAAGGAACGAGCTCCAGACATTTCTTCCGGCCCAGCGGAGAACTGGCATACGAAGCCAGTTGTTCGATAATTTTGTCGTATTCGAGCGTTTTTAATGCTTTCTGATTCATAATACTTACCTTTTCGTAATTCATAATTCAGTCATTGTCTACAGATAACGCGGTATTTTTGATGCAATACCGCACGGATCTGATGTTACAGTTCACAGGTACCCTGCGAACTGTAACATTCGCAGCCCTCATTTAAAGTTTTGCTTCGCAAAAGGAGGGCTGCTCACACCTGAATCACTTTCTTACGCAGCGAAACAGCAAGTGTTTCACTGCTGAGTGAACAGTAGCGATCTGATCATATATCTGCACGGGAAGTACAGACCGGAAGTGGAATGTGGGTCACAGGTTTTTCCACTCCCCCAATTATACCTTAAAAAAGAAAAGAAAGAAACCCCAAGAACGAGAAAATGCAGGATGTTGCGCAAATGAGAAAAAAATGTAACAGTCTTCATAAAATGTTCATATCTATCTGGTAAAGTTTTTTATATATGTGAAGATTGCGGAAGCGCATATGCGCAGAGCAGTTCGGTATGGAATACAGATGTATGGAGAAAGAAATGTATGGAAAATGACCCAAAACCTTACAAATTCATGAAAGAGAGCATCAAAAAGCAGCCGCCCGACTGGAAAAAGATTGTTCTTCTGATTGCCGGATGGCTGGCACTTGCGGCGCTTGGCGGTCTGGTTGCGGCCGCGGTATTTGCGGTGACAGAGCCAAAGATTGCAGAAGCAGTTACCAGGGAAGAGCCGCCGGCGAAAGTGGATATCCCGGGAGATGAGGATCCAAACAGCGGACAGGAGCCGGATGAGACAATTACCGCATCTTCGGCGAGTGCGTCGGTAGACAGCAGCGGCTCCGGTTCGGAAATCAGCAGTTCTACAGTGGATAGCAGTACTTCAGAAAGCAGTGTATCCGAAAGTACGGTTTCCAAAAGCACAGAGGAGAACGGAGCGGCAGAGGGAACGGAAAGCAGCACTTCCGAAGAGCCGGAGGAGGGCAGCGAGGTTTCCAGTGTCGATGGGGAAACGGATGCGGAGGAAAAGGACAGCAGCCTGAAAAATTATGAAGCGCTCTACCAGGATATGCTGGAAGTAACGGAAAAACCAAAACGAGCGCTGGTTACCGTCATCGGCATTACCAATCAGATGGACTATTTTAACCAGAACTATGAAAACCAGCAGCAGATTTCCGGTCTGATTGTTGCGGACAACGGGCAGGATCTCTTTATTCTGACGGAATACCGCATCGTGGAAAATGTGGAGCGGATTCAGGTCACCTTCTGGGACGAGACGATGGTGGATGCCACATACCAGCGCCACGATCCGAGCACCGGCCTTACGATTGTGAAGGTGGATGAATCGAAGCTGGATGAGGAAACACGGGACGGTCTTGCGGTTGCGCCGCTCGGCAGTTCGTATCTCGTCAGCCAGGGTGACCCGGTCGTGGCTGTCGGAAGCCCGGTCGGCTACAGCAATTCGATTGCGTACGGTGTGGTGACTTCGGTTACGAACAAGATTTCCGCGCTGGACAATGAGTACAATCTGCTGACCACCGACATCCTCGGCAGCACGGACGGCAGCGGCATTCTGGTAAATCTTGACGGCGAAATCGTCGGCATTATTGCGCAGAGTTACAGTGCCAAGGGAAACAACGTGGTGACGGGCATTGCGATTTCCCAGATCAAAAAGCTGATCGAAAATCTTTCCAACAACGTGAGCCGCGCGTATATCGGCATCCGCGGACAGGATGTCACAGAAGAACTTTCCGATAAAACCGGCATTCCA
>CABUPZ010000177.1 GCA_902493585.1 uncultured Fusicatenibacter sp. | reverse complement strand
GTCTCGCTCAAATCCTCCGGCGTCACATGGGAAATCAGACTGCACCACCGCTGATGCTCCGGATCGAAACGATAGGTACCGCCGATATCGGTTCTCAGATACAGAAGCCCCTTCTTCTTTTTATGAAAAATAAAACCTGTCACATATCCGCCGCCCGGGATTGGCAGATTTTTATACTGATAGGAAAGTTCTCTCATTTTGTCCTCCTTCTGATGCATTTACTTTTCCGATTTTATCATGAGGCTCCCGGAAAAAATACGGAAAATATTAGAGAGGTTTTCCCTCTTTTTTAGATGATATGGAACAGCCCCATTGATACAGCACATACATAAAACAAGTTTCAAAAAAGGAACAGTAAAAAGCGGTGTCCTGGAGTTTTCCATTTCAAGACACCGCCTGTACGCGACATATTCTCTCCGCAAACATCAGTTGTTTTGCCGGAAATGAATCATACCGGCAGAAATTATTTTCGATACTCTGCTTACAATTCTCCTCTCAAAAATAATCAGCACAAAAATCAAAACAATTCCCACAAGAACCACCGTTCCAGCCAGAGCCAGATTCACCGGAAACGCCCGCAGCGTCTCACTGGCAGCAGCCGCGGAAAACCCTTCCAGTTCATGGAAAATCGAGCCAAATTCCTCCGCGTAATGTCCAAACTCCAGAATATTTTCCGCCGGCAGCAGGGATGAAGGGAGCTTTACCTGATCCGCCAGACACCGGAACAGCCACAGCATACCCCCGCCAAGAACAGCGTTGACCGCCAGCAACGTCCGGTTTTCCCGCAGGTTCCTGGTCAGACGCAGCGAATGCGCCCACAGGATCACCGTCATGATC
Organism: uncultured Fusicatenibacter sp.; assembly: GCA_902493585.1. Taxonomy (GTDB): domain Bacteria; phylum Bacillota; class Clostridia; order Lachnospirales; family Lachnospiraceae; genus Fusicatenibacter. The sequence goes on along the minus strand of CABUPZ010000177.1, from coordinate 1,353 downwards.
AAAAGTACCGCCATCCCAGCCAGCAGCGGAAAGGTTCCAAAAAGCTTCCGGACATCCCCAAGGCTGTATACCCTGCTTTCCTTGGAAAAACCAAGTTCGCTTCTCGCCTGGCTTTCCAGAAATGGCTGCTTGCCCTCCAGGGACACCAGCAGTGCGCCGTCCCTTTCCTCCGTCACAGAAGCCGTCCCCCATCCTTCCAGGCTCTGATCCGGCTCACCGGGATCAAGGACCAGATAACAGTCCTCGCCTTTCGGATAAGTGCGGCACCACATAATCAGTTCTCCCACCTTCACCGGCTTGGAAGCATATTGAATGTAAGACGTCAGATTCATGGAATCGGGCAGTACGATACTGTCTCCCTCTACAAAATACATATATGGATCTCTCTCCACCACGCGGTTTCCTTCCTCCCATCCGTCTCCTGTCTCTGCAAAATACAGATGTGTTCCGTTCTCATCCTGGATCAGCGCATCCGCAGGAATCCTCAGACGGGAATACCCCGGCTCGATCTGTTCTTCCTTCGCTTCTGCCTTCACTGCCTGGATCATCATCTGCTCCTCGATGCGTATGGAAAGAATCGTGCAGACCACAAGACCCCAGAATACAAGAATACCAACGCAGACTACTTTCCTCTTCATAACTACTTCTCCTCTCCAAACACGATCCCTTCCACCATTTCCCTGTGGAAACAGGAGAACAGAAACAACGGCGGCAGCATGACCAGAATACAGCAGACGAACTGTCTTGCGGACTCCGAAGGCGTTACATAGGCAAGCGCCACAGAGATCGGATACTTGGTAAAATCTTTCAGATAAGCAATGGGCTGTTCCACCATATTCCAGGCATCCAGAAACGCCAGCAGACCTGCACAGACGATCCCTCCCTTTGCGATCGGAACCGCCACCTGCAGCAGGATCCGCCAAAGACCGCAGCCGTCCAGCCGGGCAACGTCCACCACATCATCGGGAACCGCCCGGAAGCTCTGGGTGATGATAAACGTTCCCAGAGGGACAAAAATCCCAGGAAGGATCAAAGCACCGTCCGTTCCCAGCAGATCCATCTGATCCAGCATAAGATAATTCGGCACCAACGTCACCTGCAGCGGCAGTACCATCAGGATCATCAGGAAGAAATACATGACACCTTTCCCCGGAAACGTACATTTGGCGAATCCATAGCCCGCCATAACCGAAACGACGATCTGGCCAGCCGTGATGCAGAGACATAAGCCAAGACTCCTCCAGAAACGGAACAGATACCGGGGAGATCCAAGAAAAACGTCATAGTAAGCCTGTACCGAAACGCCCGTCTCCTCCTGCCGCAGATACAGGTTTCCGGAGGTAAAGCAGAACA
>CABUPZ010000176.1 GCA_902493585.1 uncultured Fusicatenibacter sp. | reverse complement strand
TTTAAAAAACTTTTGAGCACCCGCTGAATGTTTTCGCAGATTTTACACCTGTTATCACATGCCGCCCGACTGATCAATAGTAGTTCGGGCCTCCGTTGTTGAAGCGGTTCTGCTGCTGATAATTATAGGCGTTTGCCACTTTGTTCAGATTGTTGATCATAAAGTACTGAGCAACAAAGGTTCCAAGGCCGCAGACCAGGGTACCGAGGATCATCCAGAGGAGAATGCCGGTTCCGGTTTCGTTGACCGGCACACCGTAGCGGTCATAAGCTCCATGATAAATGCGGTTTGCCTGTTTGTAGTACCAGTAGAAGCCATAGATTCCACAGGTGATGATGGAAAGGATCAGCACCAGGATATAGTTCGGGCTGTCCTCGCCGTCGCCATAAAATACCGTGTTGATATCCTCCACATACATATACCAGAAATAGATTCCATAAATCCCGCAGGTAATAAAATTCAGGATTAGAAAGGTGATAAAATTCCGGTCATCTTTTACGTACATTTTAAAATCCCCCTTTTCAGGTATTGTATCATGGCGCCATTTGCCGGGTCAATACGGACGACAGAATCTTCATGAAAAATTCGGAAAATCCATACGAAAAAAAACATAATTATCATAACCGCCAGAAAAATCTTCTTCCACTTCCTGCGCCGTGGTGTTTTTTCGCTTCCGAGAAAGTAGCAGGGGATAAAAATCAACAGCGGATAGATCATGGGATGATACCGGAAAGCGGCCGCGAAATCCAATCGGAGCAAAGCCAGGAAAGCACGGCTCATCCCACAGCCGGGGCAGGAAATGCCTGTGAACCACCGAATGGGACAGCCGATGCCGGTGATGGTCATGAAAGCGATATAAAGCAGTACGGTCAGGGTAAAAATCCCAAGGTTTTTCAGTTTCATGGTATGGGCCTTCTTTCGGGTAATCTCATTCCATTATTTTACCACACGCTGTCAGGAAATACAAAGGGGAGGGTTCTGCTTTTTTTTATCTCAAGGCTTTACAAAAACTTTGGGATGTGTTAGCATTATTTTATATTATGGTAAACACAAGGACGGAGAGAGTACATATCGTGGATGCTCTACAGAGAATTCCCGTAAGCTGTCTGAAGCGTTGCAGGCGGCAGGCTGAGAGGGATGGGCAAAGCTTTATGGAAGATGGCTCCTGAGAGGCGCACCGAACCGGAAACGGCAAGGCTGCGACAGGTTCCGCCTGTTACAGCGGGAGGGTATTTTGTACCTGCAGAGGTTTTCGCCGTGAGGCGGAGACGAAAAGAAGTGGTAACACGGGTGAGCGCCTGTCTTCTCATATGAGAAGGCAGTTTTTTTATTTTAGGAAAGGAAAAGAAAAATATGGAGAAAATCAGACCAAAATATTACATTACGACGGCGATTGCCTATACTTCCGGCAAACCGCATATCGGAAATACTTATGAGGCAGTGCTGGCGGACAGTATCGCGCGTTTCAAACGTCAGCAGGGATACGATGTGTTCTTCCAGACAGGAACGGACGAGCATGGCCAGAAGATTGAGCTGAAGGCTCAGGAAGCGGGTATTACTCCGAAGGAATTTGTAGACAACGTTTCCAGTGAGATCCGCCGGATCTGGGATCTGATGAATACTTCTTACGATAAATTTATCCGTACCACGGACGAGTATCATGAGAAGCAAGTACAGAAGATCTTTAAAAAGCTGTACGATCAGGGGGATATTTACAAAGGATATTATGAGGGACTTTACTGTACTCCGTGTGAGTCCTTTTTCACAGAATCTCAGCTGGTGGACGGCAAATGTCCGGACTGCGGACGTCCGGTGACGCCGGCGAAGGAAGAGGCTTACTTCTTTAAGATGAGCAAGTATGCCCAGAGACTGATCGACCATATCAATGCGCATCCGGAATTTATCCAGCCGGTTTCCAGAAAAAATGAGATGATGAATAACTTCCTGCTTCCGGGCCTGCAGGATCTGTGTGTGTCCAGAACTTCCTTCAAATGGGGAATTCCTGTAGATTTTGATCCGAAGCATGTGATTTATGTATGGCTGGATGCACTGACCAACTATATTACCGGTATCGGTTATGACTGTGACGGAGAGAGTACGGAGCAGTTCCGCACCATGTGGCCGGCCGATCTGCATCTGATCGGAAAGGATATCATCCGTTTCCATACCATTTACTGGCCGATCTTCCTGATGGCGCTGGATCTTCCGCTGCCGAAGCAGGTGTTTGGTCATCCGTGGCTGCTGC
>CABUPZ010000175.1 GCA_902493585.1 uncultured Fusicatenibacter sp. | reverse complement strand
CGTAGCGGGTTACTTTTCCGTGGCAGATTTCGCGGAAGTATTCTGCTACGCGTGTTTCTGTTACTTTTTCTTTCAGCATTTCATAATTGTTCTCATCATATGGGATCACCGAAATATTGGAGATCTCGCCTTTATCGCCTGTTCTTGCATGTGCAATCTCTTTTAATTTCATCGCCTTATACCTCCCGGAATGTAACTTTTGCTTCTACTGCATCGCGCGGCACAAAAATTGAGCAGACCGAGACAATCTCGGACACCCGTTTCACCGCTCCGCCGCCTCCTGCTGGACCGTTGGTATAGAGAGCCTCCACCTCGTTTGCCAGCAGAACGGCATTTTTCCGGTCTTTCGTTCTGCCTGCGGCGCGGAGACGCACTTCACACGGAGTTCCACTTCCGATCTCCTTGGAAATTGCATCACGATACAGGGAATTGCATCCGATAAAATCAGTACGGTACTCTTCCAGCTCGATGCCTGTCAGTTCAATCCGCTTCTCCAGAATCTCCGCCGCCAGCTCCGCCCGTGCCATACAGTTGCTTCCGCCGTAGGAAATTTCACCCTCACCGATGAAGCAGTCCTTGTAGCCGACACTCACTTTCAAAGTTTCCGGTCTTCCATGCGTTGTCGCATGCTCGGCGTGAACCTGGTTTTCCCCGATCTGCCGGAACGTCACCTTCGAAAAGTCCGCTGTTGCATCCGGGGTCAGGTAAGCCTTTGGGTTGTGGATTTCGTAGATCATCTGCTCTTTACAGGTATCCACGCTCACCAGTCCGCCACTTCCCTCGACTTTTGTCACGGTAAATGCGCCTGTCTCGTCGATCTCAATGAGCGGGAATCCAAGTTTCCACAGATCCGGCACATCCTCGTAGCCCGGATCCGCAAAATAGCCGCCTGTCACCTGTCCGGCACACTCCAGCAGATGGCCTGCCAGAACCGCCTGTCCCATCTGATCCGGGTTGTCGGTAATGTTCCATCCGAACTCATGTACCAGCGGTCCGATCGTCAGTGCAGGATCGGAAACGCGACCGGTAATGACAAGATTGGCGCCCTCTTTCAACGCTTTTGTGATGCCTTCTGCGCCCATATAGACATTTGCGGAAATCAGAACATCTTTTTTCTCTTTTAACAGCGTGCCATCCTCCAGCACCTTCTCATTTTCATATTTGTCCAGCTCTTCTGTAATATCATCGCCGGTCACACAGGCAATTTTCAATCCTCCGACACCCAGTTTTCTGGCAATTTCACACGTCCGTTCGGCAGCAGATACCGGGTTGGCAGCTCCCATATTGGTAATGACTTTTACTTTGTTTTTCGCCATCAGCGGGAGAATTTTTTCCATTCGGTAGTCGAGCAGCTGGTTGTATCCCTTCGACGGATCTTTCTCTTTGTCCTGCTGCCCGATCGCAACGGTGCGTTCCGCCAGACACTCGAAAATAATGTAGTCCAGATTTCCTTTTTCCATCAGCTCCACTGCCGGCTCAATGCGGTCTCCCGCATAGCCTGCGCCGCTTCCGATTCTGATTTTTTTCATGTTCTATGGCCTCGCTTTCTTTGATCTGAGATCATTGTAATGCGATATCCGGGCAGATACTACAAAAGGGATCGTAATTTCTAAAATTTTAGAAATCATGATCCCTCTTTTATGTGAGTTCTGTTACAGCAAAGACAGAAAATACCACAAAGCCCCAAAGCTGCAGAAATTCCGGCATTTCATTCTCCTTCTGTCTTATTCTTTGATTTTATTATATAACGTTGCCAGCGAAATTCCGAGTTCCTTTGCCGCTTTTTGCTTCCCTTCCATATCCCGTCCGTACAGCAACAACGTATTTTGGATCTCCTGCCGTTCAAAGCGGCGCACCCGCTCTTCCAGCGTCATGTGAGCCTCTGATTCCCGTTTTTCAAACTGTACGAGACTCGTCACAATTGAGATGCTTCCGCGGATCTGATGCTCTTCCCAGATCGGATAAACACTTGCAAAGTATTCCTGCGTTCCCTCTCTCCGCACCATTCCCTCGACCGGGATGCCGCTCCAAATGACTTCCGGAGCAATGGCAGATTTGCGGTAATCCGTGATTTTATGACCTTTCGCGGTTTCAAGCGGAACGCCGATGAAATCGCTGTAGACTTGATTGAAGAACACAATCCTGCTGTGCTGATCGCAGATCAGGATTCCCTGCTGTAAAGATTCCAGAATGGAATGTACCTGCATTTCTTCTCCCTCCCACTTTCATCCATTTTGTACTCAAAAAAACACTCTCTGTGGGCTTCTTTCGTTATCACTGCAGACACCACGGGCAGCGTCGGCAAGGACTTTATCTCGTTGCCTCCGCCACAGTGCGCTCCTGCCCGGATGGCTTTTTACT
>CABUPZ010000174.1 GCA_902493585.1 uncultured Fusicatenibacter sp. | reverse complement strand
TGACGACCTTCTCAACAGCCGTATCGATCTGCTGTTTCAGTATCGTCTGTTCCTGTTCCTCCATGGGAAGTTTCCGCAGGATCTTCTGGATCCGCAGGTTCAGATCCTCCACAGCCTCCGTCTCCACATGTTTGATCCGCGGTACCAGATCCCGGCCTTCATACCAGAGATAGAAATCCCCCATTTCTTCGTCCAGGATCCTGTGTGCCTGCTGCAGCGCATTGCCTTCGTCCCCCCGCAGACGGAAGGCATCAATATCATACAGAGAAATCTGCTCTATCTCACTGAGCGACGGCTCAATATCCCTCGGCACTGCCAGATCGATCAGGATCATCGGATGCTCCAGGACCATTCCGTCCAGCAGCTCTCTCCGTATCGTATAATTGGGACTGGAAGTAGCACTCACCACCAGATCGCAGGACGGAAATAATTCCATCCGATCCCCGTAATTGATCCTTCTGCACCCTTCCGGAATGTTGACAACACCACTTCTGTACTGGCGCACCGTAACCGTCACATCGGCTCCGGCCCGTTTCAGCGTCAGCGCCGCCAGCCGTCCCATCTCTCCGTTTCCAATCACCATACAGGTTTTCCCTTTCAGGCTGTATCCTGTATCCGCAAGCATGGCAATGGCCCGGTCCATGGCGGTACTGTTTGCGTGGGTGAAAACCACCTCGGTCTTAACCCGCTTCGCCGCCGTTACTGCCCCCCGGAACAATACCTCCAGCACATTGTCCGCACAGTAATTTTCTCTGGAAAGGGAAAGCGCCTCCCGCACCTGCGTCAGAATCTGATCCTCCGCCAGGATCATGGATTTCAGTCCGCAGGCCAGTGAAAACAGATGCTCCACCGCTTCCCTTCCTTCTCTTTTTACAAAATACCGGTCGTATTCAAACGGAGCCAGCCCTTTGCAGTGGCACAGCCATACGAGAAGATCCTGCTCGCATTCCTCTGTGGTGCTCGCCCACAGTTCCATGCGGTTACAGGTGGAAAGCAGGACACAGCCCTTCACTCCCTCCAGTTCTTTGAATTGCTCCATCGCCTCTGCAGCGCTCTTTTTTGTGAACGAAAACTTCGCCCTGATATCCAGTCCTGCAAGGCTGTGGTCAATTCCGATCATCCGGATACTCATTTGTATTTCATGCTCCTTTTTCCATATTCCATCCTATCATACCACAAAATATATGGATGCTGAATACCTTTTTTTCATTTCTGAAAACAAGCAGTAACCGTTCAGCCGTCGAACCAGTTACTGCTTGAAGATTCCCTGGGATGTTTCCATGGGCGATTATGCCGTTTCACCGGAATTATGTCTGGAAATACCGATGATCGCGGCAAATCTTCACCGGGCGATTCTTCCCCGTCAAAGCCAGATTTGGGCAGTGATCCGGGAGTGCGATTCCCGTCAGCGGATCGTCTATTCCATAGCGGCGACCTTCCTGGGACGTATGTGTCTGTCCGGGGATGTTCTGAATCTGACGTCAGAGCAGTGGACGGCAATCGAAGACGGAATTGCGTTCTATCACAAAATCGCTCCGGTGATCAGACACGGCGTCACAAGGTTTTTCGGAACAGAACAGGCCAGCTGGCGGCATCTGAAAGGATGGCAGGGAATTCTTCGAATGGATGGAACGGAAGGATTCGCGGTATTTCATACCTTTGGCGGAGAACTGACCGAAGATCCTTACGTGAAACTGCCGGAAGAATGCGAATTCACCATGGCAGGAAGATATTCTGACGATCTGCCGGAGCTTGAGCTCCGGAACGGGACACTTTGCTGGCATACAAAAGAAAACTGGAAGGCTGCGGCTGTAAGAATCCGCAAAGCCTTATAACTGGACGATGAGAAAAGCCGCCGGATTCTCTCTGTGACCCGGCGGCTTTCCCTCAGTCTGACTGATCTGTTGATTTTTCAATACATTTTGGAACACATTACTCCCGGTAATCCACGTCAAACTCCCGGTCTTTGTAGTAATACTTCTTATCCTCTTCGGTCAGATAACGAAGCACCCTGCATGGATTTCCAACTGCAATCGCATTGTCGGGAATGTCCTTCGTCACTACGCTTCCGGAACCGATGACCACATTATTTCCGATATGGACACCCGGATTGATGACCGTATTGCCGCCGATCCATACATTGTCCCCGATGGTGATCCCGATTCCGTACTCATAGCCGGAGTTTCTGGCCTCCGGATCCAGCGGATGTCCCGCCGTATAAATAGACACATTCGGTGCAATCTGTACATTGCTTCCGATGACAACCTTCGCCACATCCAGGATCGTCAGATTATAATTGGCAAAGAAGTTTTCCCCAACCTCAATATTGCTGCCGTAGTCACAGTGAAACGGCTGCTCCACCGTCAGCTTTTCCCCGTACACACCGATGATCTCACGAATCAGCCGATCCAGCGTCTCC
>CABUPZ010000173.1 GCA_902493585.1 uncultured Fusicatenibacter sp. | reverse complement strand
GTATAACCGAGCCGGAGTTTTTTCCCGCCCTTTACAAGATAGGCTTCTTCCAGACCTGTTTTCATTTTTCTCTCTTCTCCTTCAGATAATCCTCCACCGCAGTCAGCGTGTCATCGATCATCGCATCGGTATGCGCCTCAGACAGGAACATCGCCTCAAACTGGGAGGATGCCAGATGGAAACCGTGGTTCAGCATCCAGGCAAAATATTCCGCAAACGCCTTTGTATCGGAGGTCTTCGCCAGCGCGTAATTGGCAACCTCCTCCGGCGTGCAGAACATGCATCCGAGAGAATCTACGTAATTGACGGTGTACGGCATCTGATATCTGTGTACCAGCTCTTTCATGCCGCCGTACAGCCGATGGCCCTTCGCCGTCAGATCTTCATAAAGTTTCGGATTTTCATAGAGATATTTCAGCTGCGTCAGGCCGGCTGCCATCGCCACCGGATTTCCGCTGAGGGTGCCTGCCTGATAAACAGGACCACAGGGGGAAACCATCTGCATGATTTCTTTTCTTCCTCCGTAAGCGCCCACCGGCATCCCTGCGCCGATGATCTTTCCGTATGTGATCAGATCCGGCGTTACCTGATATTTTCCCGAAGCGCCGGTAAAGCCAAGACGGAAACCGGTGATCACTTCGTCAAAGATCAGCAGAGCCTTGTGCTTGTCACAAAGGTTGCGCAGTCCCTGAAGAAATCCCTCCTTCGGAGGCACCACACCCATATTTGCAGCCACCGGTTCCACGATCACTGCCGCCACTTCGTCTTGGTTCTTGTCCAGCAGTTCCTCCACACTGTCCAGATCGTTGTAGACCGCTGACAGGGTATCCTCTGTACAGCCTTTGGGAACTCCGGCGCTATCCGGGATTCCCGCCGTCATGACACCGGAACCTGCCTTTACCAGCAGGCAGTCACTGTGGCCGTGGTAGCATCCCATAAATTTGATGATCTTATTTCTTCCGGTAAAGCCTCTTGCCGCGCGGACAGCGCTCATGACCGCTTCCGTTCCTGAGTTCACCATACGGATCATCTCGATCGCCGGCACTCGCTCACAGATAAATTTCGCCATCTCCACTTCGATCTCGGTCGCCGCTCCGAAGCTCAGCCCGTTGCCACAGGCGCGCACCACCGCTTTCAGAATCTCCTGGTTGTTATGTCCAAGGATCATTGGACCCCAGGAACAGATATAATCCACATACCGGTTGCCGTCCGCATCAAACACATACGCTCCGGTCGCTCCCTGAATAAACCGTGGGCTCATATTTACATTTCCGTAAGCACGGACCGGCGAGTTTACTCCGCCCGGGATGTATTTGACTGCTTCTTCGTATAATTTTTCTGATCTTTCCGTCTTCATATGCTTTCTCTCCTGTTTTTATGTTCTTTCCCGCTGCCGGGAATCCATGTCCCGCTCCACAGCGTGTTTGAACCTCTAATTTCCTGCATTTTCCTGTACATGTGCCAGATACACCTGTTCCACACAGGCAGCAAGGCATTCCATCGTCGCTTTCGGAGCTGTCACCGTCTGCATTCCGGCCGCCTCAGCCTCAGCCGCCGTCTGCGGTCCGATGCATACCGCCGTCACCCGGCGCACATCCATTTCCGGCACCGCCGCCAGAAAACCTCTGACCGTGGAGGCGCTGGTAAATACAGCAAGTGTAACTGCACCGTCCTCAAATAATTTTTCTTCCTCCAGAACCATTGGCTTAAGATAGTTTGTCTCATAAATCGGCACATCCTCAATCTGAAGATCCTCCCGGACAGACAACTGCCGGATAAGATCTTCGGAACCGATCGCTGCCCGCGGAATCAAAATCCTCTCGTTGGGACCGCAGGTCTTTGCCAGCACCTCTCCCAGATGTGCCCCGTCATAGACCTCCGGGAGCAGATCCGCCAGAATCCCATGTTCCGCCAGAGCTTTCTTTGTTCCTTCTCCGATCGCCGCAAATTTCAGATGAGCCAGGGTCCGCGCGTCCCGCCCGCTTATCAGAAGTTCATCAAAAAACACTTTCACCCCGTACGGGCTGGTAAACGCAGCCCAGTGATACCGGGAAATCTGCTCCAGCGCACCCCGCAACGCAGAGAAATCCTGTACCGGAACAGTCTCGATGGAAGGCAGTTCCAGCACCTCCGCCCCTTTCTCCCGGAGCAGACGGCTCATGCGGCCGGAACGTCCCTTTGGCCGTGTCACCACCACCCGGCAGCCGGCCAGCGGAAGTTTTTCATACCACGCAAACTCCTGATGCAGTCCACAGACTTTTCCCACCACGATGATCGCCGGCGTCACAACGCCATGAGTTTTCACCGTCTGCTCCATGGTGCCCACCACGCCGGTCAGACATTTCTGAAACGCTGTCGTTCCCCGGGACAGTACCGCACAGGGCATTTCCGGATCCACCCCCGCTGCCAGCAGACCCTG
>CABUPZ010000172.1 GCA_902493585.1 uncultured Fusicatenibacter sp. | reverse complement strand
TTTGGCGTCCCGCTCTTCCATTCCGGCAATTCCGGACAGGATGGTTTTCCGGTATGTGCAAAGGACATCAGAGCGCCGAACATCTGGCGTTCCAGTTTTTCCGTCACATCCGGGATTGTACACACTTCCACCTTGTCTGTGTTGCAGAAGAAAAACGGAATATCCGAACAGTGCCATGCCGCTTTCTGATATTGGAACGGAAATTCCAGAATAAAATTGTAGAGGAACGTCTGGCCGGCTCCGCCCTCCGCATGCATTGCAGCGAAAGCTTTGGTTGGCTGGCGCATGACACGATCCACCTGGAGGACATCGGTCACTGCCCTGCCCGGATAGGCAACGCGGAAGGCACGGATGATATCGTCCGTGTGTTCTCCATAAACCTTTTCCAGGATTTTGTGGGAATCCTCTTCTGAAAGGCTGTATTTATCGTACTGCGCCGGTACAAAAGAGAACTCTCCGAAAACGGAACCAATCATCAGCGGAATCCTGCGGGCACGGTCGCGAAGGCCGTATTCCAGCGGATTGCCTTTGTAATACGCATTGATCATCGGATTGCAGCCGATGTATCCGCCTTTGGCCGCGATTGCCGGACTGACCTTTTCATAGGCTCTGGCCAGTTCAAAATATGGCACGGTTTCCAGCTTTTCGATCTCCTCTTCTTTCAGTCCAAGCTCCTGAAGCATGGCGGTTACAACTTCGCGGCCGTCTCCGGTGCAGTTCGGCATAAGACTCTTGCTTCCGACGCCGCTCATGATCATCGCTTTCTGAAACAGACCGTCGGCATCGGGAATCTGCATCAGATCTGCCACTTTCATTCCTCCGCCGGACTGTCCGAAAATCGTAACGTTCTCCGGATCACCTCCGAATGCGGCGATATTCTCATGTATCCACTGCAGGGCGGCCACCAGATCCGCATTTCCCGCGTTGCCGTAATTCCAGTACTTTTCACCGAAAGGAGACAGATCCAGATAACCCAGGATATTCAGACGGTGGTTGACGGAAACGACCACCACATCGCCCTGCATACACATATTAAAACCGTCATAAGCGATCTGCTCGATGGAAGAGCCGGCGGAATACGCGCCGCCGTGGATCCACACAAGAACCGGATGCTTCGCTTCCCTGTCCAGTGCTTTCGTCCAGATGTTCAGGTTCTGGCAGTGTTCATCCTGAGGCCAGTAGCGGTGAGGTACCATCAACTCGCCGTTGGGAGTTTCCTGGTTCATCAGCGGGCACACAAACCCATAGGAGGTCGCCTCTTTCACACCCTCCCAAGAGGATTTCACCGGCATCTGGAAACGGTCTGCGTATGCGTAGGGAACGCCCTTGAAGATATACTCTCCGTCACAGTAGTAACCTTTCAGCTTTCCGGAGGAAGTTTCAATGACCGGAACGTCATCGTATCTGAATTCTTTCATTTTTCTCCACCTTTCTATCCTTTTTTGTTGTTGTACGATAAATTAAAATTACTTAAATCAATTATATCTTTCTTCGAAAAGCGTGTAAAGAAAAACGTTGAATTTTCCAATAAATTCGTTTATTCTGATAACAGTTCTGTCAGGTCTGCAGCATTGCAGAAATCAGAAGGAAAGGATACATACATAAGGAGGAAAGGAAATGATTTATTTTAACTGTGATTACAATGAAGGAGCACATCCTGCCATTTTAACAAAGCTTGCGGATACCAATTTTGAACAGACCATCGGATACGGCGAAGATGCATACTGTGCGCAGGCGGCAGAAATCATCCGAAATCTCTGCGAAAAGGAAGATGCCGCTGTGCATTTTGTCGTAGGCGGAACACAGGCAAATCTGACGGTGATCGACGCAGCTCTGCGCCCTTACCAGGGAGCGCTCTGCGCAGCCAGCGGACACATCAATATCCATGAGACAGGCGCCGTGGAAGCCACCGGACATAAAGTCCTTGGTCTGTCGCATATGGACGGAAAAATTACGGCTGCACAGGTTGCAGAAGCGATGGAAAAACATTTTGCAGACGCATCCGCGGAGCATACGGTTCAGCCAAAGCTGGTTTATATCTCCAGTCCGACGGAATTCGGTACGCTCTACACAAGAGCAGAGCTGGAAGCGCTTCATGAGACCTGCCGCCGGTATGGTCTGTATCTGTTTCTGGACGGTGCCCGCATGAGTTATGGGCTGGCTGCTTCAGGCAATGATGTAACACTTCCGGTCCTGGCAGAATGCTGTGACGTCTTTTACCTCGGCGGAACCAAATGCGGCGCACTGTTCGGAGAAGCCATTGTGATCACAAATCCGGAACTGAAGCAGGATTTCCGCTATATGATCAAACAGAAAGGCGGAATGCTTGCCAAAGGACGTCTGCTGGGTATTCAGTTTCTGGAGCTGTTCAAGGATGATATGAAACTGTATCTGGAACTGGCAGAACATGCCGACCAGCTTGCC
>CABUPZ010000171.1 GCA_902493585.1 uncultured Fusicatenibacter sp. | reverse complement strand
GTGTTATACCGGAAGATAGTTTAAAATGAACAGAAAGAAAAAGAGCTTCAAAAAAGACTCGAAGTGTCAAATGTAAAATACAAAAGAGAAAAAATAAAGGTAATTTTTGCATACAGATTCATCGGGGGGAATTGCGGCTGACAGGAGAGAACAACAGCAGATGAGAAAAAAGGCAGTAAAAAATGCAGGAATGATACGAATTTATCTGAATATGGCATGGAAACTTTTGCAGAAAAACCTGCTTAGCATCGTGATATTTGAGACGGTCTACCGCCTGTTTTCCAACCAGCTGGTTTCAAGACTCGCCAATGCGGCGATCAACTTTTCCTTAAAACAGCTGGGAACGAGTTATATGACATCGGAAAACTTCAACAAGATCATGCTGCATCCGCTGACCCTTCTGCTGATTTTTGGAATTCTGCTTGTTTTCTTTTTCTGTATGCTGTTTGAAATCTATGCTGTCATGGCGGCTCTGGAGGCCTCCTGGAAACGAAAACGGATTTCCGTTCCTGTCATGATGCTTGCCGGCGGAAGAGGAGCCGCACAGTTTGTGCGCGCCCGCCCGTGGACCTGGTTTTTCTACATGGCAGCGAGCTTCCCGTACCTTTGGCTGCACAGCAGCTACAGCGCCATCCGCAGTATGAAACTGCTTCAGGTTTCCCTGACGAAGATTTTCAATCCCGCTGGTGCTGACGATTCTGCTTGTCGCGTTCTCGTTTGCGTTTTCCTACACCATCCCTTTCCGGTGCATGATGACGGAAAAAGAGAAAAATACCCATCTGCGGGTGCGCCAGACACTGGAAAAACGCGTGCTGCGTGAGCTTGGCATCAACGTCTCTTTCCAGGTGATGATTTTTCTGATTACGTGGGTTTTGTATCTGATTTTCGGAACGGCTGTCGTTGCCTATGCAAAGCTGGTGAAAACGCCGTCTACCGTTGTCAGTACCGTCATCGTCTACGGTGACTGGGTCAAATCGACGATGAGTCTGATCGGCGGAGCGTTCGGCCTTGTCGGAAGCATTACGTATCTGTATCTGATTTTTATCCGTTCCTCCCGAAAGGGCTACCAGAAGAGCCGGACAACGAAAAAGCCGAGCTCGAAGCTGGTACGCACCTTCTGCGGTCCGGTAACAGCGGTGGTTCTCACGATCGCCATGCTGGCGGGAGAAACGGTTTATCTTGTATATGCCATGCGCGCAACACGTGCAGAGGCAACGGCTTCCTCCCAGTATATTTCGGTGTCAGCGCACCGGGGCGGAGCCAGAAAAGCACCGGAAAATACGATGAGCGCGATCAAATATGCAGTGGACAGCATGTCGGATTACGCGGAGATCGATGTACAGGAGACGAGTGATGGTGAGATTGTCCTTATGCACGACACAAATCTGAAGCGGACAACCGGTCTGAATGCCAGCATCTGGACCCTGACCTACGATGAAATCAGCCAGCTCGATGCCGGTGTACGATTCAACAAAAAATTCCGCGGCGAGCAGATTCCGAAGCTGGAAGAAGTCATCGCGTACGCGAAAGGAAAAATCAACCTGAATATCGAAGTAAAATACAACGGCCACAACCAGAATATTGTCAAAAAAGTGGTGAAAATCATCGAGGACAATGACTTTGTGGATCAGTGTGTGCTGACTTCCATGAACTACAATTTCCTCAGGCAGGCAAAGAAAATCAATCCGGATATCAAGACCGGGTATACGATGAAAATGTCGTACGGAGGCCTGGAGGATATGGACGCGGCGGACTTCTTTTCTGTAAAATATACGTACATCACAGAAAACTTTGTAGAGCATGCGCACAGTCTTGGTAAAGAAGTCTGTGCCTGGACGCTGAATTATCAGGGAGATATGCAGCGGATGGTCAACTGCGGCGTGGACAACATTATCACGGACGATCCGGAGCTGGTGCGTAAGGTTATCCTCGGAACGACCGACCGAAATCCGGGCTTTGTCAGCCTGCTTGGCTATGCACTGAAATAAATGGAGTAAAACAATGGAGGTGGAAACTTCATGGCAGAGAAAGTAAACATGCCATCCCAGAAGAAAGAAAAGAAGAAAAAGAGGAAGAAAAAACTTCCTTCGGATTTTTATGATTATAACCTGCTGGCCTGCACTATTTTGCTGGTCAGCTTCGGACTGATTATGCTGTACAGCGCGAGCGCCTACGAGGCGGCCAGTACATTCAAGGGAAATGATATGTATTATTTCACGCATCAGGCGGGGCTTTCTGCTATTGTTCTGGTGGGGATTGTGATATTGTCGAAGTTTGTAGATTATCATAGTGTATGGTTCCAGCGGATTGCAGCACTGGTATACTGGGGAAGTCTCCTTCTGATGGCGGCGGTAAGGTTTACGCCGCTTGGTTATGAAGCCTACGGGGCGAGAAGATGGCTCCGGATCGGCGGTGTCAGTCTTCAGCCTGCGGAGATTGGAAAGCTGGGGCTGATTCTGTATTTGCCATACATTAT
>CABUPZ010000170.1 GCA_902493585.1 uncultured Fusicatenibacter sp. | reverse complement strand
CGCATGCCGTCATCACCATCAGGACGGAAGCCATGATCATTCCAAGCAGTGCTGTTTTTCTGTTTTTCATCATTCCATCTCCTTTTCTGCTATACTTGTTTTCGTACTGTAGTATACGGAAAATCCAGTCGAATATACGCAAAAGAAGCGGTTCCAGAATATTCCTGCAAAATTTAAAATGCCTTAAACGCCGATTCTGCAGAATCATCTGCAAAACTGGTATCAGCCACGAGAAATACCTCGCCGAAACAATGAGGTATTTCTCGTGGCTGATACGAGACATTTAAGGCACAACTGCAACTCTTATTTTCAAAATTTTTTTTATGATATTTGATATCCGTTCTTATTGAATGACATCTTGCATATCATACAGACCCGCCGGTTTTCCCGCCAGGAATTTGGCAGCTTCCACCGCGCCTTTTCCAAATACGCCCTTGGAGTATGCCTGATGGGAGAAGGTGATCACCTCATCCGGTCCCGCGAAGATCACATCGTGGTCTCCGACGATGGTGCCGCCGCGCACTGCAGAGATACCGATCTCCTTCGAATCTCTCTGTTCGTGACGCTGACTGCGGTCAAAGGTATAGTGATATGCCCCGTCCATTGCTTCATTCAGGCTGTCCGCCAGCGCCAGCGCCGTTCCGCTTGGGGCGTCGCATTTCAGTTTATGGTGTTTCTCCACAATCTCCATATCAAATCCTGCTGCCGCCAGAACCTTCGCCGCGTCCTGGATCAGTTTGAGCAGGGTATTGATTCCCAGAGACATATTGGCAGAACGCAGAACAGCGACCTCCTGGCTGACCTCCTGTACCTTCTGCACCTGCTCCTCGGTGAGACCTGTGGTACAGAGTACCAGCGGCAGTTTTCTGCTGCGGCAGTATTCCAGAACACCGTCTACCGCCTTAAACGATGAAAAATCAATCATCGCATCCGCCTGTACATCACAGTCCTGCAGATTCGTAAACACCGGATACCCATTTTCCCTGTTATCTGTCATATCCACACCAGCCACGATCTCCACCGCCGGATCCTCTTTGACCAGTCCGGTGATCACCTGACCCATATGGCCGTTGCATCCATGCATGATCACTTTTATCATTTCAGTCCCTCCTGCTGTTTCTTGGCAACCGTTCAGCTGGCTGAACGGTTATATTTCTTTTCCTTCTGTGTTACGCCATCAAAAAGTTTCCGGCAGTTACATCAGCCCGAACGCCTTCAGCTCCGCAGCCAGTCTCTCCTGATGCGCCGGCTCCATCTCGGTCAGAGGTGCGCGCAGAGATCCGACCTTTTTCCCCATCAGATTCATCGCAGCCTTAACCGGAATCGGATTGACTTCACAGAACAACGCATCGATCAGCGGCAGCGCATTCAGCTGCATCTGACAGGCTTCCTTCGTATTGCCTTCCAGATATTTCATTACCATTTCATGGGTATAACGGGGCGCCACATTGGACAGCACGGAGATCACACCCTTGCCGCCCAGAGACAGCAGCGGGATTACCTGATCATCGTTTCCGGAATACAGGTCAATCTTTCCATCCGTCAGATGCATGATCTTCGCAACCTGGGAAATATTTCCGGAAGCTTCCTTTACGCCCACAATATTTTCCACATTTTTCACCAGTTCCACGATGGTCTCCGGAGCGATATTCACACCGGTGCGGCTCTGGATATTATACAAAATAATCGGAATGGAGACACTGTTGGCAATGGTGGTATAATGTGCGATCAGCCCTTTCTGTGTCGCCTTATTGTAATATGGAGATACGAGCAGCAGTCCGTCCGCACCGTACTTTTCCGCCTCCTTTGAGAGATAACATGCGGTCTGCGTACAGTTGGATCCCGTTCCTGCAATGACCGGAATCCGGTGATTTACCTTCTCCACCGTATAACGGATTGCCTCGAGATGCTCCTCATGGGTCAGTGTCGAAGACTCACCCGTGGTTCCGCAGATAATGATCGCATCGGTTCCTTCCGCAATCTGCTCTTCAATGATCTCTCCAAGCTTCTCATAGTTCACTTCCAGCGTCTCTGTCATCGGCGTGACGATCGCCACACCTGCTCCTGTAAAAATAGCCATACCCTTTCCTCCTGTAAAAAAGAGGCGATCCATCGATAAAATGTCCGCCTCTTATCTATACCTTTGGTATATCTTATCAGATAGCACTCCATCCATCGATGACAGTCGCAGACTTCTTCACCCTGCGCCCAGGAACCAGGCTCTGCGGGATGCCATGGTCCTTCGGCATATTTTCCTTTCCGCTGCCTTCCTTTGACCCGTCTCATCGGACAGCTTACTGATAAAATATGCGACCTCTATCTCCTGTTACGTTTCCGTAATTATCTGACTTTCTGCCGATAATCACTTCATTTTTTTCAATATACCATTATTCCCACCCCCTTGTCAATAACGCCGCTGTTTTTTTTGAGGGCGGACGAAAGGCGTCCCAGCCGCCGGGCAGGCGTGGGAGGATGCGGGAGAGGGAGGGGCGGGG
>CABUPZ010000169.1 GCA_902493585.1 uncultured Fusicatenibacter sp. | reverse complement strand
GATGCCCCGGCCGACACCTTCTTCGTTTTTATAGACGGATGCGGTATCGATCAGTCGGTAACCGGCATTGACGGCGAGGGCGATCGCCCGTTCCACTTCACCTTCGCCAAGCGCTTTGTAAACGCCGAGACCGAGCACCGGCATACGGAAGCCGTTATTCAGAGCGACGGTGGAAATTTCTGTATTCATTTTGGTTCAACCTCCATACTTTTTGAATAAATAAGGTGATACTTCCTGTTCGGCAAAAGATATAATACCATATACAGGATTTTTCTTATTTTACCATAAAAATATAAAGAAACTACAGCAAGAATGTTAAAAAACTTTGACGCTGTTTTGCAAAGTGTTGTATTGATTTTGAAAAAGAAATAGAGTATAATACAATCGAATTGATATAAATTTGTCATTCCATAAGCATTCTGCCTATGGAACGCATAAAAAAAGGAGGATTTTATGCATTTATTACATGATGAGAATGGAAATCCCGTTCCTCACGGCGGTCACCATGAACATTCTCACGAACATTCTCACAGCCATGATTGCGGAAACGGGTGCCATGAGCACTGTGAAGGCGAATGCAAAGATGAAAATGTAGCGCTACTCACATACATGCTGCAGCACAACGAGCATCATGCGGCGGAACTGGATGAGATGGCGGATAAGCTGGAGAA
The DNA here is from genome assembly GCA_902493585.1 of uncultured Fusicatenibacter sp. Taxonomy (GTDB): domain Bacteria; phylum Bacillota; class Clostridia; order Lachnospirales; family Lachnospiraceae; genus Fusicatenibacter. The sequence goes on along the minus strand of CABUPZ010000169.1, from coordinate 1,829 downwards.
AGCGGGACTCGCGGATGCTGCGAAACAGATCCGGGAGGGGGTATCTGATTTCCAGAAAGGAAATATGCGTTTGAGTCTTGCTCTGACACTTGTAAAAGAGCAGTTGAAGGAGGCGTGACCGAATATGTGTCTTGCAACAGTATATAAAGAACCGGACAACACAGTGATCTGTAAAAATGTCAGCCGTATCGATGTGGACGGGGAGTATGTGACGATCCGCGACATCATGGGCGATGAAACAAGAGTACAGGGACGGATTCTGATGGTGGATCTGGCCAACAGCGTTGTCAAACTTCAGTGTGACTGAATCGTTACAGAACAAGCGGAAGAAAAGCTTATTTTTTAAAGCTTTTTATAAATTTTTTACATGCGGAGGTATGCAGTCATGAAATTATCAGAAATGATGAAGGAAAAACAACTTCTTTCCTTCGAGCTTTTCCCACCGAAAACAGAAAAGGGAATGGAAAATCTTCCGGGAACTATTGAACATTTATGCAAGTATAAACCGGAATATATTTCATGTACATATGGTGCAGGCGGCGGAAATGTAGGAGCCAACAGAGAGGTATGCCAGATGATCAAAAAGGCTGGCACGGTTCCGGTTACTCATTTCACAGTAATCCGCAACACCAAGGAAGGAATCAAAGAACAGCTGGATCAGTACCTGGCAGAGGGCGTGGATCATATGCTTGCGCTCCGGGGAGATATTCCTCTGGGCGAGACGACAACCTGCGGAGATTTTGATTATGCGACAGACCTTGTGAAATTTGTCCGTGATCAGTACGGCGACAAATTCGAGATCGCAGTGGCAGGTTCTCCGGAAGGCCATATCTCCTGCCGCAGCCTGGAAGCTGATATTGCAGTCCTGAAACAGAAACAGGACAACGGAGCCGATTATATCATGACTCAGCTCTGCTGGGATATGGAACAGTTTAAACGCTGGCTGGATGCGATCCGCAAAGCGGGCGTCACCATGCCGGTAGATGTAGGTATCATGCCGATCCTTGACCAGGCAGCAACCATCAACATGGCATTGTCCCGCAACGGCTGCGTCATGGACCGCGAACTGTCCAGACTGATCTCCAGACACTGGCTGTTCCCGAACCCGTTCAACGCGAAGGATGCGGACGGCAACCCATATGATACCTTCTATGACAAGAAAGTGAAAGAATTCAAAGAAGAAGGTATTGAATATACGATTAAACAGATTGATGAGTACCGTGCGCTTGGCGTTAACGGTATCCATCTGTACGCACTGAACAAGTGGAAAGATGTATCTGAGATCATCGACAGATCAGGACTTCGTACCCTTGTTTAAAATTCAAATTCAGGAGGCATCTGATTTATGGCACATGTAATAGCGATTGCAGGAAAAGGCGGCGTAGGTAAGACAACCCTTTGCGGTATGCTGATCCAGTATCTGTGCGAGCAGGGCAAAGGACCGGTTCTTGCAGTAGACGCAGATGCAAATTCCAATCTGAACGAGGTGCTTGGCGTGGAAGTGGACGCAACCCTCGGAGATATCCGCGAGGAGATCGCCCGCGCGGAAATGGCAAAGGACAATCCGATCCCGGCAGGGATGAGCAAGGCAGACTATGCGGAGTTCAAATTCAACAGCGCGCTGGTGGAAGACGATGACTTCGACCTGCTTGTGATGGGAAGAACCCAGGGAAAAGGATGTTACTGCTACGTAAACGGACTTCTTCAGACACAGCTTGCCAGACTGTATCCCCATTACCCGTATATGGTTGTGGACAATGAGGCAGGTATGGAGCATATCAGCCGCGGGATCCTTCCGGGCATGGATACTGCGATCCTGGTCAGCGACT
>CABUPZ010000168.1 GCA_902493585.1 uncultured Fusicatenibacter sp. | reverse complement strand
GAGCCCTGCAATGACTACACGCCCTGGGACAGTTCCGATGCCGGTACGCAGCCTGCTGCAGATCCGCCAGCTGCGCCGGCTCAGGCTGTGACAGAAGCACCGACCCAGGCTGCTGCGGAAACTCCTGCCCCGACCGCAGCGGAAACACCGGCTCCGACGGCAGCAGAAACGCCGACTCAGGCAGCAGCAGAGACACCGGCTCCGACGGTAACGGAAGCACCGACACAGTCCGCTGCGCCCGCGGTGGAATCCACACCTGCAGCCGAAGAGCAGGTTTGGGTATCCGCAACCGGAGAAAAGTATCACAACAAACCAAACTGCGGCCGGATGAATCCCGACAAAGCACGTCAGATGTCAAGATCCGACGCCGAGGCACAGGGGCTCGAACCATGCAGTAAGTGTTTTTAAGAGGCGTATTTCACTTGATTTTTCAGTAAAATCACTCTATAATATTGTTTATCATGATTCCTGTTCTGCGGATCTTGCCGCGGACGCAGCGAAAACTTCGGATAAAGAGAGGATTTTTATATGATGAAGAAAAAAGTTGTAGTGGCGCTGGGCCACCGTGCACTTGGAACCACCTTTCCGGAACAGCAGATTGCCGTAAAACGTTCTGCTAAAGTGATCGCAGACCTGGTACAGAAAGGCGCATCCGTTGCCATCACTCACAGCAACGCTCCGCAGGTCGGCATGATCCACACTGCGATGAATGAATTTGGAAAATCCCATGAAAACTACAGTGCGGCTCCGATGTCTGTCTGCTCCGCAATGAGCCAGGGATACATCGGCTATGACCTTCAGAACAGCATCCGCGCGGAACTGCTCCGCCGTGGGCTCTACAAACCGGTGGCGACTGTGATTACTCAGGTACAGGTTGATCCATATGACGATGCATTCCACCATCCGACCAAAGTCATCGGACGTTATATGACAAAAGAAGAGGCCGACGCGGAAGAAGAAAAAGGAAATTATGTGGTTGAGACAGAGCAGGGATACCGCCGTATCGTTGCCTCTCCGAAACCTCAGGATATTATCGAGATTGACACGATCCGTCTGCTGATGGATGCCGGACAGGTTGTGATCGCCTGCGGCGGCGGCGGAATCCCGGTACTGGAGCAGGAGGAAGAGCTGAAAGGCGCTTCCGCAGTCATCGAAAAAGACCTGGTAAGCGGAAAAATGGCGGAGATGGTTGACGCCGATGAGCTTCTGATCCTCACCAGCGTAGAACACGTTGCTGTGGGATATCACACCAGCGAAGAGCGTCAGCTGGAGCATATTTCTGTGGCTGAGGCTAAGAAATATATGGAAGAAAAGCAGTTTGATGAGAAATCCGTCCTTCCAAAGATTGAGGCAGCCGTTTCTTTCGTAGAACAGAAAGCCGGAAGACGTGCAGTGATCACTTCCATCGACAAGGCAATCGAAGGATATAACGGAAAAACCGGAACGATCATTGAATCATAATTGAACATTGTTTCTGAAACATTTTAATCCGAGGACAGCCGGGAGGATATTCCGGCCGCCCTCGGATTTTTACACATATTTACTTATTTTTACGTATCCTTTTGAATCCCTCCGGCAAGATCCAGGAAACTCCCAGAAGCAAAACCGTCAGAAGCATAAACGCGCCCCAGGGATAGGCCGCAGAAAAATATTTGCTCTGCTCCTGTACGATCCTGTCCAGAAAAGCAATCACTCCATTGCCAACGACCGCCAGAAGAACCACTATGACAACACTGTGAAAGAGTCCTTCCAGTCTCACCATATCCCTCTGCTGCTTTCCGGTCACTCCCAGGATTTCCAACGTTTTCCTTTCCTTTTCCCGCATGACAAGATCCATGTAGCGCGTACTTGCGTAAGTGAGAATTCCAAGCAGGAAAAGCACCGCGCAGACGGCTGCCATACAGATTCTGCTGTTTTTCAGATACCGCATCTCACGGGCAATCACATCCGAATTGCAGGTCAAAGTGACCAGATCCGCATTGACCCCGTATTGTGTTTGAAATTCCCGGTTTACCCTGTCTACCTCTTTTCGAATGGCCTCTTCTGCGTTTCGTTCCTGTTCCCCGGGGACATAAACATCCACTTCCAGAACTCTCTGGTAAAGCTTCTCAGAAAGCGCCTGAAAAGTCTCTTCCGACACCATCATCCAGCAGGTGTTTTCCTCTTCCCAGAACAAATCAAAATCCGACAAATCTATTTTCAGCAGATCCGCACATTCCACAACCGTCAGTTCTGAAACATGTTTGATCGCCTCCGACGATAAAGTGCCGTTCGCCGTTGTATCTTCCACCTGAAAGACCGTCTCTTTCCAATGGTCTTTCGCATTTTCCCGGAATGGCATTCCCTGATGCAGAAGAACCGCTTCCCCCTCTTTCAACGCTTCCCGCTGGGACGAGATCCGTTTCAGAAGCCTGTCCTCTTCTTCCTCTGAGAGCACATAAATGATCCCCTGTGGTTTATCCGTAGCATATCGATATAAGCCTGAAATCATTTCATCTTTCTTTT
>CABUPZ010000167.1 GCA_902493585.1 uncultured Fusicatenibacter sp. | reverse complement strand
CCGGTGAATGGACAGCTCCGGCAGGGCCATCTGGTGTGTTTTTTCTTCTTCTTTCAGGTTGAAGTCGAAGAAAGCCCGTTTCTTTTTTGAAACATTCTGTTCCGAAAAAGAGGATACCGGTTCCTCGTCTTCCTCAGGCAGATACTCTCCAGCCACACGGGCGGCACGTTTTTTGTGATCCTCCTGTTTCCGCTGTACCGCCTGACGCCTCTGTTCTTTTGCAGAGTTCCAGACACGGCTGCTTCCTTCATGAAGATTGCGAAGGACGGGCCGCTGTGTCATGACGATCGCGGAAATGATGATTCCGATAATAACGATCACATAAGCGCCGATTTTTCCAAAGGCAGCGCCGAAAATTCGCACCAGGATTCCGCCGAACAGGCCGCCGCCCAGATGATCGTAGACACTGTCTGTGTAATAGTCAAGAACTCTTGTGGTATCGCTGTAACCGGATGTCAGCAGCTGCATAAAGGCGCAGAACAGCAGAAAACATGCAATGCACCCGGAAAGTTTCCAGACGACCAGAGAATTCTTTTTGTTGGCGATATAAAATGCTGTCAGAGCAAACAGAAGAATCGGAAAGATCCATGCGGAAATTCCGAAAAGCCCGAAAAAGAAATCACTGACTGCATTGCCCACAATTCCTCCTATGCCGAAATTGCTCAGCATCAGAAGGATCGAAACGGCAAGGACCGTCAGGAGGACAATCTCCACACGGATACCGTCCGACGGCTGCTTCTTCGGCGGACGGCCACGTCTCTTTCCGGAAGCAGTCGTTTTTTTCTTTGCAGTGGTTTTCTTTGCTGCCGTTGTTTTTTGCCCGGTGCCGGTTTTGGATCCGGCAGATTTATTTTTAGTTGCATTTGCCATGCAGACGTTCCTCCCCTTATCTTTCCGTCTTTACAGTGCAAAATTAACGGCAATAAAAACAATACCGATGATTACACAATATAAAGCAAAAACTTTTAATTTGATCCTGGTAACGATCCGGAGCATGACGCGGATCGTAAAGTATCCGACGATGCCGGACACCAGGATAGCTGTGATATAAGGTCCGGCTCCCACCGAAAGCGGTTCACTGACCTTTGTGATTTCCAGGATCATGCCGCCGATGATTGCCGGCACGGACATGAGCATGGAATATTTGACTGCAAATTTGCGGCCGAGGCCTGCCAGAAGACATGCGGACAGACCGGTACCGAATCTGGAGATTCCCGGCAGTACGGAAAATCCCTGAAAAATACCGGCGATCAGTGCATCCCCGGGCTTCATGTTTTTCGGTATTTTCTCTCCCCGGGGTACCATATCCGCTACCAGAAGCATGACTGCTGTGATGAAAAAAAGAACGCCCGGCATCAGAAGCGAATCAAAGGCAAGAAGCGCAATGCCGCGCATCAGCCAGCCGATCACAGCCGTAGGAATTGTGGTGACCACCAGCAGGAAAGCAAGATTCCGGTAGTTGGTGGAGAGGATCTTCCGGTAGGCGACCTCTTCCATAGAATGCCTGTGACGAAACTTCAGCTTTAAATTATGGATAAGATCCTGAAGGATTCCGAACAAGGATAAAACAACCCTGCGGATATCTTTGCGAAACACCAGAAAGACTGCGACGAGCGTGCCCATATGAAGCGCCACGTCAAACAGGATGGTCTGGTTGTTCTGTATTTTCAATAGCTGCTGAGCAAGAACCAGGTGCGCGGAACTGCTCACCGGGAGAAATTCGGTAATACCCTGGATGATGCCCAGCAGGACAGCTTCTAAAATCGACATATGTAAGATTCCTCTGTCTTTCTCTTATGTGTAATTTACGACTTTTAATTTTAGCATAAAACCTCCCCAAATACAATGGGGAGGTTGGCGGCACGGCGTTAAATTTTTGTCATTTGCCGTTTTCTTCCTTATATTTTTTTATCAGGGCATGCAGTTTCTTCAGAGCCGGTGCAATACCGCCGACTTCGTCGATCAGTCCTTCCTGAACCGCCTGCGGACCTTCCAGCATGGTTCCCACGTCTTTGACCAGGGTTTTGGTGTCCAGCATCAGCTCTTCCAGCCGTTGTTTGGATATCCTGGAATGTTCCGAGACAAAGGTGGTGATACGGTCCTGAGTTTTTTCCATATTCCGGTAGGTCTGGGCGACACCGATAAACATTCCGTTGGTCCGGACCGGATGGATGACCATTGTGCCGCTTGGCACGATCAGGGAATAGTCGGCGGAGACCGCCAGCGGAACGCCAATGGAGTGTCCGCCTCCCAAAACGAGAGATACCGTAGGTTTCTGCATGGAAGCGATCATCTCTGCAATGGCAAGTCCCGACTCCACATCTCCGCCTACGGTATTCAGAAGAATCAGAAGCCCGTCGATCTCATCGTTGTCCTCGACCCGTGCGAGAGTCGGCAGAATATGTTCATACTTGGTGGCTTTTGCACGCTCTCCCAACGCTTCATGCCCTTCTACCTCTCCAATAATGGACAGAAGGTAAATGTTGCTTTTTAATTCTACGATATTTTCTTTTGAGGTAAGAGTTTCCTGTTCCGTCATGATGCAGATGTTCCTTTCTGTTTGT
>CABUPZ010000166.1 GCA_902493585.1 uncultured Fusicatenibacter sp. | reverse complement strand
CGCACAGCTGATCAGCGTCTGGGATGAACCGGATGACACGACCAGCACCGATCCGGATGTCTGGTCGCTGGAAAAAGACCAGTACCTGGTGGTGAGTTATGACGCAAATGGCAGAGTGAAAGAAGCTACTGTCGCAATCCCATGATTTTCATCCTGCCCATCGCAACAGAAGCGGAACAGAGCAGCTTTCTGAAAGATCATCCCAGCATCATGACAGATGCAGGGGAACTGAACCTGGCGGAACAGTCTTACTACGAGGAAGCAATCGGAGAAACCGCCTACAATTCCTACACGAACGTCCTCTATGTGTTCCCGGATCATATCTGTGAACAACTGCTTCCGGTGATCCGGAACCGCTATATTACAACAACGGAAACGATCTCTTACGAGAACGCCCGTGAATTGGAGCGCATTTTTTCCGAAGAATACCCGGAGACCGCAGATACCGGCGTCAGCTATTCCATCCGTCTGAGCACCCTGCAGATCAACAGCACCAAAGCAAACAACTTTATCTTACAGGCTGCAATGCTTTATGGCGCTGTCGTGCTGATGGTAATCTGCCTTACGATCTTGTCCCTGCAGCAGCTTTTGGACGCAGACCAGTATCACTATCGCTTTTCTGTACTCCGGAAACTGGGCGTCGAAGAACCGCGGATAGGAAAGCTGATCCTGAAGCAATTAGGCGTCTGGTTTGGACTTCCGATTATCGTAGCAGTGATCGTCTCCACGGTTGTCATTGCTTATTTTGTTCAGACCATATCTGCGGAGATTTCGGCATATATCGGATTTGGTACATTGATGCTGCAGACAGGCATAACGGTGGGGATTCTGGTGCTGCTGTTGATCTGCTATTTTCTATGCACATGGATACTCTTCCGGCGTTCTGTTGCCCCATAATCCTTTGCCTGTAACAGAAAACATATGACAGAGCGCGTCTGAAAATTCATTTCCGCGGTTTTCAGACACGCTCCGGAGAAACGAGGTGAATTTCATTGGATCTTTTTTTCTACTACTTAATCGCAGTCAACGTACTGGGCTTTTCGCTGTTCGGTATCGACAAATCCCGGGCACGCCGCCACGCATGGCGGATTCCGGAAAAGACACTGTTCGCGGTGGCGGTTCTTGGCGGAAGCATCGGCTGTCTCGCCGGCATGTATACTTTCCGTCATAAAACGAAGCATCCTTCCTTCACCATTGGTCTTCCGCTGATCCTTGCGCTCCAGTGCTTTCTTGCCTACTGGATAAGCATACAGTAAAGAGAGACTTTTCATAAAAAAAATAAGGTGTTCGCCCTGTCCCTGCCGGTATATATATACCGGCGGACAGAGCGGACACCTTATCTTATTTTAGATCAGCTCTTCTTTTCTTAGCTTATCTTAGCTTTTCCTTTATTCTTCACTGCTGCTCTCACGCTCAATCTCAAGTCCAAGTTCTTCCAGCTGTGCCGGGTCTACCGGACTTGGCGCTTCGGTCATCAGACAGGAAGCGTCTTTTACTTTCGGGAATGCGATGACGTCTCGGATGTTGTCAATCTTCGCCATCTCCATAACAAGACGGTCCAGACCATAAGCAAGTCCTGCGTGCGGCGGCACACCGTATTTGAATGCCTCCAGCAGGAAGCCGAACTGGCTGTTTGCCTGTTCTTTTGTGAAGCCCAGCATCTCGAACATTTTTTCCTGAATGTCGTTCTGATGGATTCTGACGCTTCCGCCTCCAATCTCACTTCCGTTCAGGACGATATCATAAGCTTTCGCGCGGACTGCGCCCGGATCGGTATCCAGGATCGGAATGTCCTCATCCATCGGCATTGTAAATGGATGGTGCATCGCGGTAAATCTGTTTTCCTCCTCAGACCACTCCAGAAGCGGGAACTCTGTGATCCAGACAAAACGGTACTCGTTCTTGTCGATCAGATCCATCTGCTCCGCCAGTTCCAGACGCAGTGCGCCCAGAACGTTCCAAACCAGCTTATCTTTGTCGGCTGCAAACAGAAGCAGGTCGCCTGCCTGTCCGTCCATCGCCTCAACCAGCGCTTTCATCTGCTCTTCCGTCATGAACTTGGCAAAGGAAGATTTGCAGGTGCCGTCCTCCTGAATCGCAATGTAAGCCAGGCCTTTCGCTCCGTATCCCTTTGCAAATTCTACCAGCTTGTCAATCTTCTTGCGCGGCATGCTTCCCTGACCTTTCGCATTGATGCCGCGAACGGAACCGCCGGCTTCCAGGGCATTTTTGAAGACTGCAAATTTGGAATCCGTGACAACATCAGAAACATTGACCAGTTCCATGCCAAAACGAAGATCCGGTTTGTCGGAACCAAAACGGTCCATAGCCTCCTGCCAGGTCATTCTCTGGATCGGCAGGGACACTTCCACGCCGAGAACCTCATGGAACAGATACGCCAGCAGACGCTCATTGACATCGATCACGTCTTCCACGTCCACAAATGACAGCTCCATATCGATCTGTGTAAATTCCGGCTGACGGTCGGCGCGCAGATCCTCATCACGGAAACATCTTGCAATCTGCATATAACGATCATAACCGGAGCACATCAACAGCTGTTTGAACAGCTGCGGAGACTGAGGCAGCGCGTAAAAACTGCCCGGATGA
>CABUPZ010000165.1 GCA_902493585.1 uncultured Fusicatenibacter sp. | reverse complement strand
AATTCTCATTTTGACTTGTACTATTTATATTCTAACACCATATGCTCTAATTCATATCCTTATTTATCCTTATAGAAAAAGGTTCTGATGATGAACAATCCCCCAAGGTCAATGAACAAGCGGACGATTGGGAGGGTGGTTCAAAATCAGAACCTTTTCCTTTTTTGCTATATCTGAACATGTCTTTGAAATATCTATAAAAGACAGAAAATTAATAAAATAATAAAATGAAGATTGGAAATAAAAATAAAATTTAAAAATATCAAAAAAACATGTTGACATATATGAAAATATCTGTTAGAATAAAATCAACAAAAGAGAAGAACGAAACAAAAAGAAATAAGCAACAAGGAGGCGAGACCACCGAAAGCATAACGAATTACCCCATAATTCATGAAAGGAAGGTACGGACCACCAGAAACGTAAGTAATTTCCAAAAGAAAAGAATAAGATAAGAAAAATAAAACAAAGAAAGCAGAGGTATCGTCCAATGCACAAGGAAGAACAGTAAAAGCCATCCGGTAGATGGAAGAAAAGAAAACCGGATGGCTTTTATTATGCATAAAAATCCCGTTTCCTCAGATACTAAGCGTAACATAAGGTTACCGATCAAACAGCAGGAAAAGAAACTGGAGGTTATGATTATGTTACGTTATTTACCTGTGAGGAAAATTAACGCGAGAGAAGTTCTGGATTCCAGAGGAAATCCCACGGTGGAAGTGGAAGTCACGGTGGGAGAAGGGGTCATTGGATTAAAAGGATATACAGGGCGTGCGATGGTGCCGTCCGGAGCTTCCACAGGAAAATTCGAAGCGGTGGAACTGAGAGACCGGGAGAAACGCTACTGCGGTATGGGTGTCCAGAAGGCTGTGGAGAATGTCAATACCGTGCTGACGGATGTGATTGTCGGAGAAAATGCGTTGAATCAGGCGCAGATCGATCATCTGCTGCGGCAAGCGGATGGAACGGCGAATAAGGAAAACATGGGAGCCAACGCGATTTTGGGTGTATCCCTTGCCGTGGCGCGGGCATCTGCGAAAGCACTTGGCATACCGCTGTATCAGTATCTGGGAGGATGCGGAGCGGGAAGGCTGCCGGTGCCGATGATGAATATTCTGAACGGCGGACGTCATGCGGACAATACCGTTGATTTTCAGGAATTTATGATCATGCCGGTGGGAGCGTGCTGTTTTCGGGAAGGACTGGAGATGTGTACGGAGACCTATCATGTGCTGAAAAAAATCCTCAAAGAACGGGGACTTTCCACGGGAGTGGGAGACGAGGGCGGCTTTGCTCCGGATCTGAAGGATACGAAGGAAGCGCTGCAGCTGCTTGTGGAAGCGGTGGAAAAAGCAGGGTACCGTCCGGGAGAGCAGATCTGTATCGCCATGGATGCGGCATCCAGTGAGCTTTACCAGGAGGACAGGCATGTTTATCATTTCCCCGGAGAGAGCGCACAGAGTGGAAAAACGGTTGAGAGAGATACCGCTGAGATGATTGATTATTACAAGGATCTGACAGAAGAATTTCCGATTGTGTCCATTGAGGATGGGCTGTATGAGGATGATTTTGACGGATGGAAGCAGATGACCGATGCTCTTGGAAAGAAAGTACAGCTGGTGGGCGACGACCTGTTTGTGACGAACCCCAAGCGGCTTGTCTGCGGAATCCGGCTGGGTGTGGCAAACGCGATCCTGGTCAAGGTGAATCAGATCGGAACATTGACGGAAGCGATGGAAGCGACGCAGATGGCGCTGCACGCAGGGTATCATGCGGTGATCTCCCACCGCTCCGGAGAGACGGAGGATTGCTTCCTGGCAGATCTCGCCGTCGCCTGCAATGCGGGACAGATCAAAACCGGAGCGCCCTGCCGCTCGGACCGGAATGCAAAATACAATCAGCTCCTGCGGATTGAGGAATATCTTGGAGAAAACGGATGGTACCGGTCTCCGTTTGAGAAAGCTATGGAAAACGGCTGATAACCGTTCCGCCAGCGGAACACTTACAGGAGCGGAACAAAAAAAGTGATAAAAATTGCCAAAACCAGTTGAAATCCCGCCGTTCCTATGGTAAACTGATAAAAGTTAGCCTAGGAGGTGCAGTTTTGGATATTTTAAGAATTGTTTTAACAGTAATATATGTCATTGACTGTGTTGCATTGACCGTAGTTGTATTGATGCAGGAAGGAAAGCAGCAAGGTCTGGGTGCCATTGCCGGTATCGCAGACACTTACTGGGGCAAAAACAAAGGCCGTTCTGCTGAGGGTGCCCTGATCCGCGCGACAAAGATCATGGCAGTTTTGTTTATCATATTGTCAATGGTTTTAAACATGAACTTTTAAGACACGGGAGCTGTGCAAACGGCTCCCGATTTTTCGTTATACAGGAAAGAAAAGAGAGAAGAATGAGCAGAAAAAGCAAAAAAGAATATGCAAAAAAGAAAAAGGATATGCAGGCCCACAGAGGAAGACCGAGGCGCAGGGACCAGCAGTTGTTTAAAAACAGAAAGAAAATGATCCTGGATTTGCTGTCCTCGAAAAATTATGTGCCGATGCGGGCAAAAGATATGGCAATGCTGCTGCAGATTCCGAGAAACCAGAGATATGAACTGGCGGAAGTCCTGGAAGAGCTGGTGAAAGAAGGAAAGGCG
>CABUPZ010000164.1 GCA_902493585.1 uncultured Fusicatenibacter sp. | reverse complement strand
TTTACACAAAAATCAGAACAAATATAGAGGGGATGGGGGATTTGCAAATTCCAGTCGATTGGTGCGTCCATTCCAGAATTAGCGGTGCACCTATTCTGAAATAGCGGTGCGCTGATTCCATTCTAAACGGTGCGTTTTCTTTTATAATGAACAATGAAACTCGTTCATTACAAGTTGAGAAAGGAGCACCAAATGCAAAAATACTCAACCATCATTGGCGTGATTGAATTACGTCAGAGCGGTGTTGGATACCGCACTACCAAGAAGCGGTACAACATAGGAAACAGTACCGTAACACTTATTATGAACCGCTTTCATGAACTGGGGCTTTCCCTGGAGGAGTTGAAAGCAATGCCGCCGAAGAAAGTCGAGGAGGCTTTCTATCCGCCAGAGAATCTCCGCCGCGCTGAAAAGGAATTGCCAGATTTCTTTCAGATCCATCAGCGTATGATGGCGATGGAGACTCCTGATCTTGCATTCCAGTGGTTGGAATACAAAAAAGAGCATCCGAATGGCTATCAACTGTCACAGTTCTACAAGCTCTACCGAGATTTTCTGAGAGAAAATTTCGGACAGGATTCCGTATCTATGCCAGTCGAACGAATCCCAGGAGAGCGGATGTATATTGACTGGGTCGGCGACCAGCCTGAACTGCTGACGGATCCTGCAACCGGCGAGATACACAAAGTTCATGTGTTTGCTACGACACTTGGCTTCAGCAGCCGTGTATATGCAGAAGTATTCCTTGACGAGAAGCTGCCAAGTTTTATTACCGGCGTTGTCCACGCACTGGAATACTATGGGGCTGTTCCGAAGTATCTTGTTCCAGACAACCTGAAGACCGCGATTTCTAAACACTCAAAGGACGAATTGATCCTGAATTCGGCTTTTTCAGATCTGGAGGATTTCTACAATACGATTGTGCTGCCTCCACCGCCGCGCAAGCCGAAAGGGAAACCGACGATAGAAAACCACGTCCGTTTTTTGGAGACACATTTAATCGAGCGCTTAAAAGAAAACATATTTACAAGTCTCGATTCCCTGAACAAAGAAACCCAAAAGATAATAGCGGCAATCAATCAAGCGGATTTCCGGAATAAAAATGATATCCGCAGGACACGGGAGTATGCCTTCCAGACCTACGACAAGCCAAAAATGAAGCCTCTTCCATCGGGCAGCTTTACGACTTGCGATTATAAATATTTTCTGCGTATACCAGATAATTACCACCTTGAATATGACGGCCACTATTACTCTGTATTGTATACGTATCACGGAAAACCTGCAATGCTCAAAGCTACAATGAGTGAGATAAGGATCTGTGATGAGAATAATAGGCTTTTGTGTAAGCATGTACGCTCCTATAAGGATTTTCCGCGTTATATCACAGACGACAGTCATATGCCTCCGGAACACCTGTATTACAAGGAACTGAATGCACATGACGGGGCGTATTACCGCAGATGGGCATCCGTTTATGGAGAGTCCATGGTTACGCTCATTGATCGTATTCTCCGCAGTGTCAAGCATGAAGAGCAGGCATACAACAGCTGCAAGGGCATTCTGCATATGTGCAATGATGTCCCGCGTCATATCGCAGCGGAAGCGGCTCAGATTTGTATTGATGCATCTGCATGCAAGTACACTTACTTCAAGAAAGCCCTTAGCCGCCTGGTTAACCACGAACCGACAGGAAACAGAGCAGCCGGGCATCTTCCGGAACATGAAAACATCAGAGGGAGGGACTGCTATCAATGAATGAAAATCTTTCCCTTACTCACGAGGAACTCCTGATCTGTGAACGCCTGCGTTCCCTGAGGATGTCCGGAATGGCAGATGCATTTGAAAGCCAGATGCTGGATCCGAATGCCGATCTGGCGCCCTTCATTGAACGGTTCACGGAGATCGTAAACCATGAATGGCAGATACGATACGACAAAAAGTTTAAACGCTATCTGAAACAGGCACATCTGCGCTATCCGGATGCTGATCTGGATGAAACCATTTATGATCCTGCAAGAAAACTGGACACAGATGCAATTGAGCGGCTGGCAACCTGCCATTGGATTGATGAAGGAAAGAATCTCCTGATTACCGGGATGACAAGCAGCGGGAAAACACATCTAAGCAATGCCTTGTGTATCTCTGCTCTTCGCCAGCTGAAGACGGTGCGATATATCCGTGCAAACACGCTCATGCTTGAGCTGGAGCAGGCCAGACTGAAGTCAACCTATCTGGAATACGTTACCGCGCTGTCCAAACTTGATCTGCTTGCGATTGATGACTTTGGTCTCATGGAGCTGGATCTGGATAAATGCCGTGATCTCTTCGAAGTAATCGATGGACGGGATGGACGCAGGTCCACAATCATCATTTCACAGTTTCCGATCAAGTCATGGTTTGATCTGTTCAGGGAACATACTTATGCGGATGCATGTCTTGCCCGTATTACTGATAAGCGACATAGCTATCGGCTTGAAATGAATGGTATCAGTATGCGCGAAGCTGAGAAATAAGCATCTGTCATCAGAGGGATGATGCTCCGCACCGTTTAAAATGGACTGAGCGCACCGTTGGTGCGGAGCATATGCCCCCTTTTACTGGAATTTACAGCTTTTTAACTGCGGCAGGGTATTCGGGTATGGCTTTGGTC
>CABUPZ010000163.1 GCA_902493585.1 uncultured Fusicatenibacter sp. | reverse complement strand
GCGCAGAGGATTTTCTCCGAATATTTTCTCAGATTGTCTGCCGCTTTATGTAACACTCTGTTTTTCTCTTCCGTAGACAGAACACGGATCACCGGCTCTGCTTCCCGTGCACGTTTTCCTGTTTCTTCCAATGTCATGGGCGGCCTCCTCTCTCATCCCTTTTGCTCAGCGGTAAACCTTTGCCTCCGTAACCAGTACCGTCGGGCAGATATCCAGCTCCTCATGAGGAATTTCCGGAAACACCTGCAGGTCATAGGCGACTGCCGCGGAACGCAGTTTCGGATGTTTTGCCAGATACTTGTCATAATAACCGCGTCCGTAACCGATGCGGTGACGGGTCACATCAAAAGCCACGCCCGGCACCAGAATAAACGCCTCCTCGTCGCGGGCGATGTCTCCATAGGTCGGTTCAGCCACGCCGAAATATCCCGGTTCCAGCTGGGCAAAGGAGGTGAGCCAGTAAAATTCCATCTCATCTCCCTGCACCTTCGGAACCGCAACGGTTTTTCCGAGGGCCCACGCCTTTTTGATGAACTCCCTTGTCATGACTTCTTTTTTAATATCCATATACACATAAATATGCTTTGATTCCTGAAACTCCGGCAGTTTCAGCAGTTTCTCACAGATCGCAGAACTTTTTTTCTTCATTTCTTCCAGAGTCAGGGTTTTTCTTCTCGATAATGCCGTTTTTCTAATGCTTTCTTTGCTTTCCATACTTCTCTCCAAGGTTTGTAATAGTTCCGTCTTTTTCCTGAACATCGATGTTGTCCAGCTGTGTTCGGAGATTCATTTTTACTGCTGCGATATATTCCTGTCTGAGCTTTTGCTGTTCGGCTTTTTCCTCCGGTGTCAGTCCTTCCGCACGGGATTTCCGGGCAAGCTCATTAATTCTCTCTATATTCATCAGTAGTACTCCTTTTTTATTAAATTTGTATAGCATTTTGACGGTATCTGATATTTTTTTAACCAATCAGTTCCATATATTCTACAACAGTTTTTTCTTTTTGTCTATAGTAAACCCTGTAACAGACCACGCAAAAATTGCTTTTTTTCTATTTGACCTTTCTCCGGAAGATTTCTTTGAAAGATTCCGATATCTTGTACCCCACATTAACTGGAATAATTTTCAAGAAAGCTGTACAGCTGCGCCGTACCGGAAATCTCCTTTCCGTTCCGGATTTCCGTCTGTAGCGCATAAGGCAGATCCGACACCAGGATATCTGTATATTCAAACAGTGTCGTACCGTCCGTACAGTAAACCACGACACGGTCATTTTCTGCTTTCAGGATGTAGCCCACCGCACCTTTTGCCTCGGTTTCCAGCGCATAGGAATCCAGCGAAGCGGCAGTTCCGGACAAAGCAACCGTTTCTGCGGCCTCCGTCTCCGGACTGTGGGACACTCCAAACTGATAACTGACATAAAATCCCGCCCCCAAAGCAAGCAGCAATAGAAAAAGGCCGCTCCCATAAACAAATTTTTTCATACTTCTGTCACTCCTTTTTGTTTATAGTATCGGCTCTTTTTTCAGCTTTATTCAATCTCTGGTAATTCCAAGCGCCTGCAGGGCAGCTTCCTGTTTCTGCTCCATCACTGCGGCTTCCTCCGGGCTCATATGGTCATAGCCCAGGAGATGCAGCATGCTGTGGGCGATCAGAAATGCGTATTCCCTCCGCAGGCTGTGACCGTATTCCTCCGCCTGTGCCTCAGCTCTCGGAACCGAGATCACAATATCCCCGAGGAGCAGCTCCCCGGTATCCGGATTGAAACAGTCGTCTCCCGCTTCCGTCTCAAGAAAATCAAAAGACGCCGGCGCGGGATACTCCGTCATCGGAAAAGACAGCACGTCCGTCTCCCGGTCGATGCCGCGGAATTCCCGGTTCATCCGCCGGATATTTTCCGGATCGGTTAAGATCAGCTCCGCCTCCGCTTCGTAAGGGCACTGTTCCATATCCAGTACCTGGTCGATCACCTGACGTGCCAAGGCTTCCGGATCAAATCCCAACGCATAGTTTCCTTCATTTTCAAATATCAGTGTCATGACCGTCCGCTCCTTTGTCTGCGTACTCCGGGCATCTTGCGTACTTCCGCCTTGTCCTGGCGCTTCTGCTCTTCCTTCTCGAACGCTTTGACAATATCCTTAACAATCTTGTTCCGCACTACGTCACGGTTGTTCAGCCTGGTCACTGCAATCCCCTCGATGGACCCGAGGATCTCCGCACATTTCTGCAGACCGGAATCCTGTTCATGGGGCAGGTCAATCTGGGTGATATCACCGGTGAGCACCATGCGGGAATCCTCGCCAAGACGGGTCAGCGCCATCTTCAGCGTGGAAAGAGACGCGTTCTGACTCTCATCGATGATGACCCTTGCACGGTTCAGGGTACGGCCTCGCATATATGCCAGCGGCGCGATCTCGATGATGCCCCGCTCTCTCAGCTTCTCCGCCCGGTCCGCGCCCAGAAGATCATGGAGCGCGTCATACAGCGGCCGCAGATACGGATCCACCTTCTGCGCCAGATCCCCCGGAAGAAATCCCAGCCGTTCCTCTCCCGCTTCGATTGCCGGGCGACTCATGATGATCCGGTCGATCTGCCCGTCCTTCAACTCTTTGACTGCCTGGGCAACTGCCAGGTACGTCTTTCCCGTACCTGCCGGACCGATGCAGATGGTTACCACATTGTCACGCAGCGCTTTTACATAATTCTTCTGCCCCATGGTCTTGCATTTGATCGGCATTCCCTTGTGATTCAGCGCAACCACGCTTCCCATCGCCTGGAAGGTCTCGTCCAGCGTGCCTTCCTTCACATCTTCCAGCAGACGGTATACG
>CABUPZ010000162.1 GCA_902493585.1 uncultured Fusicatenibacter sp. | reverse complement strand
TATGTATCTGCGATTTTCGACTGCTTTGATCTTAGCGTCCTCGGTCTGGCAATGGCAACATGAGAGACACTTCGGGAAGTCCTTTTCCACACTCCCATTTGGAAATTGTTTTATCACTAATGGAAAGTATGTCAGCAAGCTGCCTTTGTGTATCAGTTATGAGACAGGATGTCGTATTAGCAAAACTTATGAATTTGATTCGTAACGGAAATTGTCCTTTTCTCCAAAAGGTGTAAAATAGAAAACAGAAAGAATATCATGGGAGGTTTATAAGAATGGAAAAATATCAGTTTGGCTATGGATGCATGCGGCTGCCTGTTACAAATGCGGACGATCCGACATCCTTTGACTACCCGTTGATCGAGAAGCTTTTTGATACCTACATGGAGCAGGGATTTACTTATTTTGACACCGCGTATACATACCATAGATATCACTGTGAGGAGGCGGTGAAAAAAGCGTTGGTGGAGCGTCATCCGAGAGAAAGTTTTGAGCTGGCGACCAAGCTTCCGCTCCGTGATTTCAAGGATGCTGAGGACATGGAGCGGATCTTCCATGAGCAGCTGGAACACTGTGGTGTAGACTATTTTGACTACTATCTGCTCCATAATATGGGCACCAATGTCTATGAAAAATGTCAGAAATATGATGCATTCGGCTTTGCAGCGAAGAAAAAAGAGGAAGGAAAAATCCGATATCTGGGCATGTCCTTCCACGATATGCCGGAGCTTCTGGATGAGATTCTTGGAAAATACGGGGATGTGTTTGATTTTATCCAGCTTCAAGTGAATTATGTGGACTGGGAGCAGCCGAATGTCCAGTCACGCCGCTGTCTTGAGGTTGCGAATAAATACCGGAAACCGGTCTTCGTCATGGAGCCCTGCAAGGGCGGTACGCTGGTAAATCTGCCAGACGAGGCGCTGAAGCTGATGAAAGATTGCCGCCCGGATGCATCTGCCGCGTCATGGGCGTTCCGCTTTGCCGCAAGTCAGGAAGGAGTCGTACGTGTCCTGTCCGGTATGAACTCCATGGAACAGGTCATGGACAACACGGCTACCTTTAAGAAGTTTCAGCCGATGACAGAGGAAGAACTTGCCGTCATTGACCAGGTGAGAAAGATCATCGAGAAGAATACGCCGATCCCCTGTACCGCATGTTCCTACTGTACGCATGGTTGTCCGAAACAGATCGCAATTCCACAATATTTTGCCCTTTACAACAGCATTTCCAGAACGACAGGAAGCTTCTCCAGCCAGGCAGTTTACTATAACAATATCAGCCTGAAGCATGGAAAGGCAAGTGACTGTATCGGATGTAAGCAGTGTGAAAAAGCCTGTCCGCAGCACCTTCCGATCACGGATTATCTGAAAGATGTGGCGGCAAAATTCGAGGCAGGCAGCAGTTTTCCCACAAGGAAGTAAAAGGAGAAAATCACAATGAGCAAAACATTGATCGTTTATTATTCCAGAAAAGGTGAGAATTACTGGAACGGAACCATTCGGAATCTTGAAAAAGGAAATACGGAGATTGCAGCGGAAATGATTGCTGATGTGACGGGCGGAGATCTGTTTGAAGTGGAGACCGTGAAGACGTATCCTGCAGACTATTATGCGTGCATCGATGAGGCAAAGGCAGAACTTCGAAACGGCGACCGCCCGGAGGTGAAAGCTTATGTGGACAATATGGATGAATATGACACCATTTTTGTCGGATATCCCAACTGGTGGGGAACCATGCCGATGACCATGTTTACCTTTCTGGAGTACTATGATCTGTCCGGAAAGAAAATCCTTCCGTTTTGTACCAACGAGGGAAGCGGAATGGGGACCAGTGAGCGTGATCTCAAGAAGATATGCAAAGGCGCCGATGTAAAGAGCGGGTTGTCTATCCACGGCGCCGAAGCGGCACAATCCCGGTCAAAAGTAGAGGCGTGGGTTGGAAAGATGGCGTAGACGAAAAAGAAAGAGGACAGAACGGAAAAAAGCAGACAGTTCATTAAGTTTTGCTGAGGCTGCCGGGGGAGGTCATTGAACTTCTCCGGCAGCCTTTTTAGCAACCTTTTTGAGACTTTGAGTTTCCTTCGGTTCTGACATACTGGTGTGCTTCCTCTGGATTTGATGCGGAATCTGAAAGACTCAGATGGACATTTTCACCTTCCAAGTTCAAAGTGGTACTTTGCAATGCCGAGATCAATTTTGCTGTAAAAGCCGATTCCCGCTTTTGCCGTCACGGTATTGCCCTTCAGGGAAAATACAAATTTTTGCTGGTTCATTGCGGTGGGAGCGAGCAACGCCGCGTCAATGCCTCTGAGAAACCAGTCCGGGGGCGTTTGTTCTGTATGCATCACGCTTTCCCGCGGTTTCGTTTTGTGGGGACCGCCTTCCGAGGTTCCATAGCCAACCGCTATGACAAGGCAAAGTTTTTCCCCCGGATCCAGCTGAAATACGGTCTTTCCTTTTTCCTTTTTTCCTGCGAGTACAATATAGTTTCTGACGCCTGAAAAATTGCCGTAATGGGCCATAAAGCTATTGAATGCATTGGGCTCGTCAGTTACAAGCTGCAGATGCAGTCCGCTTTCCCTGCTGCACGGTTCAATAAAAGACACCAGCTCTTCTTTTGTTTTCCTTCTACCGGCCGTTCTGTGTAGGAGCGGACAGAGTGCCGGTCGTACATCGCCTGTAATAAGTCCATGGAAAATTCCTCCTGTGATTTTAGAGCGTGTTTGAAAAATATGTATCTTAATGAACGTTGACGTTCCAGCAAGGAAGCTCTTTCATACACGTTCTGATATTCTATGGTGTTAGAATATAAATAGTACAAGTCAAAATGAGAATTCCTTATTAGAAAAA
>CABUPZ010000161.1 GCA_902493585.1 uncultured Fusicatenibacter sp. | reverse complement strand
TACTCTTCCACAATATTGTAATAAGTTCTTGCGGTAACCGCGTATACGATCACATATACCACTGCGAATACGACGATGGTGATTCCTGTCGCTGCCATGAACGCATGGACATTGCTGAAATTCAAAAGACGCATGATCTTGGTCATAAAGGGGAATGCAACCACCGTATGGATCACTGCAGTCACCAGCGGAAGAAAGAACACGGTCAGCACCTGGGAGTGGATACATTTTTTCACTTCTCTCCGGCTCATGCCGACTTTCTGCATGATCTGGAACCGTTCTCTGTCATCGTAACCTTCCGATACCTGTTTGTAATAAATGATCATCACGGTTCCCATCAGGAACAGCAGACCCACAAAGATTCCAAAAAACAGGACTGCTCCGTACAGCGTTTCCATACCCGGACGTCCTTCTTCCCGGATATCCACCCATACACCGGCAGGATCTGCTGTAGACGCCGCCAGAGCCTCCATAATTTTATGACCAACGGTAATCTGTTCCTCTTCCGACAGGTCAAAGTCCATATCGCAGCTCCAGCTTGTTCCAACATATTCCGTGACGCCCAGAGCTTCCAGAACGGCCTGCACTTCTTCCTGATCCGAAAAGATCAGGTATGTCACCTCGATCACATCCCCTTCCTCTTTCTGGATCACGTCACTGGTCATTTCCTGTGCCTTCCAAACCTTCTCACCAATCTCAACGGTCTCGTATGGAAACGTGTCATCTTTTTTTTCAGGGATCACCACGGCTGTTCCTTTTTCCAGGGACAGGATTTCTCCGGTCCAAATCTGATAGTCATCCGCTGTCAGAATATAAATGCCTTCGCTGTTTCTTAGCTCTGTCACAGCAGTATTTTCATCCGGCGCGTAAAACCGGTTCTGATGCCGCAGCACTGTCGCAGTGATCGCTCTCTCATCAGTAAACGTTTCTGGTGTAAGCCCCTGATCCGAAAGGCTCTGACGAATGGTTTGCATATAGCTTTCTATCTGCTCATCGCTCAGATCGTTTCCGTTGACACTGATCTGAGACGGATAACGGTTTTTTACTGAATTGTCCACTCCCGTCCACAGGCATGCGGTGATAGAGATGACAAGGAGCACTCCCGTGGAAAGGATACAGATATTTGCCAGTCCCGCGGCATTCTGTTTCATTCGGTACAGCATGCCGGAAACACCAGTGAAATGATTGAGCTTATAATAATACCGTTTGTTTCGTTTCATTGCTTTCAGCAGTGCAATGCTTCCGGAAGAAAACAGACAGTGCGTTCCGATACCGACCAGTACAATGGCAATAAAAAATGTAGTAAATGCCTCCAGAGAACTTTCACAGGTGATCGCCAGATAATAACCGGCTCCCAGGGTGATCAGACCGATAAGGATGCTCAAAATCTTTGCCTTAGGTTCTTTTTCTCCCACCTGGCTGCCCTTGAGCAATTCGATGGGCTCCGATTTCTGTATCTGACGGATTCCCAGCAGAAAATTGATCAGGTAAATCAGCGCCAGCAGCAGCACAGTGTTTCCCAGCGCGGATCCGTAAAACTGGAAATCGAAGGTTCCTTCGATACCTGTCAGATTGACAAGGATCAAGAACATCAGCCGGTACAGCAAAACCCCAAGTCCGATTCCGGCAGCAAGCGCAGCCACCAGCAGATAGATCGTTTCAAAAAACAGGATACATGCGATATGCTTCTTCTCCATTCCGAGAATATGAAAAAGTCCGAATTCCTTTTTTCTCCGTTTCATCAGGAAACTGTTGCTGTAGATCAGAAACACCACGGAAAACAGTCCGATGATTCCGACGCCAAAGTCTGTCACCATGGTGATATACTGCGCTCCATACATCTGGTTCAGGCCTTCGTTGGCGGAGATGGATGCCATGATAAAAAACATCATGACCGTTCCGATGCTGGACAGCAGGTAAGGCAGGATATTCTGCCGGTTTTTCTTCAGGTTGCTCGCCGCCAGCTTTGCATACAGTAATTTACTCATAATGCTCACCACCTGTCGCAATGATCGTCAGTGTATCTGAGATCTTCTGATACATTTCTTCTCTGGACAGAGATCCCCGGTACAGCTGATGGAAGACTTCTCCGTCCTTGATGAACAGCACCCGTCCGGCGTGAGATGCCGCCTTGACACTGTGAGTTACCATCAGGATCGTCTGCCCTTCCTCATTGATCTCCTCAAACAGCTGGAGCAAAGTGTCCGACGCACGGGAATCCAGCGCTCCGGTAGGTTCGTCGGCGAGGATGATCTGCGGATCGGTGATCAGCGCCCGCGCCACTGCCGTTCTCTGTTTCTGGCCTCCGGATACCTCGTAAGGATACTTGGAAAGGATCTTTTCGATTCCCAATTTCTTTACCAGCGGTTCCGCCTTTTTCTTCATCTCCGGGTAGGATTTTCCCTCCAGCACCAGCGGCAGATAAATGTTGTCTTCCAGGGAAAAGGTATCCAGCAGGTTGAAATCCTGAAAAACGAAACCCAGGTTTTCCCGGCGGAATGCCGTCACTTCCTTGGATTTCAGGGTATTCAGGGATCTGCCGTTCAGCTTCACTTCTCCTGCGGTGGGTTTGTCAAGGGTCGCCAGGATATTCAACAGGGTCGTCTTTCCGCTTCCGGATTCGCCCATGATCGCAGTGAACTCTCCTTTCTCCACAGTAAAGTTCACATCGCTCAGTGCCTGTACATGGTTGTTGCCCAGGCGGGTAGTATATACTTTCTTTAAATGATTGACTTCCAAAACTGCCATTTGTTATGCCTCCTTGTTTTTGATGGCTTCATTATAACAAAGGTCCG
Organism: uncultured Fusicatenibacter sp.; assembly: GCA_902493585.1. Classification (GTDB taxonomy): domain Bacteria; phylum Bacillota; class Clostridia; order Lachnospirales; family Lachnospiraceae; genus Fusicatenibacter. Next base: position 71 of record CABUPZ010000161.1, on the reverse strand, counting down.
GTCCGGACGCCTTAGCTTTCTCTTACATTTCCCACCGTAACCTTACATTCTTGTCATTTTGGGGTGTGGAC
>CABUPZ010000160.1 GCA_902493585.1 uncultured Fusicatenibacter sp. | reverse complement strand
ATCCGATGGAGGTGCTGTCCGTGATCATGATCCTGGAACGTCTGGAACCGGCGGATTCCTTTCGGCTGGAGTACGACACCTGGGTACGGGCGGTGGAAGTCCTGGAAAAAAAGCGGGAAGCAGCTTTTGATACGATGACAGACGCTTACCGGGCGGTCTTCGGCGGACTGGAATGTTTTCCCCTGACCTCTGAGGATGTGGGAGGCGGCAGTTTTTACTATGAGAATTCTTTCGGTGAGCCAAGGAGCTACGGCGGCAGCCGGATCCATGAAGGCTGTTCGGAGAGCAGCCGCAGAGAGGAATCTATCCGGTGCTGTCGGTCTGCGACGGCTACGTGGAAAAGATCGGATGGCTCCCTCTTGGCGGTTACCGGATCGGCATCCGGAGCAGAGACGGAGGATATTTTTACTATGCGCACCTGGATTCCTATGGGCGGGAATTTCAGATCGGCGACACGGTCAGGGCGGGAGAAATCCTGGGTCTGATGGGCGACACAGGTTATGGAGAGGAAGGAAGCAGAGGAAAATTCCCGGTGCACCTGCATTTCGGGTGCTATATCCGCACGGCTCACCAGGAAGAGCTGAGCGTAAATTCTTATCCCATTCTGCAGATTCTGGAAGACCAGAAATGATAGAGGAGAAAGAAAAGGAGACTATTGGGGCATGGATATACTGTTATGGCATGAAATACTGGAACCGTACGAACTGGCGGTCAAAGAGCTCACGGTAAAATTCAATCATCTGATCAAAGAGCATCATGAAAAAGGACTGTATTCTCCCATTGAAAGCGTCAGCGGCAGAGTGAAAAGCGTATCCAGCATTCTGGAAAAAATGCAGCGCAAAGAGATTCCGCCGGAAGAACTGGAGCAGCAGGTGGAGGATATCGCGGGAATCCGGATCATCTGTCAGTTCGTGGAGGATATTGAGCGGGTTGCACAGATCATCAGCAGCCGCTCAGACATTGAGATAAAGAGTGAAAAAGATTATATCAAACATATGAAAGACAGCGGATACCGCAGTTATCACCTGATCGTCTATTATACCGTTCAGACGCTGAACGGACCGAAAAAACTTCAGGTGGAGATACAGATCCGCACGATGGCGATGGATTTCTGGGCGACGATCGAGCATTCGCTGCAGTATAAATATAAAGCCAATATACCGATGCATATCCGTCAGAGGCTGAGCGCTGCGGCGGACGCGATCATTGCGCTGGACAATGAGATGTCCTCGGTGCGCAGTGAGATCATGGACGCACAGAATTCTTCCCAGCTTCAGAGAAATCTGATCACGGACATTCTCAACAATATCGAGAATCTGTATAAACTCTCCAACAAACGGGAAGTGGAGAAGATTCAGGATGAATTTTACCGGATTTACCGGTTGAACGATCTGCAGGAACTGAAGCGGTTCCATAAGGAGCTGGATCTGATCGCTGAAGGTTACCGGGCACAGGCGGTAACTGCCGAATTATAGGAACCGTTCCGTTGGCGGAACGATTGCAAATGACAGGAAACGGAAAGAAGAGGTACATAGAAGATGGAGCTTCCGATGGAATTTCTGGAGCAGATGAAGAACATGCTAGGGGAAGCGTATCCGGATTATCTGGAGAGCTTTTTCCATCCGGCGCACAGTGCGCTGCGGGTGAATATGGGAAAAATTTCTGTGGAGGAATTTCGGCAGAAGACCGGCTGGAACCTGCGGCCGGTTCCGTGGGTATCCAACGGATTTTATTATGAGGATGCGGCGAATCCTGCGAAGCATCCTCATTATTATGCAGGGCTGTATTATCTGCAGGAGCCAAGCGCCATGACGCCTGCCAGCCGTCTTCCGGTGAAGGAAGGAGACCGGATCCTGGATCTCTGCGCGGCGCCGGGCGGGAAGGCGACGGAACTGGCGGCACGTCTGAGAGGAACGGGAATGCTGGTGGCAAATGACATCAGCAGTTCCCGTGCCAGGGCGCTGCTGAAAAATCTGGAAATGCAGGGCGTGGAAAACATGTTTGTGACCACGGAGGAGCCGGGACGGCTGGCGCAGATCTATCCGGAATTCTTCGACGGAATCCTTCTGGATGCCCCGTGTTCCGGGGAAGGAATGTTCCGGAAGGAAAAGACGATGATCTCTTACTGGAAGGGGCATGGTCCGTCCTGGTATGCGCCGGTGCAGAAGACTCTGATCCGGCAGGCGTGGCAGATGCTCCGCCCGGGAGGTTATCTGCTGTATTCCACCTGTACCTTTTCCCTGACGGAAAATGAAGAGGTTATTGATGAGTTTCTGGAAGAATATCCGGATATGGAACTTTGCCCGGTGGCGCCTTATGAAGGGTTTGCACCCGGAATTACCGTCGGAAAACGGGATCTGTCGGACTGTGTGCACATCTTTCCCCACCGCATGGAGGGAGAGGGACATTTTCTCGCGCTTCTCAGAAAATCCGGAGAGGGGAAACGGCGGGAGCTACTGTCCGGTGTAAGCAGGAATCCGGAGATAAAAGAAAACAGGCAAAGATCAGGGAAGCAGGAAAAGCAGAACCTGCAGGCAGCGCAGCAAAAACGGAACAGAGAAAGAAAAGAGTCAGACGCAGGAAAAGATCCGCTGGAACCAGCCCGGGAATTTCTCTCCCACACCCGCCGGGACTGGAACGCCGGCAAGTTTTTCTGCCGGCAGGATCAGATCTATTATCTTTCCAGCGGGATGGAGCCGGCGGAAGGGATCCGTTATCTGCGCACCGGTCTTTGGATCGGAACAGTGAAAAAAGGACGTTTTGAGCCGTCCCAGGCGCTGGCTATGGCGCTTACCCCGGAAACGTTTGACGTTGTGCTGGATCTACCGGCGGAAGATGAGCGGATCCTGCGGTATCTGAAAGGGGAAACCATCGGTATCGGCGAAGGGGAACTGGACGGA
>CABUPZ010000159.1 GCA_902493585.1 uncultured Fusicatenibacter sp. | reverse complement strand
GTGGACGGGTCAGGAGCGGTCAAACAGATCAGAAATAAGTTTGATATGCTGGCAGACGGATACCCGAAAACGCTGCACCTGTTGCCGGAAGTAAAAAATGACCTGGTGAAGCTGTGCGAAGCATATGGGCATGAGATCGGGGATGCGGCAGACACTTATCTTGGTGCAGATTATGGCGATATCGTCAACTTGATTATGAGAGAGGCAGCCGGTTTATAAGCTGATCAGAACTGCAGAACAGCTCCGGACAGAAGTTCCGGGGCTTTCTTTATATGCGGAGGTGGCGAAGATGGGAGAAGAAAACGTGACAAACGAGCAGCTTGTAGCACGGATCCAGGCAGGCGTGGACGTTCCAGGCAATATGCTGAGGCTCTGGGAGCAGAACCGGGGATATATTGCACTGGTGGCAAAGAATTACCAGGCATTTGAGGACATCGAGGACTTGAAACAGGAGGGTTACATAGGGCTTTGCAGGGCGGTAGATGAGTATAAACCGCAGGAGGGCATAGCTTTTATGACCTATGCCGGTTACTGGATCCGGCAGCAGATGCGGAGATATGTGGAGAACTGTAGTTCTGTGGTTCGTGTTCCATCCCATGCCAGGGCAAAGGCTCACCAGTATGAAAAAATAGTGGACGATCACCGGAAAGAATACGGCTGTAAGCCAGCAAATGACCAGCTACGGCGGTATTTTGGTGATATACAGAGCAATACCATAGAACTTGCCAGAAGTGCCAGCACGGGCAGAATACAGAGCCTTGACATGAGCGTGGGAGAGGATGAAGACTGCACGGTGGGTGATCTGCTGCCGGGAGCGGCTGACGTTGAGGGGGACGTGCTGGACAGAGTAGAGCAGGAAGAACTGAGGGCGGTACTGTGGGGAACGGTGGACACGTTGCCGGAAAAACAGGCGGAAACTATCCGGATGCGGTACCAGCAGAGTCGCACACTCAAACAGATCGGCGAAGAACTAGGCTGTTCGGTGGAGATGGCAAGGACGCATGAGAGAAAGGCACTCAGGGAGCTTAGAAAGCCATCAAGGGCGAAGAAGCTCAAGCCGTTTTTTCCGGAAGCTGACCGGCAGCGGATCTATTCCAGAGCGATCAGCGGCACCGGCTTGACCAGCTTCGAACATTCCTGGACAAGTGCCACGGAAAGGGCGGCGTTACAAGAATTGTAATTATTTTGCCCCTTTTCTGCCCCTTTTTCGAGAAATTTGAAGAGGAAAAATAGCAGAAATACAGTATTTATGCGGCTTTCCGGGTTTTCTTAGAAAGTCCGGTCTGCGGCAGCCCAAAAGTCCCAAAATTTGGGACTTTTTGTTTTATATTGATATAGTTTATTTAAACAATTTTATTTAGGAAATGCCAGCATTAGAGGAAAATGATTTTAAGTGATAGAGACAGGATTTTTTTAGAAAATAATATAACAGATATTGATAAATGGATTCTTCAGGGGAAGGTCAGACAAATATTGGATGCTATTGGGGATTGTATTGATAGAAAAGGATTTGCACCACCAGATTATTATGATTCCAATGAGTTTGGACGAGAAGCTCAGAAAGTATATGATAGAATTTATGAAAATAACTGTATTTGATTAAAGGAGTATAGTACGCAGAGATGCGTGCTATTTTTATACTTATGCTGATAAAAATCGCCTTGCAGGAAGATGAGAGATAAAAGTAAAATGAGAGATAGATTTGTTAAGAAATATACGGCGAATATTCTTGACGTAAAAATACTGTATGTGTAAAATGAAGAAAATGGAAACGTGAATAAAACATAAAAACAAACTATGAAAAAGAACAGGAGAAGAAAATGAAGCAATTATGGAAAAAATTTGATAAATTGACGGAAATTTGTTATATGAGTGAGCTGGAGGATAACTGTCCTCAGTGGGATGAGGCTTATGACGTCTTCAAACAACTTGTTGCACAGGGAAGAGAAAAAGATCCGCAGTATGCAGCTGAGATCCTGAAAATGGATGATGCTACGGATTTTGCGTATGGTGTGGCAGACTGGATCGAGGATTACCTGGACGAGCTGGATGCAAGGGAAGAACATGAAAAATTAATGGAAAGATGTGAGGAACTGTTGAATCTGTTCCAGTGGCAGGAAGTATATCCGGGAGATTTGAAGTTTCGGATCGCTTCAGCTCTGGCTGCGGAAGATAAAAAGGAAGAAGCACTGAAATTCTGTGAGAAATGGTATGCAGAAGATCAGCATGAGATGGCTGCAACAGCTCTTGTGTACGCAAAAATGACCCTGAAAGATCTGGAAGGGGCGGAGGACGTTGTAAGAAAATATATTTCAGAAGATACGCCTTGTACAGATGAGAATGATATTCTGTTTATGGCGGCGGCTGATCTGTATCTTGTAAACGGAAAGGAAAAAGAGCGGATGGCAGTTACGGAAGCTCTGCAGAAATACGAACAGGAGTTAGAGGGATATTCGGAAGATATGGAAAGCGATATTTCTTTTGAACTGCCTTTCGAATAAGAAAAAGAGGCTGGAGGAAAAGAAGGATGCAACTGGCATATGTTTTTCTTGGATATTTTTTGGGGAGCATGTTGTTTGGATATCGCATCACATGGCTGTTGAAAGGCGTTGATATCAGAAAACTTGCAGAGGATGAAAATCCGGGAACGTATAATGCATTTGTGTTTGGCGGATTCTGGTGCGGGATTCTGACATTGCTGGCGGATATGGGCAAGGGATATTTGCCGGTGATACTGTATCGTCAGAATTATAGTACAGAGGAGCTGATCTTTGCTCTTGTGATGGCGGCACCGGTGTTTGGACATGCCTTCTCAATTTTTCACGGAAGAAAAGGTGGAAAGGGAATTGCAGTTTCTTTTGGGGGACTGCTGGCGTTGTTTCCAATCTGGAAACCGGTGCTTTTGCTGGCGTTT
>CABUPZ010000158.1 GCA_902493585.1 uncultured Fusicatenibacter sp. | reverse complement strand
TCTCTGTCCTTGTTGTCCATTGCCAGCTTCCAGAAACGTTTCAGGAAACGGTTGACGCCGTCGATTCCGCGGTCATCCCACTCGGCATCCAGCTCCGGCGGTCCCACGAACAGTTCGTACATTCTCAAGGAATCGCATCCGTAATCTCTCACAAGATCATCCGGGGAAACAACGTTTCCTTTGGATTTGCTCATCTTGATTCCGTTCTTTCCGTTGATCATACCCTGGTTGAACAGCTTGGTGAACGGCTCGTCAAAGTCGACAACTCCGATGTCATGCAGGAATTTTGTATAGAAACGGGAGTACAGCAGGTGCAGTACCGCGTGTTCTACGCCTCCGATGTACATATCCACCGGAAGATATTTATCTGCTTTCTCTTTGGAAACCAGTTCCTGATCGTTTTTGTTGTCCACATAACGCAGGAAGTACCAGGAAGAACCTGCCCACTGAGGCATGGTGTTTGTCTCACGCTTTGCTGCTGCCCCGCAGACCGGACAAGTGCAGTTGACCCATTCGTCGATGGCTGCCAGCGGAGATTCGCCGGTTCCTGTCGGCTGGTAGCTTTCCACTTCCGGAAGGCGCAGTGGAAGCTGATCTTCCGGTACCGGCACATTTCCGCAGTGCGGGCAGTGGATGATCGGGATCGGCTCGCCCCAGTAACGCTGACGGGAGAATACCCAGTCACGCAGCTTGTAATTGACTTTTTTACGTCCGAAGCCTTTCTTTTCGATCATATCCGGAGCTTCTTTTTTCAGGACAGAAGACTCCATTCCATTCCACTCGCCGGAGTTGATCATGGTTCCGGATGCTTCGGTATAGGCCTCTTCCATATTTTCGATTTCCTTGCCGTCTTTTGCGATGACCTGAATGATCGAAAGATCAAATTTCTTCGCAAATGCAAAGTCACGGTCGTCATGTGCCGGTACACACATGATAGCTCCGGTACCGTAATCAGCAAGAACGTAATCGGACAGCCAGATCGGCACCTTTGCGCCGTTCAGCGGGTTGATCGCGTAGGTTCCGGTAAATACACCGGTCTTTTCCTTATCCTGCATACGGTCTACGTTGGATTTCATAGAAGCCTGGAAGATATACTGCTCTACCTCTTCTTTATGATCTTCCGTCGCAAGGCTCTTTGCCAGCGCATGTTCCGGAGCCAGTACCATGAAGGTTGCTCCATGGAGCGTATCCGGACGTGTGGTGTAGACGGTAATCTTCTCGTCTCTTCCTTCTACCGGGAAATCCACTTCCGCACCGTAGGAACGTCCGATCCAGTCGGTCTGCATCTTCTTAACTTTTTCCGGCCAGTCCAGTTTGTCCAGATCTTCCAGCAGACGATCTGCGTATTTGGTGATGCGCAGCATCCACTGGCGCAGGTTTTTCTTGGTCACTGTCGTACCGCAGCGCTCACACTTTCCGTCTACCACTTCCTCGTTGGCAAGACCAGTCTTACAGGACGGGCACCAGTTGATCGGGAACTCTTTTTCGTAAGCCAGTCCGTTCTTGAACATCTGTACGAAGATCCACTGGGTCCATTTGTAAAAGTTCGGATCGGTGGTGTTCACTTCCATATCCCAGTCGTAAATCGCAGCGATATCCTGGATCTGACGTTTGATGTTGGAAATATTCTGCTTTGTGGATACTTCCGGATGGATGCCCATCTTGATCGCATAGTTTTCTGCCGGAAGTCCGAACGCGTCCCATCCCATTGGATGGATCACATAGTAATTCTGCTGCAGTTTATAGCGGCTCCATACGTCGGAGATAACATAGCCTCTCCAGTGTCCGACGTGCAGACCGTTTCCTGACGGATACGGGAACATATCCAGACAGTAGTATTTTTCTTTTTCCTTTCCGTTTTCATCCACTTTTGGATTGACAGGCTTTTCTTCCCATTTCACCCGCCATTTTGCTTCGATTGCCTTATGGTTATAAGGTACTGCCATTGTTTCATCCTCCTGTTATTCTTTCAGAAAGCAAAAAAGCCTTTTCGTCTCCTGTTTCCAGAGACGAAAAGGCTGTCTTTCCGTGGTACCACTCTTCTTCACCTGCGAAACATCGCAGATGCACTCATTGTTTCGATAACGGGAAACATCCGTCCTCACTTACTGATCCGGTTCAGCGAAGAAACTCCGAGGCCAGTTCAAAACGCGCATTCCCTGCCTCGCACCCTACCGGCAGTTCTCTGAATCCTGCATTCGTTTCTACTCTTCCTCTTCTCTGTTTTTTTCTATGGCTAACAGTTATTTTACCCGTCTAGCCTTGTTTTGTCAAGAAAATTCCTTCCGTTTCCGAACAGTTCTGTCAGCAGATCAAAATAATTTTCAAAAGTCTTCCGGCAGCATCCGGGATTTGAGATCGTGATGTTTCCCGCCTTCAATCCCGGCAGAGAAAACGCCATTGCAATCCGGTGGTCATCGTATGTCTCGATGGTCGCCTCCGAAGGAATTCCGGGGCGGATCAGGATTCCGTCCTCCTCCGGCAGTTCCCGGCAGTCGATGCCCATGCGCTGCAGTTCGGTACAGATTGCCGCGATGCGGTCAGATTCCTGAAAACGGATGTGCCCGATATTGGTAATCTTTGTCTCCGTGGACGCGAATGGTGCGATGGCCGCCAGCGTCATCGTCTGATCGGAAAATTCTTTCATGTTCACAGTGACGCCTGTGAACTCCTGCATCCGGCTTCCGCGGACACAGATTCCTGCTTCGGTATCTTCGGAAGGGCATCCCATTTCTTTCAGTACCGACAGGAATTTCAGATCTCCCTGCATGGAATCCGGATGAATCCCCCGCACAGTCACATCAATACCCAGCAGCGGCGCCATTCCATAGAAATAGCAGGCTCCGGAAACGTCCGGTTCAATCGCATACTCCGACCGATGGGTCTTCTGCCCTCCGGGAATGCGAAGAGCTCCGTTGTGTTCTTCTGCTCGAAGACCAAACTGCTCCATCATCTTTCTGGTAATCCGGATATACGCGCCCTGTGTGCGGTCACCTTCCATTTTCACAGTCAAT
>CABUPZ010000157.1 GCA_902493585.1 uncultured Fusicatenibacter sp. | reverse complement strand
GTTTCTCCCGGGAAACCTACAATAATATCCGTTGTCAATGAAATGTCCGGAATAGCTGTTTTGATCTTCTCAGCCAGTGCCAGATACTGTTCCTTTGTATAACGGCGGTTCATCAGCTTCAGGATCCGGCTGCTGCCCGACTGCAGAGGCAAATGAAGATGACGGCAGATCTTCGGTTCCTCCGCCATCACCTGGATCAATTCGTCGGACAAATCCTTCGGATGGGAAGTCATAAAACGAATCCGCTTCAATCCTTCCACTTTAGCAACCTCCCGGAGAAGCTGCGCGAAGGTCATCGGATGCTCCAGATTTTTTCCGTAAGAATTGACATTCTGTCCCAGCAGCATGACTTCCACCACGCCGTCCGCCACCAGACGCTTCACCTCCGCAAGAATCTCTTCCGGCTTCCGGCTCCGCTCCCGTCCCCGGACATACGGAACGATACAGTAGCTGCAGAAATTGTTGCAGCCAAACATGATATTGACGCCGGACTTAAAAGAATACTTCCGGTCCACCGGAAGATTCTCAACAATCTTATCCGTGTCTTCCCAGATCTCCACAATTCTGTTTTCCCCGCTGAGAATCTCTTCCAGATACTCCGCGAACTTAAAAATATTGTGGGTTCCGAAAATCAGATCCACAAAGGGATAGCTTTTTTTCAGTTTTTCCACCACATGAGGCTCCTGCATCATGCAGCCGCACAGGGCAATCTTCATCCCCGGGTGATTCTTCTTCCTCTTTCCAAGCTGTCCCAGTCGTCCATACACCTTCAGATTTGCGTTTTCCCGCACGGTACAGGTATTATAGATGACAAAGTCGGCATCCTCACTGTCACTCTTCTGATAGCCGACCGCCTCAAGGATCCCTTCCAGCTTTTCGGAGTCACGGGCATTCATCTGACAGCCGAAAGTCGTCGTACATGCTGTCAGCGGACGTCCGAGTTTTTCACTCTGACGACGCACAAGTTCCCTTGCGATTGCTATAAAGTAATACTGGCGCTCTGGTTCCTGCTCCGGCGCAGGACCGGAGAGATCTATCTGATCGAAGTCGATGTTTTCGTACATTTCTGTTCTCCTCACTGTTCATTATCAACGTTCCGCTGCAGGTACCCCGTAAGCAGCGAAACTTATCCCATGTTAAAGAATTTTACAATATCGTCTTTGAAAAGTCAACGCTCTTGCAAATGTGAAGCAGTAGTTTCGCTTTCAGCGGAAAAAAAGCCGGACAAACCGCCGAAGAAGTGTTATAATAGACCTATCCTACATTTTGTCTACAAAGGAGGAGGAGTTCGAATGAAGTTAGTAATCACTATGAGCCGCCGTTTCGGAACCGGGGCAAGCATCATTGCGGCAGAACTTTCCAAACGGCTGAATATCCCGGTATACGACAAAGCTTACATCGAGGAACATGTGAATGACCATATGTTTGAGAGTGAGGCAGAGGCTATCCGGAAACTGGCCGAACAGCCCTGCATCATCCTCGGCAGATGTGCATCGGATATTCTGAAAGATCACCGAAATGTGCTGAACATCTTCGTATGCGCAGACAAGGAAGACCGCATCCATCGGATTATGGGAAAAGAGAATTTAAACTATGAGGAGGCAAAAGAAAAAGTCAACCAGACGGACAAAGAGCGAGCTTCCTACTATTACAAACATACAGGAAAAACATGGGGTGACGTCAACGATTACCATATGATCCTGGACACGTCACAACTTGGTGTGGAAAACTGCGCAGATATCCTGATGCGTTATCTGGAAAGAGCCGATTACATCTGATCGGAGGTCCAGACGAAACACGGTACCGGAATGCGGACCGCTGTACGAAAACTCCCGGGCACTGATAGGCCCGATGTTTCGCACAGCGGTTTTTTCGGCTTAAAACATATTTAAAGCAGCCGTCACTCCGATAAAAGGCGAAGATAATGATTGGCTTCCCTCAGCACGTGGTCCGCCAGCAGGGGAAGGATGACAGACCGTATCTCACACTCTGTGATTCCCTTTGCTCCCGCCGCTTTAAAATCCCGATACTGTTCTGTGATTTCCGTGGTTTTCCTGGTAAATCCTTCCATCGCCCGGCAGTCCTGCTTTTTCGCTTCCTCCAACAGCCGGCAGTAGTCTTTCGCAAATCCATCCGCTGTATCGATCAGTTCACATTCGGTAGGATCAAGAAGTCCCCGGATAAACTGTGCATGTTCCATCATGATCTGATTCCAGAACATTTCTGTCTCTCTTATGTCTTGCATGGAAAAGCAGGCATTCCGTTCCAGATTCATCAGAATCTGACGGTACGTCCTTGCCTCCCTGAGAATATGCTCGATCAGCAGCGGATAATTGAATGTATACAGCCGGCAGGTTCCCACTTCCCTCAGAATCCGCTCCTTGAACGCAATCAGACCGTTCAGTAGTTGAACCGCTCTTTGATTCAGCCGCTTCACCCACTGCACCTGTTCCCGGCTGATTCTCCATGCAGTTCCTCCCTGCAGCTTCTGTTCCGCCTGGGTGATGCAGCTGTCAATGGGGATACCTGTCAGCCGGCTGGTCTGCCGCTCCGCGGTCTCTGTAAATTCCGTGACCACTTCCCCGGAATGGAGCACCTCATGACTGACCATTCCATCGGCGCTCTTTACCACGATCTCCAAAAGCTCTTCAAATTCTTCCCGGAACCGGTCTGCCTCTTTCCGATATGCTTCCTCCTTTTCCGGAAAAGCAGCCAGAAGAAAGAACGCATGCTCTTTCATGATCCTTCCGAAAAACAAATGCGTTTCCAGAGATACCGTTACATAATTTTTCATTTTCCTGCATATCCTTTTGTATTTTTTTATATAATATGCAGAGCGTTTCTTTTCCGCGCAAAAACCGGCTGTATGATCAGACGCCTCTGCGCAGTCATACAGCCGATCCTTTACAGCTTTCGCTGATTTTTTGTAACAGTGCCGCCGGGTGAATTGTTGCGATTTTTCACTTCCGGATCTGTCCGTTTCCATAAATGATATACTTTGTTGTTGTAAGCGCCAGCAGCCCCATAGGC
>CABUPZ010000156.1 GCA_902493585.1 uncultured Fusicatenibacter sp. | reverse complement strand
AGCAGAAATGCTTCAGCGGCCAGGGAGAAGGATTCCTGTCTGCCGTACTCAGAAAGAATGTTGCAGACCTTGTTGAATTCCTCCGGTTTGCAGCCGGACTGGTGCAGAACGAGCTGATAGTTGGCATCTGCCCTGTTCTTATAGAGGGAATTGCTGCCGGTAAAATACTGGTTCAGCGCTTTTGCGGAGCTGATGACATCGTCGAGGGTTGAGAAGTGGAAGGTGCGTACCAGATCCACATTCTTTTCCTCGGATGCTGCAGGCTCTTTTTCGTTTTCCTTCTGTGCCGCTTTCTTTGCGATTTCCTGTGCCTTGTTCTTCACATCGCAGAGCTTGTGGAACAGGTCGATGATGTCGTCCGCGCCGGAATACTGTACCGGTTCCGGTCCGTCCGTATCGTCGCCGGATGGAGCAAATTTGGCGAAGCGGGTGTCGAGCTCCTGTGGATCCTCGACTCTGGTGATAATGAGGACAATGCTGTCCGGAGCCACCGGAACGGCCTCGACCATGAGCGGGGCATTATCCACGTTGAAGCCGAACTGCTGGTTGGCTTCAAGCATCATATCCTGAAACAGGCTGCGGGCCTTTTCCGTGCCGTAAGCCAGTTCGCTGAGCTTTAAATTTCTTTCGGCAAGATCGGCGCTGGTCAGTGTGCAGCGGATCTTGTTATCATTGATTTTTTCTATTTTCATAACTCTCACGTCCTTAATTACTCTTTACTTATATAAATAGGGCTGCTTACGATATAGTATAACACATCACGGAAAGAAGTAAAGAACTTAAGATTTTTTTTACATTTCGCATAATTTTTTCAGAAATGAAGGGATAAACTTTATTTGTAATTCCCCCGGTTTGAAGTATAATGGGAGTTGGGGAAACCTTTGCTTCTGTCCGGAGGGTGCATACTCCGGCCGGAAGCAGGCACAGAAAAAACGGATCGGATAAGAAGGCGTCCCCGCGAAACATGATCATTGAAACTAAAAACAAAAGTATTTCATACGGATCGATGGGGCTTTCTTTTTTGTACGTCACAACTGCAAATAAGCCATGAAACAAACAATCGACAAAACTTTTTAAACAGATTTTCTGAAAAATACCCAATAGCAAAAAGCAACGATACTTTCGTTACTGTTCAATCAGCAGTGAAACACCTGCTGTTTCGCTGCGTAAGAACATGATTCAGGTGTGAGCAGCCCTCCTTTTGCGAAGCAAAACTTTAAATGAGGGCTGCGAATGTTACAGTTCGCTGGGAACCAGTGAACTGTAACGATACTTTCTGACTCGCATGCGGTTCCCTTGCGCATAACGGTTGCTATTGGGTATTTTTTTTGTTATAATGGGCGCAAGTGGGGAGATCTTCAGAGCGAAGAAAAGGGGAAAAGAACACATGAAGGAGCAACAGAAGAAAAAAGCAGCGCCGGTACTGGTCGTACTGATTCTGATCGTGCTAGTCGGTGCAGCAGGCATTGTTTCATTTTTGATAAACCGATATAAACCCGGAACCGAATACATGGCCGGGAACGAATATTTTAACCTGACAGACGAAAACAGCGTTGCGCTGATCCAGAACGGAGAACTTCTGGAAGAGCAGGCCGTCCTTATCGGAGGAGAGCCGTATGCGGCGTACACATATGTAGAATCCCAGCTGAACAGCTGCTTCTACTGGGATGAAGAAACAAAAGGAATCCTGCTTACAACGAGCGGCGGCGTGCAGACACTGCTTCCGGGCGATGCGGCCGTTGCCAAAACACCGGGCGGACAGCCTGCCGTACAGCAGGAGAGCGACGGAACGGTTTACATTTCGCTGGATGTCGTAAAAGAATACACAGATCTCGACTATGCATATTACAGCGATCCCAACCGTGTTGTAATCCGGAATGAATGGGACGGCGTGGAGCAGGCGACGGTACAGTCAGACACCGCACAGGTGCGCCAGAAAGGCGGCATCAAGAGTCTGATTCTTGCGGATGTACAGAAGGGTGACACCCTGCTGTATCTGGAAAATCTGGACAACTGGTGCAAAGTCATGACGGCGGACGGCTATACCGGCTACATCCAGACAGAGGATATCTCCGAGCCGGAGGCCATCGAAGCGCGGACGGCAAAGAAAGATTCCTATGAAAGAATTACACGGGATCACAAAATCAATCTGGTCTGGCATCAGAGCACATCGACCGAGTCGAACGACGCGATGGCAGAGATGACAGCAGAAATGACCGGCGTGAACGTGATTTCACCGACCTGGTTTTCCGTGACAGACGAAACCGGTACGATTTCCAGCCTTGCGAGCGCCGATTACGTGAAACTGGCGCATGAAGCGGGACGGGAAGTCTGGGGATTGATTGATAACTTTAATGAAGCATTTGACGAAACAACCGATCTTGCCTACGCATCCGTGCGCAGCAGAATCATTGAGCAGCTGCTCGCCGAGGCAGCATCGTGCGGCATGGACGGCATCAACGTGGATTTCGAGAATCTGAAAGAGGCCGGAATCCCGCATTACCTGCAGTTTCTGCGGGAACTGACGAGCGCGGCGCATGCACAGAATCTTGTGGTGTCGGTCGATACGCCGGTACCGCAGGCTTACACGATGTATTATCAGCGCGGCGAGCAGGCAAGATTTGTGGACTATATGATTGTCATGGCCTATGACGAACATTTCGCGGGAAGCGAGGAGGCAGGCTCTGTTTCATCCCTCCCGTTCGTACAGCAGGCCGTGGAGGAGATGACGCGGGTGATGCCTGCCGATCAGGTGATCTGCGGAATCCCGTTTTATACCCGTGTCTGGACGGAAAAGTTCGGACAGAGCGCCATTACCAGCGAGGTGCTGGGCATGGATGGCGCCAAAAACTATGCCAAAGAGAATCAGATGACAGAAACCTGGGATGCATCCCTTGGCCAGAATGTGGCAACGGTAGAAACTTCCGATGCCAGATACACGATCTGGATGGAGGATGAGCAGTCCATGGAGGAAAAACTGAAAGTGATCCAAAGTGCCGATCTCGCCGGAGTGGCAGAGTGGAAGCTTGGATTCG
>CABUPZ010000155.1 GCA_902493585.1 uncultured Fusicatenibacter sp. | reverse complement strand
TCAAAGAGCAGCGCTTTCGTTCCCTGCGTGCTCTGGTCAATTCCGATGATATACCTTTTCTCCATTTTTCCAGCTCCGTTCCTAAAATTTTATAAATATCCAGATCCCCTTCTCGAATAACGCTGAATACACCCTGTTTTTCAGCATACAATGCGTCATTGTTTATTATCGCAGCGTTCACCCTGCCCCTATAGGCAAGATCTTTGGCGATTACCACACATTCCAACATCTTCCGCAGAACGATTTATTCCTGATTATTTCCGCAGAACGATTTGTTCCTGGTTATATAGAAAAAGTTCCTGCGTTCCCGGATTTTCTTCCGCCCAGGCACGCAGGAACATGGCATACGCAGACCTGCGGCAGTTTACAGTTCCCTGCGGGCTATCACATTCACCGCTGATTCCATTTCTGATTAAGCCAGTAATTCTTTCGCTTTTTTTGCAATGCCCTCGGCATTCAATCCATAATAGTCAAATACTTCTTTGGAAGTTCCCGTGATCACCGGCGCATCCGGCAGAGACATGTTGACTACCTTACGCGGGCACTCTGCGCCGACCACCTGGCTTACCATCGAACCAAGGCCGCCAAATGGAGCGTGCTCTTCGATCGAAATGACAACTTTTGCCTTCTTTGCAGCCTCTACTAGGCCCTCTTTGTCCAGCGGTTTCACACAGTACATATCGAGCAGTCCTGCGCTGATTCCCTCTTCTTTCAGCATAGCAGCTGCATCGAGCGCCGGGCGGACCATCTCACCGCAGGCTACCAGTAAAACATCGGTGCCTTCCGACAGAACCGTTGCCTTATCCATCTCAAACGGTGTATTTTCTTCGCTGTAAATATCCTCAACGGCATTTCTTCCCACACGGATATAAGCCGGTTTCTCATCGGTAAGAAGCGCCTCAACCAGTTTTGCTGTCTGGAAACGGTCGCTCGGCAGATAAACGCGCATGTTCGGAATGGCTGCCATTGCTGCGATATCCTGTGCAGAATGATGGCTCATGCCGAGTGCACCGTAGCTTACACCGCCGCTGATGCCGATCAGCTTTACGTTGGTGTTGGAGTATGCACAGTCAATCTTCGCCTGCTCATAGCTTCTTGTAGAAAGGAAGCACGCCGGAGATGCCGCAAATGCTTTCTTGCCGCATTTTGCAAGACCGGCAGAAACGCTGACCAGATCCTGCTCTGCGATACCCATCTCTACAAACTGCTCCGGATACGCATTTGCAAACGGTGTCAGGGAAGCACTTCCTCTGGAATCGCTGCAGAGTACCACGATATCTTTATCCGTTTCGGCATGTTTCATTAAAACCTCACAAATGGCCTGTCTGTTTGGAATCTTGTTCATGACAGTGCCTCCTTTCTCTCATCCAGATCCTTCATGATCTGCTCTACTTCCTCCGGTGTCGGCACTTTATGATGCCACTCCGCCTTATTTTCCATCACAGAAGAACCACAGCCCTTCGTTGTATTTGCAATAATAACCGTCGGTTTTCCCTTGCAGTGTTTTGCCAGTTCAAACGCATGAACGAGCGCGTCCATATCGTTGCCCGGTACGGAAAGAACATTCCATCCGAACGCTGCCCATCTTTCCTCCTGGCTGTCCTGTTTCATGACATCCTCGGTATTTCCGGAGATCTGCAGACGGTTACGGTCTACGATCGCGCAGAGGTTGTCCAGCTTGTAGTTTCCTGCAGACATCGCGCCCTCCCAGACAGAGCCTTCTGCCAGCTCGCCGTCACCCATAACGGTGTAAACACGGTAATCTTTTTTATCCATTTTTCCTGCCAGTGCCATTCCCACGCAGACCGGAAGTCCGTGGCCGAGAGAACCGGAGTTCATCTCGATGCCCGGCAGTTTATTGTTCGGATGGCCGATGTACGGGCTGCCGAATTTGGAGAATTTTTCGATGACTTCTTCCATCGGGAAAAATCCCTTTGCTGCAAGTACCGCATAATATGCCTCAACGGAATGACCTTTACTCATCACAAAACGGTCGCGGTCCGGGTCGTCCATGTTCTCAGGGCTGATGTTCATCTCTTTAAAATACAGCGCTACAAGCACATCAATGACACTCATGTCACCGCCGATGTGGCCGCCCTTGCCGGAAACTACCATTTCCACTACTTTCTTCCGCAGATCATACGCCAGACAACTTAATTCCTTGTATTCACTCATGATTTTCATTCTCCTCTTAAATATGCTTTGACATCTTCCTCAATCGGATCATATAAATCCGGGGCAATGCCGATGTATTTGCATGCTTCATACAGAACCGGCACAACGTTCTCGTGGATACCGACGCAGTGGTGGATGTACGGTCCTTCCACGATTTTTGCCTCCAGGCGTTTCAGGTTCTGTACCTCAACCCATACGTAGGTTCCCTTCGTGTAAGGGCCCTTTACACCTTTTGCATTTCCAAGCAGCAGGGAGTACTCTCCGTTGTCTCCGTCGAAACGCGCCAGTGTCATTTCACCTAATTTTGCCTGTGCCTCTACAGCGCCCGGATGGCTGAATGCCAGAGGATAACCGATCGTCGGTTTTTCCTGTGCAACAGAGATCGGCCACGGTCCGCAGTGCTGCAGCAGCTCGCCGTTCTCGTTGTCCGGGTGACGTACCGTCCAGTCAGCAAAGAAGCTTCTCTTGTCGTTTCTGCCGGCAGCCTCTACCATCAGAGCGGTGATGGCACCGTGGATATCGGTCTCACAGACAACCGGAATTCCCTCTTCGTTCAGCAGGGAGTTTGCCGCACACGGCATAATGCCGATCTCGCCCTGCACTGCGTTCCAGCATTGCAGGAATATTTGACAGCCAGGTTCTTCATCGCAACCTTCAGAGCTGCTACATTTTCCAGCTCTTCCGGTTTTATTTTTACACACATATTGGTATTGCAGTAAGCAACGACTTTCTCTACCTCGGTGCCCTCTGCTTTTACTTTCTTCATCTCTTCGGTCAGCTCCGGAAGCGGAATCGGGGAAAGCTGAATATTGAATTTTTCCAGCAGCTCGCCCTCGTTGCACATCGTGGACCAGAAGTCGAACGG
>CABUPZ010000154.1 GCA_902493585.1 uncultured Fusicatenibacter sp. | reverse complement strand
TCTTATGCGCTCCGATCGGGTTGAAGTAACGAAGCAGGATCACGTTCCATTCCGGATCTGCCGTATGGATGTCTGTCAGCACCTGCTCCAGCATGCTCTTGGTCCATCCGTATGGATTGGTCGGTGTTCCCTTCGGGCATTCCTCGGTGATCGGAATCTGTGCCGGATCCCCATATACCGTTGCGGAAGAACTGAAGATAATGTTCTTCACACCGTGATTTCTCATCTCATCACAGAGGATCAGGGTTCCTGTCATATTGTTCATATAATATTCAATCGGCTTGCGAACGGATTCGCCCACCGCTTTCAGACCTGCAAAGTGGATGACGGCATCGATGTTTTCCTTATCGAAAATTTCCTTCACGCCTTCGCGGTCCAGCATGTCTGTCTTGTAAAAGGTCACTTTCTTTCCTGTAATCTGTTCCACGCGGTCCAGCGCCTTTTCGCTGGAATTGTAGAGATTGTCCATGACAACCACATCATAGCCCTCGTTCAGCAGTTCCACACAGGTATGGCTTCCAATGTATCCAGCACCGCCGGTAACTAAGATTTTCATATGCTTTGTCCTCCGATTTTTCTTTTTTTCTGTCGTAACAGTTCAGCTGGCTGAACTGTTACACTTTTCTATCTTACAATGTTTTCAGGAATCTTGCAAATGCTTCTCTTCCCTCTTTGGTGCATTTGTAAACTCCGGCATCTTCCAGAACTCCGACAAATACCTTTCCGATCTCCTCTTTCAGGATATCCATCACGTTATCTGCATTCAGTTCCGGATGCAGCGGCACGATCTTCTCCGCCCAGTCTGCATGTTTTTCCAGCGCCTCGCAGGAACGGATCTCTTTCTTCTCCACAAGATATTCTGCCAGAAGCTCCATCTCCTCTTTCAGACGTGCCGGCAGGATTGCCAGGCCCATAACCTCGATCAGGCCGATGTTCTCTTTCTTAATATGATGATACTCTGCATGTGGATGGTATACGCCCAGCGGATATTCCTCTGTGGTGATGTTGTTGCGGAGCGTCAGATCCAGCTCGAACGTATCTCCCACCTTCCGTGCGATCGGCGTGATCGTATTGTGGGGCTCCCCGTCGGTTTCCGCGAACACGAAAGCTGCCTCATCCGTATATCCGCGCCAGCATTCCAGAATATGCTCTGCAAGATCGATCAGCCGTTTTTCATTTCCGCTGCGGATACGGATCACAGAAAGCGGCCATTTGACGATTCCCGCCTCCACATCCTCATAGCCCGGGATCATGAAATGCTGTTCGATCGGCGCCTTCGCCATGGCGAAGGTATAATGCCCGCCCTGGTAGTGATCATGGCTCAGGATGGAACCTCCCACGATCGGAAGATCCGCATTGGAACCGATAAAATAATGAGGAAACAGCTTAATGAAATCGAACAGCTTGACAAAGGTCGCCCGCTCAATTTTCATTGGAATATGTTCAAAATTAAATACAATGCAATGTTCATTGTAATATACATACGGAGAATACTGGAATCCCCAGTCGGTGCCGTTGATCTTCAGCGGAATGATCCGGTGATTCTGTCTTGCCGGATGATTGACCCGTCCTGCATATCCGACATTTTCCTTGCAGAGCAGACACTTGGGGTATCCACTCTGTTTTGCAAGCTTCGCCGCCGCGATGGCCTTCGGATCCTTCTCCGGCTTGGAAAGATTGATGGAAATATCAATGTCCCCATACGGGCTGGAAACGCTCCACCGCATATCCTTTTTGATCCGGTAACGGCGGATGTAGTTGGAATCCTGGCTCAGCTTGTAGAAATAATCCGTTGCTTCCACCGGGCTTTTCTGATACAGCTCCCGGAATTTTGCCGTCACCTCCGACGGTCTCGGCATCAGGCAGTCCATCAGCTTGGTGTCAAACAGATCCCGGTAAACAACACTGTTATGCTCCATCAGTCCCTTTTCGGCTGCGTAATCAAGAAGCTCATTCAGCGTCTCCTCAAGATCCGGTTGCTCCGGCACCTGCTCCGGTTCCTGATACGCATCCATGTTCAGGACCTCCAGGATCCGGTTGATCGCGTAGATCCTGTCCTCTTCCTGCAGAAGCCCCTGTTCCATGCCATACTGTACCAGTTTTGCAATACTTTCTTCTATCATAATTCTGCGCCTCCTTACGCCAGAATTGTACGGTTACTCCAGAACGCCCGCGCCCGGTCCGATATCTACCACATAGAAATCTGCCGCGTAGCCGATTTTCTCCTTATATGCCGCTCCGACTTTCTCGATGAAATTGTCGATGGCATCATTTTCCACGATGCTTACGGTACATCCGCCGAATCCGGCTCCGGTCATGCGGGAACCGATCACGCCCGGGCACTTCCATGCTTCCTCCACCAGCGTATCCAGCTCGATTCCGGTCACTTCATAATCATCCCGCAGAGATACGTGGGACGCATTCATCAGTTCTCCGAAGGTCTTGATATCATTGGCTTTCAGTGCCTTTACCGCCTCGATGGTTCTCTGGTTTTCCGCTACTGCATGGCGGGCACGTTTCACACGCACCGGATCCTGGATCGCTGACTGGATTTCCTCGAAAGCCTCCACCGTCAGCTCGCCCAGGCTGCCGATGTTGCTCACCTTCTGCAGCTCTGCCAGTGCCGTCTCACACTCACTGCGGCGCTCATTGTACTTGGAATCTCCAAGGCCGCGCTTTTTGTTGCTGCTCGCAATGACGATACGCGCATTCTCCAGCTTCACCGGCGCGTACTCATAGGAAAGATCGCTGGTATCCAGAAAGATCGCACAGTCTTTCTTTCCCATTGCCACAGCAAACTGGTCCATGATTCCGCAGTTGACGCCATTGTAATTATTTTCTGAATACTGGCCAAACAGTGCAAGATCCGTGTTCGTCAGCTGGTCGTAGCCGAACAGATCCCGCAGCATCACGCCTGTCACAACCTCCACCGATGCGGAAGAGGAAAGTCCGGAACCGTTTGGAATATTTCCGTAAATCACAACATCCATTCCCCGCTCCACCGGGTATCCTTTTTTGATGAACGTCCAGATCATTCCCTTCGGATAAGCGGTCCAGTTTCCTTCT
>CABUPZ010000153.1 GCA_902493585.1 uncultured Fusicatenibacter sp. | reverse complement strand
GGGATTACAGCAATCAGAAAGTTAATTTGAACGGTTATATCTGCCTGACTTCGTCGCTGGCGTGGGGATTCTTTTCTGTCTTGCTGGTGCGGGTGATACATCCGCCGGTGGAAACGGCAGTGCTGAGGATCCCGGCAACAGCGGCAGAGGTTGTCACGGTAGTGCTGAGTATCCTGGTGGCTGGCGATGTTACGCAGTCGTTCCATGAGGCATTGGATCTGAAAGAAACGCTGATCAAGCTCAGCGAGAGCAACGAGCATATCCGGCGTCTGCAGAAACGTCTGGAGGTAGCATCCGCCTTTGCGGAGCAGGATTATGAAGAGCAGCAGAAGAAATTCCGGGAAAAACTTGCCGGAAAAGGAGAATTTCTCCGAAATCTGGAAGAATACCGTCAGATACAGCAGCAGCGTTTGAGAGAGCTGGCACAGAAACTGGCACAATCCGTGGAAGCCGGAAAACAGAAGACGGAAGAATTGTCTTCTCTTCAGGAAATGCTGGTGAAAGAAATTCAGGAGATCGGTTCCCGCACCAACCGGAAGTACCGTCATGCGGCGCGCCAGCTGCGCAGAAACCCGGGAATGATCTCAAAGAAATACGGAGATGCGCTGAAAGATATCCGGGAGATCATGAGACGGAAAAATGCAAAAAAGGATTGAAAAATCGAGGAAAAGAACCCATAGTTACTATAGATAATTATTAAAGGTAATTAAATTTAAAAACAGGAGTCATGATATGGAGCATACGGAGGAAGAATTGAAGCGATTTATTGATGCCTGCACGACAGCCAGGAGGATCGTCGAGACCATGCCGGAGCTTCCCAAAGGAATTAAGCCGCGTCATATCCATGTGATCGATGCGGTCGTGCTGACGGAACAGCAGAAAGGGAAGGTGCAGGTTTCGGATATCAGCCGGCATCTGAACGTGATCATGCCAAGCATCACCCGGTTGGTCAGAGAACTGGAGGAGCAGGGTGTTCTCATCAAATATCCGGATAAGGAAGATGGGCGCAATGTGCTGCTGAAGCTGACCGGATTAGGTCAGAAGTATTACCGGCGTTACGTCCATGATTATTATCAGGAACTGGGACAGCGATTGGAAGCAATTTCCCGGGCAGAGCTGAAAACAGCAGTACAGACGATCAACAAAGTGTATGTCTGCATGAAAGAAAAATAGGGTATGTCAGATACGGTTCAGCCGGAAACCGGCGGCGGATGGCCGAACCATCGGCGATTTCCCTGCTGATCACGGCGATTTACAATATTGTCGACCGGATTTTTGTGGGAAATTACTGCGGGACCAGCGCTTTGGCGGGGCTTTCGGTCTGCTTCCCGCTGTCTTTCCTCATGATGGCGGTGGGGCTGAACTGTTCGGCGGGAGGCGCGACGCTGTTCAGCCTTTTCCGCGGGCGTGGGGAAAATCTCCCAGATCGCAATGGGGCTGATCAGTCTGGTGTATAACGGGCAGCTCGGAAAATATGGCGGTGATACGGCGATCAGTGTCTACGCAGTCGTCTCCAGTGTCATGACCTTTGTGATCATGCCCGCCAGCGGGATCAGTCAGGGGATCCAGCCGATCCTGGGGAATAATTACGGAGCGGGAAATCATCACGCCGGCTCTGGGATTTATCATGCTGGCGACCACCTTTTTTCAGTCCCTGGGAAAACCATTCATGGGAATCAACGGAATCTTCTGGGCACAGCCGATCAGTGACTGGCTCGCGCTTCTGCTGTCTCTGTGGCTTACCCTGCGGGAGCAGAAAAAGATGTACCGGTGACGTTTTTCCTCCATGCTGCATAACTATAAAAGTAGTTACTGACAATCTCAGATGTAACAGGGAGGAAATTATGAAAAAGAAAGCAGTATATCTGATCGTTCCGGCAGTTCTCTGCGTTCTGCTTGCGGGCTGCGGCGATACGACCAAGGAGGAGGAACCGGCGGCGGTATCCTCCGTCAGCCAGACGGAAGAACAGCCCGCCGATGAGGAAGAACTGATTCCGGTGACACTCAATGAGGTGGCGCATTCCATCTTCTATGCGCCTCAGTATGTGGCGATTGAGGAAGGGTATTTTGAGGAGGAAGGCATTGATCTGACACTGGTCAATGGCTTTGGCGCCGACAAAGTCATGACCGCTGTGATCTCAGGGGAAGCGGACATTGGATTTATGGGAGCGGAAGCTTCTGTCTATGCATATCTGGAAGGAACCTCCAATCCTGTCGTGAATTTTGCCCAGCTGACACAGCGCGCCGGCAACTTTGTCGTTGCACGGGAGCCGGACGAAGATTTCCAGTGGGAAGACCTGAAAGGGAAAACGGTTCTGGGTGGAAGAAAAGGCGGAATGCCGGAGATGGTCTTTGAATATGTTCTGAAAGACAAAGGCATCGATCCGGCGGCGGATCTTGAAATCAACCAGAGCATCGACTTCGGTTCCACCGCCGCTGCATTTTCCGGCGGCCAGGGCGATTACACAATCGAATTTGAACCGTCGGCGACCGCCCTGGAAGAAGAGGGCGCGGGCTATGTGGTGGCGTCCGTCGGAACCGAATCCGGTTATGTCCCATATACTTCCTACAGCGCAAAGGAAAGCTATATAGAGGAAAATCCTGAGGTGATCCAGAAATTCACCAATGCGCTTCAGAGAGGAATGGAATATGTGCAGACGCATACGCCGGAGGAGATTGCGGAAGTGATCGCTCCTCAGTTTGAGGAAACAAAACTTGAGACAATCACAACCATCGTAAACAGATATTACGAGCAGGACACCTGGAAGAGCAATCTGATCTTTGAACAGGACAGCTTTGATCTGCTTCAGAATATTCTGGAGAGTGCAGGAGAATTGAAAGAACGTGCGCCGTATGACAAACTGGTGACGACAGAATTTGCAGAGAAAGCGGCAAAAGCACAGGATTAAGGGGTTCGGAAGATCCTGAAAAAAGAGCGTATCCGGAAATTGAGAGAACCAGTTTCCGGATACGCTTTGTTGTTCTTATTTGTCCTGCACTTCAAGGATACCCATCGGACAGGCTTTCGCACAGATTCCGCAGGCGATACATTTGGAAGCAACCGGAGATTCCGG
>CABUPZ010000152.1 GCA_902493585.1 uncultured Fusicatenibacter sp. | reverse complement strand
TTCTTGTTCATTTCAAGCCCTCCTGTACGAAAATTAAGTCCCCATCTCATTCTTATAACTCGGAATACTACCATTTTAGCACAGTAAAGTGTGAAATACAAGTCTTTTTATCCCTGCATCAGCAAAGCCTGTACCATCGACTCCCGCTGTCTGCGGTAATCGCTCGGCGAACAGGCCTTTACCGTCTTGAAGGTACGGTTGAAGGCACTTAAAGAAGAGAATCCGGAATTCATCGCCACATCCGTGATACTCATCTTTTTGTCGTACAGAAGCTCCTCTGCGCGTTTGACGCGTTTAGAATTGAGGTACTCATAGAATGTCATGTTCATGTACTGCTTGAAAATTCTGGTAAAGTGGAACTTGGAAAATCCGCTGACCGCAGCTACTTCCTCGAGAGAAAGATTCTCCATGTAATGGACATTGATATAACGGCAGGCGCTTAAAACAGCCTCTATATATTCCTGCTGCTTCATTGCCCCGAACGTATTCTGCGCGTTGGCATCCGAAAAGCCCTTGCGGCCAAACTCTGAAAAAAGCTCTTTGAGGCCGGTGCAGATTCTGTGCGTCATCACTGCGCCCTCATTATCGTATTCCCGCACCAGTTCCAGAATCTGGCTGCGTAGAAACAGATAGAAGGGATCTTCCTCATCCTCTTTTTTGAAGTAGATGGCCGGAAGCCGCAGGAAAATCGTTTCCATTTCTTCCTGATTCTCCACACAGCCCGGTTCCACCAGCATGACAATCCGTTCTCCCTGGGATACGAATCTCATTCCGTGTACAACGCCGGAATTGATCATAATGATGTCGCCCTCTTTGAGATTATAGCTGTCTTTTCCGACAACAACCTCATATTCGCCTCTGGTCGGCATGATAATTTCAATTGCGGTATGCCAGTGCTCCGGATAGCCTTCTGTCACGGTGTTGTGAAAGATTTCAAACGCCGGCGGGTTTGCTGCATTCCGGTCAAATGTTTTCCCATGTTCCACTTTCTTCATCTTATTTCTTACCCCTTTTTATTACAGCAGCTCTGTAAACAGATCTTTTACGGTCGGATAAATCTTTGCAAATTTCTGATACTGGCGCTCATATTTCTCAACCAGTTCCGGTTCCGGCTCGATGGTCTCTGTCACACGAACAATTTTTTCTGCCGCCTCTTCTACGGATGAAAAGACACCGCAGGCAACGGCTGCCAGCATGGCTCCGCCAAGTGCCGGGCCTTCCTCGGACTCAATACGGTCCACTTTGATGTTCAGCACGTTTGCGATCATGCGTCTCCACAGCGGGCTCTTTGCACCGCCTCCGCAGATTTTCGTTCTCTCGATCTGGATGCCGAGGGATTTTGCTACCTCAAAGGAATCGCGGATCGCAAAGGCAACGCCCTCGAGAACAGCCTGGGTCATATCCTCTCTTGTGGTGTCCATGGTCAGGCCGATGAAGGTTCCTCTTGCATCCGGGTTGTTGTGCGGGGAACGCTCGCCCATCAGATACGGCAGGAAGAAGACATTATTCTCGCCAAGTTTTGTGATATTCTCCTGCTCTTTTGTATATTCTTTTGTGCGGATAATTTCATCCATCCACCATTTGTTGCAGGAAGCCGCACTCAGCATGCATCCCATCAGGTGATAGTGGCCGTCTGCGTGTGCGAATGCGTGCAGGGCATTGTGGCTGTCTACGCCGAATTTGTTGCTGGAAATGAATACGGTTCCGCTTGTACCAAGGGAAACGTTGCACATGCCGTCGCCTACGGTTCCGGTTCCGACTGCGGCTGCTGCGTTGTCTCCGGCTCCTGCTACAACTTTACAGGTCTCTGGCAGTCCAAGTTCTGCCGCTACTTCCGGTTTTAAGGTTCCGACAGCGTCAAAGCTCTCATGGAGCTCCGGCAGCATCTCCAGGGAAATACCGCAGATTTCTGCCATCTCTTTTGACCAGCATTTGTTCTTGACATCCATCAGAAGCATGCCCGATGCATCGGAGTAGTCGCTTACGAATGCGCCGGAGAGACGGTATGCCAGGTAATCTTTTGGAAGCATGATTTTGCAGATTTTTGCGAAGTTATCCGGCTCATTTTCTTTCACCCAGAGAATCTTCGGTGCGGTAAAGCCTGCAAATGCAATGTTTGCGGTATACTCGGAGAGTTTTTCTTTTCCGATTACGGTGTTCAGATAATCGGTCTGTTTTGCGGTACGGCCGTCGTTCCAGAGGATCGCCGGGCGGATGACATTATCGTTCTCATCCAGGATGACAAGGCCATGCATCTGGCCGCCGAAGCTGATGCCGGCTACCTGGGATTTGTCTACGTCTTTTACCAGCTCGCGGATTCCCTCTTTGCTCTGCTCCCACCAGTCTTCCGGTTTCTGCTCAGACCAGCCTGGATGCGGGAAATACAGCGGATACTCTCTCGATACAATATTTACAATTTTGCCTTCCTCGTCCATCAGAAGCAGTTTGACAGCGGAAGTACCAAGGTCAACACCAATAAAATACATGTCGAATCTCCTTTTTCTACTCTTTTTCAAAAAGGGCGGCAGCAGACCTAGATCTCTGCTCCGCCCTTTTGCTTATGCGTTACTGCATATCTTTCTTATTTTTCAGTGAATCTTCCGGAACGGATTAGCCCCACGGATTCTCTGTCGGGTAACGAACACCCTTCGGCTGGTTGTAGCCGATCTCATCTACTTCAACACCGAGCATTTTAAATACTTCGAATAACGGTTTTCCGAAGTGTCCGAATGCTACTGCGCCGTGATGCGGATAGTTTTTCTCTACCAGTACGTGACGGTAGAATCTGCCCATCTCCGGAATAGCGAAGATACCGATGCTTCCGAAGGAACGTGTTGCTACAGGAAGAACCTCGCCCTCTGCGATGTATCCGCGCAGTTTTGCGTCAGATGTGCTCTGCAGACGATAGAAGGTGATGTCTCCAGGAACGATATCTCCCTCGAGGGTACCCTGTGTTACTTCTTCCGGAAGGGTTCTTGCCATGATCATCTGATATTTCATAGAGCAGAATGCCAGTTTGGTGGAAGCGGTATTTCCGCAGTGGAATCCCATGAAGGTATCTTTTAAGGTGTAATCAAATTTGCCTTTGATTTCGCTCTCATACATATCCTTCGGAACGGTGTTGTTGATGTCGAGGAG
>CABUPZ010000151.1 GCA_902493585.1 uncultured Fusicatenibacter sp. | reverse complement strand
ATCAGAAATGCCGCTCGGCAGGGACTGTGCCGACACATGGTGAAGGTTTTTCGGACAGCCCGTACCAGGACAGAGGAGCGGGGAGGTTCAGAAACCGTGCGGCGCACCGGGGAGAGAGCCAGAAAGGCAGGGAGAAAGACCGGAGAAACGGAAGTTTCAGACGGGATGGAGAACAGGAGAAAAAACCGCGTCTTCAGACGATGAATATACAGGATGTTGTGGATGCCTATGAACTTCCGGAAGAATTTCCGCCGAAAGTACAGCAAATGGCATGCCGCTGTCCGCAGAGCGTGATCCCCAACGATTTTGACGGAAGGCTGGATCTGAGAGACTGGCAGATGGTGACGATCGACGGGGAGGATGCAAAGGATCTGGACGATGCCGTTTCTTTGACCATGGACGGGGAGTATTTTCTGTTGGGCGTTCATATCGCAGATGTGAGCAATTACGTACAGGCTGGTTCTGCGCTGGATAAAGAGGCGCTGAAAAGAGGAACCAGTGTTTATCTGCCGGACCGTGTGATCCCGATGCTGCCGCGGGAGCTTTCCAATGGGATCTGTTCCCTGAATCAGGGAGAGGATCGTCTGGCTCTGAGCTGTCTGATGAAAGTCAGCCCGGATGGACAGGTGACGGAACACAGGATTGCAGAGACGGTGATCCACGTAGACCGGAGAATGACTTATACGGCGGTGAACCGGATCCTGACAGAACCGGAGCAGTATCCGGAGCTTATGAAAGAGTATGAAGCGTTGGTTCCCATGTTTCAGCGTATGGCAGAATTGTCAGCTCTGCTGCGCAGCTGCCGGCAGAAGCGGGGAGCCATTGAGTTTGAATTTCCGGAGAGCAAAATCGTGCTGGACGAGGAGGGGACACCGGTAGATATCTATCCGTATGAATCCAATACGGCTACCAGGCTGATCGAAGATTTCATGCTGCTTGCCAACGAGACGGTGGCAAAGGAATACTGCACCAGGGAGATTCCTTTTGTCTATCGTACCCATGAGAAACCGGACCGGGAAAAGATGGAGGGAGCGCTGGAGTTTATCCGCAGTCTTGGAATTCCGGTCAGCAAAAAGGGACACGATATCACTCCGGCGGAGGTTCAGAAGATTCTTGCAGGCCTGGATGGAACAGCTAAGGAACCGCTGGTCAGCAGGCTGCTGCTCCGGTCGATGTCCAGGGCTGTCTATTCTACGGAATGTATCGGGCATTTTGGCCTTGCGGCAAAATATTACTGCCATTTCACATCCCCGATCCGTCGTTATCCGGATCTTCAGATCCATCGGATCATCAAGGATGATCTGAGGAGCAGACTGGAAAAAGGAGGAAGGATCGCCGGATACGCGCGGATGCTCCCGGCGGTCGCCAGCCAGTCCAGTTCCATGGAGCAGAGGGCGCAGGAAGTGGAACGGGAGGCCGTGAAGCTTAAGAAGGCAGAGTATATGATGGAACATCTGGGAGAAGAGTACGAGGGAGTGATTTCCGGTGTGACCGGCTGGGGCTTCTATGTGGAACTGCCAAATACCGTGGAAGGGCTGGTTCATATCATGTCTCTCAGGGATGATTATTATGAATTTGACGAAGAAAATTATCAGCTGGTAGGAGAAGTGACGGGACGGTGTTTCTGCATGGGACAGAAAGTAAGAATCCGTGTCAAGGATGCGGCGCCTGCCAACAGAACGATCGATTTTGTCCTGTCCGGAGAACCGGATAGCATTGAGTGAAAGATTGGAAGAGACCGGAGCGGGAATACGGATTGGATCCGATCAGATCAGACATAGGCTGATAGGATAGGTATTTTTCGCTGCGGCGTGGAAAAAGGAGAGGGAAAAATGGCGAAGGAAAAAGGAAGCCGTCTGATAGCCAACAATAAGAAAGCCTATCATGATTATTTCATCGAAGATAAATACGAAGCAGGCATCGCCCTGGCAGGGACGGAGGTAAAATCCCTCCGGATGGGAAAATGCAGCATCAAGGAATCGTTTCTCCGGATAGAGAACGGGGAAGTCTATATTTACGGCATGCATATCAGTCCTTATGAGAAAGGAAATATTTTTAATAAGGATCCGCTGAGAATCCGCAAGCTGCTGCTTCATGATTACGAGATCCGGAAGCTGCAGAATCAGATCAAGGAAAAAGGTTACACGCTGGTTCCGCTGCAGGTTTATTTCAAGAACAGCCTGGTCAAGGTAGAGATCGGCCTGGCAAGAGGTAAAAAGCTTTACGACAAACGTCAGGATATTGCTAAAAAAGATCAGCGCAGAGAGGCACAGAGGGATTTCAAGGTAAAAAATCTGTATTAAAAAGACAGCTGAAAGGAGCGTATGATCATGGACGAAATGCAATTCAGAAATCTGAAACCACAGGACTGTATTCAGGGCTTTCAGGTACGTCCCGGATTCTATGAGATGAACGGCGCAACGGCATTCCCCAACGGGGTAAACTTTACGATGATTTCATTTTCTGCCGTATCCTGTGAGCTTTTGCTGTTCCGGCGGCAGGAAAGCATTCCCTACGCGAGAATTCCGTTTCCGTCCCATTACCGGGTGGGAAATGTCTATTCCATGTTTGTTTTTGGCCTGAAGATTGATGAATTTGAATACGCCTATTCCATAGACGGACCATACGAGCCGGAGAAAGGGCTGATCTTTGATCCATCCAAATATCTTCTGGATCCCTATGCGAAAGCTGTGACCGGGCAGAGTGAGTGGGGAAAGAAACTGTCGGAAGATGGGTTTTATAAAGCGCGTGTCATCCAGCATAATTTCCGCTGGGATCCTCCGTCTCGCTCGTTTCCGTCGCTGAAAGACTGCATCATCTATGAAATGCATGTGCGGGGCTTTACCCAGGATCCAAGTTCAGGGGTAAGTCACCCGGGAACGTTTGCCGGAATCCGGGAGAAGATCCCGTATCTGAAAGAGCTAGGGATCAACGCGGTGGAGTTCATGCCGGTATTTGAATTTGACGAGACACGGGGAATGCGGGAGGTAAATGGCCGTAGGCTTCTGGACTACTGGGGCTACAATCCTGTGTGTTTCTTTGCGCCGAATACCAGTTATACTTCTGAGGTGGAATATAACCGGGAGGGGAAAGAACTGAAGGATCTGATCAATACGCTCCATCAGAACGGGATCCAGGTGATTCTGGATGTGGTGTTTAACCACACGGCAGAGGGAAATGAACAGGGGCCGTATTTTTCTTTTAAAGGCATCGACAACCAGATTTATTATATGCTGACGCCGGACGGCCATTACTATAATTTCAGCGGATGCGGGAATACGATC
>CABUPZ010000150.1 GCA_902493585.1 uncultured Fusicatenibacter sp. | reverse complement strand
TTCCAGACGGCCTGCCAGCATATCGAAAATCAGAATCAGCTTGGAAACCGGACTGTATCCGAAAAAGTTACTGGTCGGTCCTACCTGGTCAAGACCAGGTCCGATGTTGTTCAGCGTTGCGGCAACTGCCGTGAAGTTTGTCTCGAAGGAAAATCCATCAATACTGATGATCAGCATGGAAAAGCTGTAGATCACCAGATAAACAATCAAAAATACGTTGATCGCCCGCAGAACCTCATGCTCTACCGGGTGATCGTCGAAACGGATGCGTTTGATACTGCGCGGATGTACGATCGAACCAAGCTCTTTTTTCACGGTTTTTAAGAGGATCAGGATTCGCGAAACCTTGATTCCGCCTCCCGTTGAACCGGCGCAGGCTCCGATGAACATCAGCATCACCAGAATACATTTTGACAGCTCCGGCCAGAGGTCAAAGTCCGTTGTGGAATAACCCGTTGTCGTGATAATCGATCCGACCTGGAAAAAGGCAGTCCGCACCGCTTCACCGATGGAATGGTACATCGGATAGGTATTCCAGGAAATCACGCCTCCTGCCAGAAGGATAATCAGGAAATACGCTCTTACCTCCTGGGACGAAATGGCGGCCTTTCCCTTTTTGCAAAGCATCAGATAATAAAAGTTAAAATTCACACCGAACGCGATCATGGCGATTGTCAGAATCCACTGCTGCAGTGGTGTGTACACTGCACAACCGCTGTTCAACACGGCAAAGCCTCCTGTTCCGGCAGCTCCCATGGCGAGTGTGACAGAATCAAATGTCTTCATGCCGGAAAGCAGCAGGGCAGCAATGGTAAAAAGTGTCATGCCAAGATAAATCTGATACAGAATTTTAGCGGTTCCGCGCACTCTCGGAACAAATTTGGAAACAGTCGGTCCCGGGCTCTCTGCCTTCATCAGGTTCATGACGGAACCGCCCTTCATCGGAAGCAATGCAAGAATGAACACAAGAACGCCCATACCGCCAATCCAGTGGGAAAAGCTTCTCCAGAACAGGCTGGCGTGTGAAAGTGCTTCCACATCACTCAAAATGCTGGCTCCTGTCGTTGTAAAACCGGAAACGATCTCAAACAGCGCATTGATATAAAACGGAATTTCCCCCGTAATTACAAACGGCACCGCTCCGAAAACACCAAGGACAACCCAGCTTAACGAAACGCAGACAAATCCGTCGCGGGAATAGATTTCCATATTGGACGGTTTTCTGAAGCAGAGGATCAGACCGGCCGCAATGCAGAGCAGTCCCCAGATAAGATACGCAAAGCCTGTCTTTTCCTGATACATGGCTCCGACCAGCGCCGGAAGCAGCATCAGCATACCTTCCACTTTCAGCACCCAGCTGATGACAAAACGAATCATTTTATAGTTCATAATCCGCTTCCCCCGTTACTCTGCCAGAATCTCATGGATATCCTGAAGACCGGTTTCCGTTGTTACGATAATGACGGAATCTCCTGCCTCAAAGGAATCCTGTCCACCCGGAATGATGACCTTTCCCTGTCTGTTAATCGCTGCTACCAGAAGGTTCGGCCGTGTTTTCATATCCTGCAGACGGATGCCGATCATGCGGCAGTTCTGATTCACGATAAACTCAAGCGCCTCCACGCGGTCTTCCATCAGCTTGTACAGCGTCTCAACGTTGCTTCCGATGGAGTTTTTCATTGCCCGGACATACTGCAGAATGTACTCTGCGGTGATGT
Source organism: uncultured Fusicatenibacter sp. (assembly GCA_902493585.1). GTDB lineage: Bacteria > Bacillota > Clostridia > Lachnospirales > Lachnospiraceae > Fusicatenibacter. The sequence continues at coordinate 1,717 of CABUPZ010000150.1, read as the reverse complement.
GTTTCGGGTAGATCAGGCTGTCCAGGTTCAGGCTGTGGATAACATCATTAAATTCCAGATGGTTGATTTTCGTTACAACCTTTGAGGATACCTTCTCTTTCGCATACAGCGACAGAATGATGTTTTCCTCATCCATATCGGTGCAGGCCACAAAGGAATCCATATCCTGGATGCGCTCCTCTTTTAAGAGCTCCTGGTCACTTCCGTCACCGTAAATAACGGTTGCATCCGGCAGTGCTTCGCTTAAAACCTCACAGCGATCCTTATTTTTCTCGATAATCTTGACATCGACGTTCATATTTGCCAGTGATTTTGCGAGATAATACGTAATTTCACCGCCGCCGATGATCATCGTATTGTGTACCTTGTTTGTATGAACACCGATTTTCTTAAACAGGCTCTCTGCATTCTGCGGTGTGGTGATGATGGAAAGGCTGTCTTTTGCCTGAACCACAAAATTTCCATCCGGTATGTAAACCTCGCCGTTTCGCTCAACAGCACAGACCAGCAGACTGTACTGAAGCGCTCCGGCCAGCTCACGCAGCGACATATGGACAATTTTCGATGTTTCCGGCACTTTAAAGCGCAGCATTTCGATTCTTCCGCGGGAAAAGCTGTCGATCTCAATCGCAGATGGGAACCGCAGCAGTCTTGCCATTTCCATGGCGGCCGCGTGCTCCGGGTTGATGATCATGGACAGACCCAGCTTTTTACGGATAAATTCTCTCTCCTCCCGATACATCGGGTTTCGGACTCTGGCGATGGTGTGACAGTCTGCCGCCTGTTTGGCGATGACACAGCAAAGCAGGTTCATTTCATCACTTTTGGTTACGGCAATCATCAGATCCGCATGCTCAATATCCGCCTCCTGAAGCACCTGATAGCTTGCTCCGTTTCCTACAATTCCCATAACGTCGTAGGTGTTGGAGACGTTGCGGACGACAATACTGTCTGTGTCAATGACCGTCACAAGGTTGTCCTCACGGCTCAACTGGGCGGTCAGTGCGGTTCCGACTTTTCCGCAGCCCACAATGATAATTTTCATGTTCTCTCCCTTCAATGCGAAAGCATTTCGCGTAAAATAGTAAAGACCCGCCAGGCGGCATCGTAAAACCATTTTTCGATGCACTCCAAAAAGCAGATCTGTACCCCTATTGTACGATGGCGATTATATCATATTTCCCGGAAAAGCGGAATAGATTTTAACAACATTTTGGACGGAGTTTTTGTAATGATTGATCAAAAAAGGGAAAACCTGTTGAACCTTGCGCTGGCCGCAACGGAAGTCGAACGGCGGCGTGTGCCGGAGCTTTCGGCAGGTTATAACTCTTACAGCAAAACATGGGAAGTAATTGTACAGTATCAGGGAGACCTGGCTTTTCTGGAGGGGCAGGGAGTTCGTGTGACGCTGCTGCTGTTTTCGTATGCCATTCTTCTGGTTCCGGAGTCCCTGATGGATTACGTGACAGGACTGCCGCAGATTACGTATCTGGAAAAGCCGAAACCTTTGTTTTTCGCGGATGCGTTTGCCCGGAGCGTGTCCTGTATTTCACCGGTACAGGAGGGAATTTCCGGGCTGTATGGGGACGGAGTGCTGCTCGCGTGCATCGATTCCGGCGTGGACTATGCACACCCGGATTTCTGTGCGGCAGACAGGACAAGCCGGATTGCACTTCTATGGGATCAGACGATTCCGGGAAATCCTCCGACTGGGTAT
>CABUPZ010000149.1 GCA_902493585.1 uncultured Fusicatenibacter sp. | reverse complement strand
CTTAGTCCCGCCCATCGTGGCGATCGCCCTGGCCTTATGGACCAAAGAAGTCTATTTGTCACTACTCATCGGAATTCTGTCGGGAGCGCTGCTCTTTACAAAATTCCACATCCTTGCCGCCACCCAGACCATGATAGAAGTCATGAACTGGAAAATCGGCGACAACGTGAATATTCTGCTCTTCCTGGTATTCCTTGGAATCATCGTAGCCCTGATTACAAAATCAGGAGCTTCCCAAGCCTACGGAGACTGGGCATCCAGAAAAATCAAATCCCAGAGAGGAGCACTGTTTTCAACCATGCTTCTCGGTGTGGTTATCTTTGTAGACGACTATTTCAACTGTCTGACTGTAGGAACCGTTATGCGTCCGGTTACAGACAAATACAAAGTAAGCCGTGCAAAACTTGCCTACATCATCGATGCCACAGCAGCTCCGGTCTGTATCATCGCACCGATCTCAAGCTGGGCAGCAGCCGTAGGATCCTCCCTGCCGGATGACTGCGCGATTGACGGATTCTCACTGTTCTTAAAAACCATTCCGTTCAACCTGTATGCGATCCTGACCATCGTATTCATGATCATCCTGATCGGTAAAAACTTCGATTACGGTGCGATGGCAAAATACCATGCAGACCTGGTAGGAAAAAAAGAAGAAACCGCAGACGGAGACGAAGAAATCAAAATCATCGGTAACGGAAAAGTCATCGACCTGATCCTGCCGATCATCGTACTGATTGTTCTTTGTATCAGCGCGATGCTGTATACCGGCGGTATCCTTGACGGAGCAGGAGTAGCCACAGCATTTGCAGACTGCGATTCCTCACTGAGTCTGGTACTGGGATCCTTCTTTACACTAATATTTATTTTCTTTTTCTATCTGCTTCGAAGAATCATCACCTTCAGCCAGTTCTGCGAAAGCTTTGTACAGGGATTCAAAGCCATGACACCGGCAATCATGATCCTGTCGCTGGCATGGACTCTGTCCGGTATCTGCTCCGCGGATTACCTGGCACTTGGAAATTTTGTAGGAAATGTGGTAAGCGGAAACGCTGTCATCGGTGTACTGCTTCCGGCACTGTTCTTCGCAGTAGCGATTGGACTTTCTTTCTCCACAGGAACATCCTGGGGAACCTTCGGTATCATGATCCCGATCGTAACAGCCGTGATCAATACCAACAACGTATCCTTACTGGCACTGAACGTGGCAGCCGTACTGGCTGGTGCTGTATGCGGTGACCATATTTCTCCGATCTCAGATACCACCATTCTGGCATCCGCAGGCGCACAGTGCAACCATATTAATCATGTGTCCACACAGATTCCGTATGCTATGACGGTAGCAGGATGCTGCCTGGCCGGATATCTGGTCGGTGGATTCACCGGAAACGGCTGGCTGGCTCTGATCGTAGGCCTGGTACTGGAACTGATCGTGCTGGCAGTACTGATCAAAAAATGTGGAAAAGTAAATCTGGAGTAAACGACATATGAATAACAACCAAATTATTGATATGCAATGCAACGAGACAACCGGGCGCATAATGCGTCCGGTTGCTTATATAAAAAGTGATTTTACAAGCAAATTCGGAATCCCAAGGCAGAGCGGTCTGGCAGACCTTGAAGCCGAGATCCATTTCTATCCGGAATATCAGAATCCGGAAGCCGTGAGAGGGCTGGAAGAATACTCCCACCTCTGGCTGATCTGGGAATTTTCCCAGGCAATCCGAAAAGAATGGTCCCCGACCGTGCGTCCGCCAAAACTGGGAGGAAACACAAGAGTCGGCGTCTTCGCCACCCGCTCCCCGTTTCGTCCCAATCCGATCGGGCTCTCCAGCGTGCAACTGACAGGCATTACTCTGGGTCCTCAGGAAGGCCCGGTCATTCATATTCAAGGCGCCGATCTTTTAGATGGAACTCCGATCTACGATATCAAGCCCTACATCCCCTATGCCGACAGCCACCCAGAAGCCCGGGGAAGCTTCGCAACGGCGCACAGCGACGACTACCTTCAGGTACAATTTCCGCCGGAACTCCTGAACAAAATTCCGCAATCAAAACAAAAACCCCTGATTCAGATCCTGGCTCTGGATCCCCGCCCCGCCTATCAGCAGGATCCCGAAAGAATCTACGGCTTCCCCTTTGCCGGCCTGGAAATCAAATTCCGCGTAGAAGAAGAAACCCTGTATGTATGCGAGGTCAACAAAGAGGAGAGAAAACAATGGAAGAAATCATAAGAAAATACTTTGCCTGCTGGCTGAACAAAGACGAAAAACCACTGACCGATATATTTGCAGAAGATATCATCTACAGCGAGTGCTACGGTCCCGAGTACCACGGAATCCGGCAGATCCAACAGTGGTTCCACGACTGGAACCAAAAAGGAACCGTACAGAAATGGGATGTCAAACAAATCTACATCAGCCGGAACACAGCAATTATCGAATGGTATTTCCAGTGTAACTACTGCAACACCCCGGGAGCATTTGACGGCGTAACCATCGCACAGTTCGATGAAAACAACAAAATATACAACCTCAAAGAATTCCAGTCCAAATGCGACCACGAATATCCCTACGAACCAGTCTAACAAGATACTGGAACATTTGAAAATCAACACTTTAAAAAGTTGAAAAGCTGACCACGATATACGGTTAAACGATCCGGAGACATATATGAAAAATCAGCCAATACCCAGAAGTGGAAAGGCGGACACGGCGGGACAGACAGCCTTTTGCTGGTGCTTTTAGCAAAGATGAGATCCAGTCCTTAGAAGAACTTGACAGTGAGCGGCTCTCCGCGAACTGGCATCTTAGTTCTTCTTAGGACTTAGCTCAGATCGGCGTTGCCAGCGGTTGGCTGTCCTTATCGGGTAAGTGCGGACTTTCGTCCGTCCCGCCAATAGTTATACCCAACAAAATCAAAATTGAACCACTGAACCAATGATTGATATCCAACGCAATAAAAAACGCCCCGCCGGAAAGCTTCCCCTCCCGACAGGGCATTAAACACATTCTATAGTTTACAGTGCTGGCACATCCGTCCTCCGCGGATCCAGTATCTGGCTCGCATCGAACAGATCACTCGTTCGGTTCACATCTCCGTGAACATCATTCCACAGCCGGTATCCATCCAGATTCCGTCTGCCCTGACGCACATAATTATCCCGGATCTGTAAGAAATACTGACTCGAATCCACATTACAATAAAAATGGAAGCCCTGACTGCTCAAATAATTAAACTTCTCATTATCTGTTGTATAATCATGCCAGTCCGCCAGATCCTGTCCATGTGCAAAAATAATGGTATCCGTTCCGCCAACCAACGGAGCTACATACTCCAGCCACTTCTGCGTATCCGTCTGGATCCGCTCCATGCTTGCATCCCCGATCCGGATATGACCCCAGGTATGACTTGCGAATTCCCAGCCATCATCCTTGATCGCATCTGCCACCTTCTTTGCCTCAGCACACTCTTCATCCCAGTTAAAGTCCGGATGTGCATCCAGCCATGCCTGC
>CABUPZ010000148.1 GCA_902493585.1 uncultured Fusicatenibacter sp. | reverse complement strand
AGAACTCTTTTCTGTACCGCATACCGCAGCTGGCTGGACAATTCCGACAGAATACGAATATAACGCATCAGCGTCTCATCGTCAACCATTTTGCTCTCTTCCTGCAAAATCCGGTACTGCTCCGCCGACACGTCCAGCGCCTCTTCCTCCCCTTCCGAGTTTCCTACCAGAAGGAGATTTCTCAGGTACCAGGTGAAGTCCGTGACAAACTGCCCAAGCTCCTTTCCCTGGATGATCAGCTGCTCCAGCGTATGAATGCTTCCGGAAACATCGCCTTTCAGGATGCAGCGGAGCATACGGCTGAAAATCTCCGTATCTACCGTTCCCAGCACTTCCAGCACTTTTTCATAGGTCAGCTTCTGACCCAGATAAAAGGCAATGCACTGGTCCAGAAGGCTCAGCGCGTCACGCATCGCCCCGTCCGCCGCTTTCGCAATATAACGGATTGCCTTGTCTTCCACTTCCACCTGCTCCGTCTCCATCAGTTCCTTCAGACGGGCGGCGATGGTGTCCACGGTAATCCTCTTGAAATCATAACGCTGGCAGCGTGACAGAATCGTCACCGGGATCTTGTTGGCTTCCGTCGTCGCCAGAATAAAGATCACATAGGACGGCGGTTCCTCAAGCGTTTTCAGCAGTGCGTTGAATGCCCCTGTGGAAAGCATATGCACCTCGTCGATAATGTAAACCTTAAACCTTCCCTGGGTGGGGCGGTAAGCCACCTCATCCCGGATCTCACGGATATTGTCGACACCGTTGTTGGACGCCGCGTCGATCTCGATGACATTGGTGGAGATCCCCGCCTGGATTGCCTTGCAGGACGCACATTCGTTACAGGGACTTCCGTCCACCGGATGTTCACAGTTCACAGCTTTGGCCAGAATTTTGGCTATCGTAGTCTTACCTGTCCCGCGTGTTCCGCAGAACAGGTAAGCATGTCCGAGCCTGTCGGCCTGAATCTGATTTTTCAGTGTTGTAACAATGTGATCCTGCCCTTTGACATCTGCAAAGGTGTCCGGCCGGAATTTCCGGTAAAGAGCAGTATAACTCATTCATTTCTCTCCTGATTCTTTTTGCTTGTAACCGTTCCGCCGGCTCAGTCTCCAAAGCTGATGCCGATGCGTTTTGCATCCTGTACCACCTGATCGTCCGGAGTAACGGTCTTTAACTTGCCTGCGCAGGATTCCAGCGGAACCTTCTTGATCTTTCCGTTGATGATTCCCACCATATATCCGAACTGGCCGTCCATGATCAGCTGCGCCGCCTCGGAACCGATGCGTGTGGAAAGCACACGGTCATACGGACAGGGGCTGCCGCCTCTCTGTGTATGTCCCGGAACGGTAACGCGGATCTCCATTCCTGTCTTCTCCTCGATCTCCTTGGCAATCTTGTAGGAAACCGACGGATACTTCTTGCTGATCATTTCCATCTTCTTTTTCAGCTCTTTCTTGGGAAGGGCTGCGTCTTCCTTGGAGATTGCACCCTCGGCAACCGCAAGGATCGTAAATCCACTTCCGTTTTGACGCCGTTTTTCGATGGCCGCCACAACCTTATCAATATCATAAGGAATTTCCGGGATCAGGATGACATCCGCACCGCTGGCAATGCCCGCGTACAGGGTCAGCCAGCCTACTTTATGTCCCATAACTTCCACGATAAAGACTCTCTGATGGGAAGATGCTGTGGTATGGATACAGTCGATGGCCTCCGTCGCGATATCCACCGCACTATAAAAGCCGAAGGTCATATCCGTGCCCCAGATATCATTATCAATGGTTTTTGGCAGATGAATGATATTCAGACCTTCTTCTCTCAGAAGATTGGCGGTTTTCTGTGTTCCGTTTCCGCCAAGGATCACCAGACAGTCCAGACGGAGTTTATGGTAGGTCTGGGTCATCGCTTCTACCTTATTCAGTCCGTTCTCATCCGGAACACGCATCAGCTTGAACGGCTGGCGTGAAGTTCCAAGGATCGTGCCGCCTCTCGTCAGGATTCCGGAGAAATCCTTGGACGTCAGCATCCGGTAATCCCCGTAGATCAGACCTTTGTAACCATTCATAAATCCGTACACTTCCAGGTCTTTTACGTTATTGGACAGTCCTTTTACTACGCCGCGCATCGTCGCGTTCAATGCCTGGCAGTCGCCGCCGCTTGTCAGCAAACCAATTCTCAACATATGGCATTCCCATCCTTTGCTCTGTATTTTGGCAGATTCCAGTTCTGCACAATTAATATTAGTATACCTTATTTTTTGGGGCTTCACAATATGTTGAGCGTTTATTTCTTCAAAATCTGGTGGGGACTTCTTTGGTGAAAGCAGAACACCTGCCCCGGGCTGATTTCTGGCTTTAACCTCCGGAAGTCATAGGAAGTCATGATCCGTCGTGTGTGCAGAAAAAAAAACGGAAGTGTTCTCAAAACTCTTGACCGGTAGTAGCTACCGTCATGTATAATAATCTAAATATACTCGCATACCTATGGATATCGTTCATAGGTTATGTGCGACACAGAAGTATGGAAAGGAGAAGGAACATGAATGTAATTCTGATCAATGGAAGTCCGAACAGCCACGGATGTACTTATACTGCACTGGAAGAGGTGTCAAAAACGTTGCAGCAGGAAGGTATTGATACGGAGATGATCCATGTTGGAAATAAGGCAATCCGCGGTTGTATCGGATGTCGCAAATGCAAAACAACCGGAAAATGTGTGTTTGATGATCTGGTCAATGAAACGGCTCCGAAATTCCGTGACTGTGACGGCATCGTCATCGGTTCACCCGTCTATTTTGCCTCCGCCAACGGAACGCTGGTTTCCTTTATCGACCGTTTGTTTTACAGCTGTACGGCGGACAAGACCATGAAAGTGGGGGCTGCCGTTGTAAGTTGCCGCAGAGGCGGAAACACTGCTACGTTTGATGAGCTGAACAAATATTTCACCATCTCCCAAATGCCCGTGGTATCCAGCCAGTACTGGAACATGGTGCATGGAAATTCTCCGGAGGAGGTTCGCCAGGATCTGGAGGGTATGCAGACGATGCGGACACTTGGAAAAAATATGGCGTTCCTGATCAAAAGTATCCGGCTCGGCAAAGAAGCCTATGGACTTCCGGAAAAAGAAGAGCATGTCTTTACAAACTTTATCCGCTGAGCAGTCCGGTAGATTGAAAAATAAATATCTGACCAGATGGCGCAGGATATTTTTCGAGACGCTGATAATGCACAGAACCCCCAAAAGCCAACGTCCGGCTTTCCGGGGGTTCTCCATTATTGATTTTTCTGATTTTCTGTTCCGTCTGTCTTTTCGTTCTTGGTGTTCGTATTTTCGTGGTTGTTCTCTCCTGCGTCCATGCCATTCTGAACGCCATCCACCACATCATTGGCACCTTTCTGAACACCGTCGATCACATCATCGGCGCCTTCCTGGATCCCGTCCACCGTATCATTGGCTCCGTCTCTGACATCATCCCCGAGATTTTCCATATCATCTCCAAGCGTGTCATTCCGATCCGTGTTGTTGTTCCGGTCTGTGCCGTTTGTCACATCATTGACCATGTTATCTTTGCCGGAATTGTTCTGGTTATCCATATTGTCCTG
>CABUPZ010000147.1 GCA_902493585.1 uncultured Fusicatenibacter sp. | reverse complement strand
TTTTAAAATTTATAAGTAATTATAAGTTTCCCTAATGATAGAAATATGATAGAATAATTCGTGGGAATCCTTGCGGCGTATATGGAAGAAACATTGATTCTTCCATATACGCAGTAAGGAAGAAACTCAGAAAAACGAAATGTGATTAGGAGGATGTCAAATGATCAAGGCTGTAGTGGGAGCAAACTGGGGAGACGAAGGAAAAGGTAAGATTACCGATATGTTGGGAAAGGAAGCTGACATTATCGTGCGTTTCCAGGGTGGTGCCAACGCAGGACACACCATCGTGAACGATTACGGAAAATTTGCGCTTCATACCCTGCCGTCCGGTGTTTTCTATGACCATACTACAAGTGTCATCGGAAACGGTGTGGCGCTGAATATTCCGGTGCTGTTCAACGAACTGAATGAGATTGTTTCAAAAGGCGTTCCGATGCCGAAAATTAAGATTTCCGACCGGGCACAGATGGTCATGCCTTATCATATCCTGTTTGACCAGTACGAGGAAGAGCGTCTGGGCAAAAATTCCTTTGGTTCCACCAAATCAGGAATCGCTCCGTTCTACTCGGATAAATATGCGAAGATCGGTTTTCAGGTCAACGAACTGTTTGACGATGACCGTCTGAAAGAGAAACTGAAAAACGTCTGCGAGACGAAGAACGTGCTGCTGGAGCACCTGTACCACAAACCGCTGCTGGATCCGGATGCACTCTATGAGGAACTGATGGAGTACAAAAAGATGGTAGAGCCGTACGTATGCGATACTTCCGCGTTCCTGTGGAATGCGATCCAGGAAGGAAAAGAGATCCTGCTGGAGGGACAGCTGGGCTCTCTGAAAGATCCGGATCACGGCATTTACCCGATGGTTACCTCTTCTTCCACACTGGCTGGCTACGGCGCGATCGGAGCAGGCGTTCCGCCATATGAGATCAAGCAGATCATCACCGTATGCAAGGCTTACTCCAGTGCAGTAGGAGCAGGCGCTTTCGTATCCGAGATCTTCGGCGAGGAAGCAGATGAACTGCGCCGCCGCGGAGGAGACGGCGGAGAGTACGGTGCAACCACCGGACGCCCGAGACGTATGGGATGGTTCGACTGTGTGGCTTCCAGATATGGCTGCCGGATCCAGGGAACCACAGACGTGGCGTTTACGGTACTGGATGTTCTGGGATATCTGGATGAGATTCCGGTATGCGTTGCTTACGAAGTGGATGGAAAACGTGTGGATGATTTCCCGAACACAGGACTTCTGGAGAAGGCAAAACCGATCCTGAAGACACTGCCGGGATGGAAATGCGATATCCGCGGAATCCGTACTTACGAGGAGCTGCCGGAGAACTGCCGCAATTATATCGAATTTATCGAAAAAGAGATTGGATTCCCGATCACCATGATCTCCAATGGTCCGGGAAGAGACGACATCATTTACCGCAGCAAATAAAGAGGAACTGAATGAGAAATAACAGAAAGAAGCTTTTTCTGTGTGCCGCTGCCGCAGCTGTCCTTGTGACAGGCTGCGGCAGACTGGATGGTGTGGATCAGACGACGGTCTATGCGGATCCGGACAACGGCGTGGTCCAGGAGGCGATCGTCGAGGCATACGCAGAGGAAGATACTTATTCGGAAAGTGAACTGAAGACCTTTGTCGAGGAGGATGCGGCGGCGTACAACGAGGAAACCGGGGAAGAATCGGTGACCGTTTCCGGGGTCAATATCTCCAAAGACCAGGTGGAGATCCGGCTGAGATATTCGGATTACGAACAGTATGCCGGCTACCACCGGACCGATTTTTTCGCCGGAACCCTTGCGCAGGCGCAGGAAAAAGGATATGATTTTTCGGGAACCTTTCTGGATGCGGAAGGGACGGAGACCGCCATTTCCCAAATCCTTTCGGAGCATCCGGATTATCATGTGGTGATTTTTGAGGAACCGATCCAGATCCTGACAGAATCGCCGGTGCTGTACGTTTCTTCCAACGTGACCATTACGTCGGAGACGACAGCCGAAGTGACAGAGGAAAATATCAATCAGGAGGTTGGCGTTGTGACTTCTGAGAAGGCATACGTCATCTATTGAGAGAGCAATCAAAAAAGCAGACAGGAGTTTGAAAATTATGGAAAAGACAATGGATAAGATTGTGGCTCTGGCGAAATCCAGAGGCTTCGTGTATCCGGGTTCTGAAATCTACGGCGGACTTGCCAATACCTGGGATTACGGCCCGCTGGGAGTGGAACTGAAGAACAATGTAAAGAGAGCATGGTGGCAGAAATTCATCATGGAGAACCCATACAATGTGGGTGTGGACTGTGCGATCCTGATGAACCCGCAGACATGGGTGGCTTCCGGACATCTGGGCGGATTCTCTGATCCGCTGATGGACTGCCGTGAGTGCCATGAGCGTTTCCGCGCCGATAAGGTGATCGAGGACTATGCGGCAGAGAAAGGCATCGAGCTGGAGGGCAGCGTGGACGCCTGGAGCCAGGAGCAGATGAAAAACTTCATCGAGGAACATCAGATTCCGTGTCCGACCTGCGGAAAGCATAATTTCACCGATATCCGTCAGTTCAACCTGATGTTCAAGACGTTCCAGGGCGTTACCGAGGATGCGAAGAACACCGTATATCTTCGTCCGGAGACTGCACAGGGTATCTTTGTAAACTTCAAGAACGTGCAGAGAACTTCCAGAAAGAAAATTCCGTTCGGAATCGGACAGATCGGTAAATCTTTCCGTAACGAGATCACTCCTGGAAACTTTACATTCCGTACCCGTGAGTTCGAGCAGATGGAGATTGAATTTTTCTGCGAGCCGGACACAGATCTGGAATGGTTTGCGTACTGGAAACAGTTCTGCCTGGACTGGCTGCATAACCTGGGACTGAAAGACGATGAGGTGCGTTACCGTGACCATGAGAAGGAAGAGCTGAGCTTCTACAGCAAGGCGACCACAGACGTGGAATTCCTGTTCCCGTTCGGATGGGGTGAGCTGTGGGGAATCGCAGACCGTACCGATTATGACCTGACCTGCCATCAGAATATTTCCGGACAGGATCTGACCTACTTTGATGATACAAAGAACAAGAAATATCTTCCGTATGTCATCGAGCCGTCTCTGGGCGCAGATCGTATGGTTCTGGCGTTCCTTTGCAGCGCTTATGACGAGGAAGTTCTGGATGCGGAAAAGAATGATGTGCGTACCGTGCTTCACTTCCATCCGGCGCTGGCTCCGGTGAAGATCGGCGTGCTGCCGCTCTCCAAAAAACTGAACGAGGGCGCGGAAAAAGTCTTCGCTCAGCTGTCCAAGAAATATAACTGCGAGTTTGACGACCGCGGAAACATCGGAAAGAGATACCGCCGTCAGGACGAGATCGGAACACCGTTCTGTGTGACCTACGATTTCGATTCCGAGAACGACGGAGCGGTAACCGTCCGCGACCGTGATACAATGGAGCAGGAGAGAATCAAGATTGAGGATCTGGATGCTTACTTTGCAGAGAAGTTTGTGTTCTGATGCATATTTGAAAATTGAATTTTTGAAATGAAAATAGAAACCCTCGCCATGACACGTGCCTGATCTGCAGGCGTGTGTTGTGGCGGGGGTTTTTCTGTAAAATAGAGAAAATTTTAAAGTTAATACAGAAAAGTGGTGTGGTATAAAAAAAGTTGACAGCTTATTCTCAAGGATTTCATAATAAAACCAAGAGAATAAGGAGGTATTCAAAGTGGCACGTAAATATGACCATGAATACAAAGTACA
>CABUPZ010000146.1 GCA_902493585.1 uncultured Fusicatenibacter sp. | reverse complement strand
CGGATCTCCTGATGGAGGCGGCGGATCTCCCGGACAATGCTCCGCGCTCCCTCAGCGATATCCACAGCTTCCGCCTGGTACCGCACTTTCATGTCATTGGTCCCAAGCATCAGGATCACCAGATCCAGCGGCCAGTTCATTTCCACGACCACATCAATATACTTCAGACCGTTTCGGTATTTTTCCAGCTCATCATCGATCACCGTCGTCCGGCTGTTCAGCCCCGCCTCGATCACCTGGAAATCTTCTCCCAGGTTTTCCGCCAGCAGGCTGGTCTATCGAATCCCGTATGGATAACGCTGACCGTCCGTCGGCCGGTGACCGAAGGTATTGGAATCTCCATAACATAAAATACTTTTCTTTTTCATGTAGCTGTTCTCCTTATCTGTCCTTATTTTCCGCCGGGCTTGCCTGCGCAAGTTCTTTCAGGATTTTATCAAACTCCGGATGCTCTTTTTTCAGTATCATTACCTGTCCTTTCCGGTTCAGGAAACAATGACCGGAGGTTCCTTCCGCCACAAGTTCCTTTGTCCGTGCATTTACCATCCGGTAAGACAACAGCAGGCGCACGCCCCGGTATTCCCGGACTTCAACGGTAATCTCAACCACATCCGAAAACGTGGTCGGCTTTTTGAACTCACAGGCAGCCTGTGTCACCGGTGACACGATCCCCATGTCCTCCAGTTTCTCATAGCCCCAGCCCAGTTCCTCCAGAAAAGCAACCCTGGCTTCCTCCATCCACCGGATATAATTGGAATGGTGCGTGATTCCCATACGGTCTGTCTCATAATACTGTACGTGGTGCAGATACGGTTCCATGTTCGCTCTCTCCTCTTCTTTCCTTCCCCGCTTTTCTATCGTAACATCGGTTTTCTCCTGTATTTTCCGACGATACTGCGGTTTTCTCCTTTTTGTGTGTTATTATAATACAGATTCCCAGGAAATGTAAATCTATTTTTCCTTTTCTGATTCACAAAGTCAAAGGCTGAACGTCAAAAAATGCCCCTGATCTTTCAGAACTGTGCCTTCGTCCGGCAAGTTCTGAAAAACCAGGGGCATCTCTGTTTTCCTTTTGTTCTCTGATAATCGTTCGACTGGCTGAGCGGTTACGCTATTTGATCAAAAAACCAACCATTTCCATATTTTCATTATAAGAAATGGTATAGGTAAGATCTCCCTCCTCATAATTCACAACGACGATTGCTCCCGCATAATTTTTTCCATCCTGCTCCTGACCGACCACCGCTGTCTTTCCATATTCCTGAAATTCCCCTTTCTTCTCCAGCTCTGCAAGGAATGTTTCATAAGTTTCCGGCGTCAGGCTGCTCTGCAGATCGTCCTGAAAACGTTCCACCCATCCTTCATAATTATCGGAAGACGCCAGCTCAATATCTTCCACAGCCTGCTGTTCCACTTCTTCCTTGGTAAAGCAGTCTGCCAGCTTGCCGCTTTGACATGCAGTCAGAAGACCCAGCGCAGCCACTGTGAAAAACATGCCCGTAAGTTTCCTGAATCTCTTTGTTTCCCTTTTGCTTCTCATCCTATTTTTCCCCTTCCTTTTTCCATTTTCGATATGTGAGCACCATCCCCGCCACGCTTCCCGCCGCCCCCGCGGCAAGGACTGCCATACTGACTGCAGTACTTTGAAATGCCACAGAAACATCCAGCAGAAAATGCAGCAAGATCGCCAGTGCCAGCCAGCGAAGCCGCCGGGTCCGGATTCCCTCAAGCACAATCAGCGTCATACCAATGTGAAAGGTCATAGCGCCCAGACGTTCCAATGCCACAAGGATCGCGCTCTCTCCGAACAGGAACAGCGTTCCGTTCAAAAGTGCCGGAACAAGTCCCTGAAAGGCAACCCAGACGGCTTCGATCCCTCCATGACCCAAACCGAACGCAAAGCCATGCACCCAGCCCGTTTTTCCTCTTCGCCCGTATTTCAGCCCCAGCCAGCGTGCTGTTTCTTCAAACAGACCGGCGGTAAATGCCAGAAGCATACAGTACAGCACGAAGTTTGTCATCGGCAGGACCATCATCCACTCCACGTGAGAAGTCAGAAAGTTCAGCAGCGGAATCCGGATCAGGAGCTGGGAAATGGTAAAAGCCAGCACCCCAGCCAGGAACGAAAGAAACGTTCCGTTCCTCTTTGCCAGGAACCAGACGGCTCCGCCGGCAGGAATCCCAATACAGATCATCAGACTTAAAATCCCAAGTATCATTCCTTTTTCTCCTCCTTTTCCGGCAGCAGGACGCTGACCCGATATTCCCCATCCACCGTTTCCTGACGGATGGTGCCGTGATACTTTTCCAGGGTCCGGCGCACATTTTCGAGACCAATCCCGGAATGTCCCTGCTTTTTTCGCCCCGGTTCCATGGCGTTTACAATGCTGATCACACGGAACTGATGCACGTTCTGCATTTTGATATCGAGAAACGCCCCCTCTGTGCCCTGTGCCGCTTCTATGGCATTATCCAACAGATTTGCAAAAATCGTTGTGACATCCATATCTTTCAGGTCAGAAAAATCCACGTCTCCAATCTGTGCGGTTACCCGGATTCCCATGCGGCCTGCCGCGGAAAGTTTATCGTTGCATATGATATTCAGCATCCGGTCACTGCTGTAGTACTTTTCCCCCAGAACGTTCACCATATGATACAGATCTTTCACATAGCGTCCCCCTCTGCCGGAAGCGTTGTCCTCCCGGTACAGGCTTTCGATCGCCTGCAGGTGATTCTTCATATCGTGCAGGATCTTTCTGGATTCCTTATATTTTCGCTCCAGTTCTGTATAATAACGATACTGAACCTCATTCTGCGCCTGAAACCGTTCCAGTTCCTGTTCCAGCCGGTTGCTTTGAAACATATAGCGGAACAGAAAGATGAAATAACAGTTCAGCAGCACCAGAAGGATCAGATTGATCAGCAGAAGCGCATTGGAATACAACTGTCCATAAACCATATTCATTCTCAGCATGGAAACCAGAAACACAACACTGAACACCGGAAGAAGGAGCATTCCCGCCGTCTGTCTTCCTTTCAGCCTTCCCTCCTGAAGCTTTCCGATCAAGCGTATGGAAACGGCGGTGATCAGCAGGCTCAACAAGATTTTCAGCGCCAGAATCAGATCAACGATCAGAAGCAGGTTTCTGCCGCTGTAGAAAGCAAACAGGAGATTCATAAAGAAAATCCCTATCTCCATCCCGAAAAACAGCAGTACGGAAAAGATCACATCAAAGAGCAGGCTCCAACTCCGTTTGTGGAACAGACTCCAACCAAGCAGCGGCACCGCACAGAAATAAAAGATCACCGGAATCCACACAGCTCCCATACGGTTCATCCAGAACGTCAGCGTATAAAACCCTATTCCCGCCGCCGAAAAACCCAGGACATACCAGCGTCTTTTTCGAAGGATTTCCTGCCGGTTATGCTTCATAAACAGATAAATACAGAGCCATAATACAACCCCTTCTGCGAAACTAAGCAGCAAATTGGCAACCGCAAGCAACATATTCCTTCTCTCCTTCTTTTCTCCGGATTTTTCCTACAGCTGCTGTGCAAGCCATCCGGTAAGCTGCTGACGGAAATTTGCGGATTTTTTCTGTGACAGCGGGATGATACTTCCATCTGTCATCCAGAGTTCATAGCCTTTGAGGTGCTTCACCTGCCCCAGATTGACCACAAAACTTTTATGGGGTACTGCAAATCCCATCGCCGCCAGCTGTTCTCCGAGCACACCGATGTTTCCCTTCATATGAAACGTCCCGTTTTCTGCAGCAATCCGTATCTTTCTCTGCTGATACTCAAAATAAAT
>CABUPZ010000145.1 GCA_902493585.1 uncultured Fusicatenibacter sp. | reverse complement strand
CTTGTCACAGCCAAATCGGATCAATGCCGCGACCGCAAACACAATCGCTGTCCGGATCATATCCTGTGTCTGAAGGTTCCCTGTCACCGCTCTTTCCAGCAGAGCTGTGATGGAAAACACAACTGCGATCTGACACAGCAGCGCAAACCACTGCCACAGTACATTGTACACAATGTACTTTCCCGCATGAGAAAGCAGTTTAATCAATCTTGTCTTTATCATGTCAATCTCCGTTCTTCTTTTGTTCTCTTTTGCTGCAGATTACATGCCAAAGCGCCAGTCCCGGCCGGTGCAGAAGCATCCTCGGCCCGGAATACCGCATAACTCTGCGGATCTTTTCCCGCATTTCAGGCTTGTAACAATGTACCTTACAGTTGCTGCAGAAGGTCTTCTTTTCCATAAAGGGACACCGGGCGCTGCGCGCTTTTGCGTATTCCAGCAGTTCCTGACATTCGGAGCACAGAACGCCTTTCGCCGGCTGTCTGTGATTTCCTCTGCAGTACAGATGGATCATCTGTTCCACCGCTTCCTGCTCTTTTTTCCTTTTTCTTTCCAGATCCTGCGTTTTCATTTCCCTGAATTTCCTTCCTTCTGAAGTTTCACGGCAATCTACCGCTGTATCAGTACCTTTCTTTTTGCAGCTATACGCGCAAGTTAGTTTCTCTGAACTAACCTATCGTATTTTTTATCATATTTTTTTCTTTCTGTCAATAAAAACAAAAAGCAGTTCCTGAAAGGAACTGCAAAAACTGCCGCAACGTCAAACGACAATCGCGTAAACGATATGAATGACCACCAGAAAGCAAACCCCAGCGGCAAGACCGCTGTGTATACGGTTCCAGGATCTTGTTTTCATCTTATTGCGGAACAGTGTCAGCAGGATCAGGATCAAAAGAACCATCCACGCCAGCTTTCCTGTCATCATTCCCGGCTTATTTCCCGCCAGGATTCCATGGACAAAAGCCGCAGCCAGAAGAACCACTCCATACAAGGTGTGGAATCCAACGATTTTTTTCACCCATGGATTTCTTTGGGCAAAGGCTGTCTTTTTCAACGGTGCAAGCATACAGCCGATCAACAGCAATACGGATACAGCGGCCAACAGTCTTTCCAGAATCATCAACTTAAAAATCCTCCGTTTTTCTCATAAGTTATTCTCGACTAACTCTTATGATTATAACAGAGGATTCTGATTTGTAAAGTATTTTTTTATTTTTTTCCTTTTCCGTTCTCCTCCAGAAGCTCTTTGCTGAGCTCCAAGATCTCCGGACCGTATTTTTTCCTGCACTTCTTTTCCAGATATTTCATGGCCGGGTAAGCCGCAGCCATCAGAACCAATCCCAGGATTCCTACCAGAATCCCCGGAACCTGAAAGTTCCATACGAGAAACAGGCTCATCCCAGTGCCAAAGATCAGCATTCCCCCGATTCCCAGCACCAGTGCAGCCGTCATGCTGATCGATCCGGCTTTTCTGTCCAGTTTCCGAAGCTGCTCCAGCTTTGTCTCACGGGAATCTTTCTCCTCATACCGAGTTCGGATCGCCTCCACTTCCCGGCGGAATTTCTGATTTTCTTCAGCGGAGTAAGTATAAGAAAAACCTTCCTCCGTCTTCTGTCTTTCTTCCATCTATGCTCCTCCTTCTGTCACTTTGATAACCGGATACGCACCGTAAATACCGTTCCCTTTCCCCGACGGCTCTCCACGGAAATATCCCCTTTGACAATATCCATCACACGGCGTACCATCGCAAGTCCGAGGCCGTTGCCCTCCTGTTTATGAGAGGAATCGCCCTGATAAAACTTATCAAAAATATGCTGTCCGGTTTTTTCATCCATACCGCAGCCAGTGTCCGCCACCTGCACCACAGCGAAACCGTTTTCATTATGCAGGGACACGCGGATCGTCCCGCCCGAATCGGTGAATTTAATCGCATTTGAGATCAGATTGTTCCACACGATCTCCAGCAGTTCCTCGTCCCCAAAGAGATCCAGATCATCAATATCGATTTCCAGTTCCAGATCCTTTTCCTCCCATTTCTCCTCAAAATTCAGCAGGCAGCACCGAAGCTGTTCCCCCAGCGGATACATTTTTGATTTCGGGTAAATCTCCTGATTTTCCAGCCGGTTCAGACGCAGGATATTCATGACCAGTCCTGACAGACGCCGTGCGGTATCTGCGATGATCTTCTGATATTCCCTTCTCTGCTCCTCATCAAGGGCAGTACTCTGAAGCATGGATGCATGGTTCTGGATCACCGCAAGAGGCGTTTTCAGTTCATGGGAAACATTGGAGATAAAGTCCGTCTGCAGCGCCTCCACATTGCCAAGTTCCTCCGCCATCTGATTGATGCCCTCCAGGATCATATCAAACTCATCCCGCCACTTTCCTTTATGCCGGACCGGCGCACGATAGGAAAAATCTCCTCTTGAGATACGCTCCACCGCCTCCATAATTTCATGGACCGGCTTTTCGATCATGATCTTCTTCCGGATCCCATCGATCAGACAGATCAAAAAAGCCAGAAGAAGCATATTTCCGATGATCATAAGTGGAAGCAGGATTTCGCTGTAGGCTCCGGTATACCGATGGAGGATGCTGCCGTACAACATCAGGGAACAGCTGCACACAAACACCGTCAGTATCAGAAACATCCCATAGTTTTTCCATGAGAAAATACTGTGGGTAATTCCCCTTGCCTTCCGTATTTCTTTTTTACTTTCCGTTTTCATGCAGTACCGCCTTATAACCCAGCCCATGCACTGTCACGATCTCAAAGGCAGTGCAGGCTTTGAATTTATTCCTCA
This sequence comes from uncultured Fusicatenibacter sp., assembly GCA_902493585.1. Lineage (GTDB taxonomy): Bacteria > Bacillota > Clostridia > Lachnospirales > Lachnospiraceae > Fusicatenibacter. The sequence goes on along the minus strand of CABUPZ010000145.1, from coordinate 1,067 downwards.
GCCGCGTAATATAAACGTCCACGGTCCGTGAATCAGATTCCGTCTCATAGCCCCAGAATTCGTCCATCAGCTGTGCTCTGGTAAACGTTTTCTTCGGATAAGAAAGCAGTTTGTAAAGAATATCGAATTCACGGACGGTCAGCGGCACCTCCTCTTCGTCCACATAAGCGATCCGCTCCTCCGAATCCATCACCAGATTTCCCACACACAGGCGTTTCGAATTGGCAATGCCCGCTCTGCGAAGCAGCGCCTCCACGCGCAGCAGCAATTCATCCAGTTCGATCGGTTTCACCATATAATCGTCAATTCCAATCCGGAAGCCCTTCCGCTTTGATGCCATGTCATCCAGCGCCGTCATAAACAGGATCGGGACCTCCCGATCCTGCTGGCGAACCGCGTCGGCAAATTCAAATCCATCCATTCCGGGCATCATCACATCTGTAATAATCATATCAAAAGGCTCATGTTCCATCGCATCAAAAGCCTCTGCGGCATTGCCGCATCCGATTGACTGATAGCCTTGGTCGGACAGCAGGCGGCATACCAGGCGATTCAGCCGGACATCATCCTCCACTACTAATATTTTTACCATCTCATATCCTCCTGACTTGCTCTTACCTTCGATCGTATTTGGATTTTCAAGCACACTCTAGCACAGAAATATGAATATAATGTTAAACTTTCAAAAAGAAAAAGCTCCGCAAACGGAGCTTTCCAAAACATATTTGAAAACAAGCTATCTGCAGAATGTGTGCCGCAGTTTATGGGGATTCTGTCAGAGAATCGTTTCCATTCCCACCTTCTGGGGCTTCAGCCCACATTTCTCATAAAATTTCATAGCACCTTCGTTCAATGCCCAGACATTCAAGGTTACATTATAACAACCGCTCTCTTTTGCGAAAGCCAGCACCGCCTCGTACAGGGACTTTCCGATATGTTGCCCGCGGGCTGCTTCGTCCACGCAGAGATCATCAATATACAACGTGCGGATATCGGTGAGAATGTTGTCGTTAAGGTGCTGCTGAAAGATACAGAACGCATACCCGAGCACCCGTTCCTGGTCATCC
>CABUPZ010000144.1 GCA_902493585.1 uncultured Fusicatenibacter sp. | reverse complement strand
TTCAAAAGGATCGTTCCCGGCTCTTTTTCCAGCGTGACATCCTGAGGCTTATTCAGGTAATTTCCCATCACCAGAAGTGTATGTTTCTCATCTTTCCGGTAATACGCCATCAGATGTTTCTGCTCTCTGTGGTACGGGATCAGCCTGCCGTATACCAGAGTGTCCTTGTAATACGGATGCTTGCGCAGGGCAATCAGTTTTTTGTAGAAGGAGAGAACGGATTCCTCATCCTTTTCCTGAGCGGCGACATTGATCCGGCGGTAGTTGGGATTGACGTTCAGCCATGGAGTGCCGGTGGTGAATCCCGCCTGCGGGGAATCGTCCCACTGCACCGGGGTTCTGGCGTTGTCGCGGCTGTAGGCGGAGACAGCTTTCAGTGCTTCCTCCGGAGAGAGACCTGCGTCCAACGCCACCTGGTACTGGTCCAGTGTGGAGATATCGTCTACCTCGCTGATGGAGGAAAAGACGGTATTTTCCATGCCGATTTCCTGTCCCTGATAAATAAACGGCAGCCCTTTCAGCAGGAAATTCAATCCGCCCAGCATCTTTTTCGCCCGCGGGCTGTGCTCGCCTTCCGGAAGATAGCGGGAAACGCCTCTTGGCTCATCATGGTTCTCGATGATGTTGGAGAGAAAGCCGATGCCCTCCGTGCGTTCCTGGGCTTCAAAACAGCAGTTTTTATAGTCTTCCCCGGTGATTTTCTTCGTATCGTACCAGCCATTGGGGCTCTCGCCGAAGATGGTTTCATTGAAATCGAACATACTGGAAAAATGTCCGTCCGGGCCGATGAAATCCCGCAGTTCGTCGTCCTTCATGTTGAAAACCTCGCCGACGGTAAACGCATCATATTTCGCGAAAGTTTCCCGTTTCATTTCCGCCAGAAATTCACCGATGCCGCTGGCATGTTTCAGCATTTCGCCTACGGAGCAGAGACCGTCGTCCCGATCCGGTGTATAATCACAAAACGGCAGCGGCTTCTTGATGTTGATGATCGCGTCGATACGGAAACCGCCCAGCCCTTTGTCCAGCCACCAGTTGATGTTTTTATAAACTTCCTGCCGTACCTGTGGGTTTTCCCAGTTCAGATCCGGCTGCTTTTTATGAAAGATATGAAGATATTGTTTGTCTGTGCCAGGGAGCGGTTCCCATACGGAGCCGCCGAAGCAGGAGCGCCAGTTGCAGGGCCGTCCGTCTTTTTGGTCGGCAAGGTAAAAAAATTTTCCGTAAGGGCCGTCCGGGTCCTTTTTTGCCGCCTCAAACCAGGGATGCTCGTCGGAGCAGTGGTTGACCACCAGATCCATCAGCAGATACATGCCGCGCTTTTTTGCCTCAGCGATCAGTTCGTCCATATCCTCCATGGTGCCGAACCGCGGATCGATGGCGTAATAATCGGAAATGTCGTAGCCCTGATCCGCCAGGGGAGATTTGTAGATCGGGGAAAGCCAGAGCACATCCACGCCCAGTTCTTTCAGGTAATCCAGTTTCTGAATGATTCCCTGAAGATCTCCGATTCCGTCTCCGTTGGAATCATAAAAACTTTTCGGGTAAATCTGGTAGAAAATTTTGTCATGCCACCATTTGCGTTCCATTTTTGTTTCCTCCGTGTTGAATAAAAATTTTATTCTTGCAGCCGCCCGGCATATCCTTGGCTGTGTGCGCAATTCGCAGGCCGCTGAATAATTATCTTGTGATTACAGTATACTGCTTTTGGCGGAGGGAAAACAGAACGAAACTGCGGAAAAAAGATACAATTCTGCGCTGAACCATTTGGCGTTTCGTGCACGTTACAACAGAAGATGGCGCCGGCTATCCGTTCCGTTATCGGAAAGGTCGGGAATTGCATGAAAATTTATGTATATTTTATAACTTATTAGAAATTTTATGATATAATAGGAAAAACTCCCGTGTCAAAAAAAGAGAACAGGAAGATTTGGAAAGGAGATTGCATGAAGCAGACAATTTATTATGGCGGAACGATTCTGACTATGGATGAGAAAAGATGTGCGGAGGCGGTTCTGACGTCCGAGGGCAGGATCCTGGCGGTAGGGACGTATGAAGAAGTGGAAGCGGCTGCCGGGAAAGAGGCGGAAACGGAAAAGATTTCCCTGGAGGGAAAGACGATGATGCCGGCGTTCATCGATGCCCACAGTCATTTCAGTGCCTATGCCAACGCCATGCTACAGGCGGATCTGGAGAAGGCGGAGAGCTTCGAGGATATCCGTAACATTCTCCGTGCATATAAAGAAGAACACAAGATTCCGGATGGCAAGTGGATCCAGGGCAAAGGATACGACCATAACCGTCTGAAAGAAAAAAGACATCCGGACAAGTGGCTTCTTGATGCGGCGCTGCCTTCCAATCCGGTTATGATCTCACACCAGTCGGGCCATGTGGGCGTTTTCAATACCCGGGGGTTGGAAGCACTGGGAGTAACGGAGACGACACAGGCGCCGGAAGGCGGAATGATTGAAAAAAAGGATGGAAAACTGACCGGATATATGGAAGAAAACGCGTTTATTCAGTATATGAAGGAGATTCCCATGGCGTCTATGGAAGAGTTTTCCCGTGCGTTTGAGGAAGGGCAGAGACGTTATGCCGCCAATGGGATCACAACGGTGCAGGAGGGAATGATGATCGATGAACTTCTCCCGTTCTACCGGATGTTGACCGAACAGGACCGGCTGTATCTGGACGTGGTACTTTACGCGGATATCCGCCGGGGCGAGGGACTGAAACAGGCATTGGAACCGTATCGGAACGGCTATCGTGACCATGTCCGCCTGGGCGGCTACAAGATCTTTCTGGACGGCTCTCCGCAGAGCAGGACTGCATGGCTGCGGGCGCCCTATGAGGGAGCAGAGGACGGATACTGTGGTTATGGCACCCTCAGTGATGAGGAGACGAAAGCGGCGATCCGTCAGGCATTCCGGGATCAGATGCAGATCCTGGCGCACTGTAATGGAGATGCGGCCTGTGAACAGTATATCCGATGCTATGAGGAGGTAAGACAGGAATTTCCCGGACAGGACATTCATCCGGTTCTGGTTCACGCACAACTGCTTGGTCGGGATCAGTTGGAGAGGGTAAAGAAACTGGGCATGATCCCGTCCTTCTTTGTTGCCCACGTTTATCACTGGGGTGAAGTTCACAGGGAGAATTTCGGCGAGCTTCGCGCTTCGAGGATCAGTCCGTGCAAAAGCGCACTGGATCAGGGCATCCGTTTCACGTTTCATCAGGACACTCCGGTGATCGCTCCGGATATGATGGAAACGGTGTGGTGCGCGGTAACCCGCAGAACATCCCGGGGATATATCCTTGGGGAAGAAGAAAGCATTCCTGTGGAGGAAGCCCTGAAGGCTGTCACCATTCATGCTGCCTGGCAGTATGGGGAAGACAGAGAAAAGGGAAGCATCACACCGGGAAAATCTGCGGATTTTGTGCTCCTTGACCGGGATCCGTACCAAACAGATCCGGAAGCTCTGCGGGAAATCAAAGTCCTTCAGACGATCAAGGCGGGCAGGACCATTTATCAAAGCGGGGAAAACAGGTAACTGTTCAGCCAACGGAACGGTTGCTTTTAACGTGCGTTAATATACCGGGAGAAAAAGGGGAGAGTTATGTATTCATATGATTTTACACAGTGGCTGCTGTTTTTTTATCTGTACAGTTTTGTCGGATGGGTATGGGAGTCCTGCTATGTGTCGCTGAAAAAAGCCAGATGGGTCAACCGTGGGTTTCTGAACGGGCCGTTCCTTCCGATTTATGGATTTGGTGCACTGACCATCTTGCTCAGCACACTGGCGGTGAGGGAAAGTCTTCCGCTGATCTTTCTGTTTGGAATGACAGCGGCGACCATTCTGGAGTATTTTACAGGTGCCTGCATGGAAAAACT
>CABUPZ010000143.1 GCA_902493585.1 uncultured Fusicatenibacter sp. | reverse complement strand
ATGGACGGTCTCGGTGAATCGGGCTGGCCGGATGCCGAAGGCCTTACGCCAAACAAGGACGCTGTTTCTTTCCTGATCGAAACCTTAAAAACAACCCCTGATGTTACCATTCTTGCCCTCGGACCGATGACGAACCTTGCAAAAGTCATCTCCCGCGCACCGGAGTGCCTGACAAACCTGACGTCTCTTGTCTCCATGGGCGGAAGCTATAAGAGCCATGGAAACTGCTCCCCGGTTGCCGAGTACAATTACTGGTGCGACCCGGATGCCGCAGCCGAAGTATTCCGCGCGTTTTCCGAGCTGCCGCAGCTTGCAGGCAAAAAGCTTCATATGATCGGGCTGGATGTCACACGAAAAATTGTCCTGACGCCGAATCTTGTGGAATATATGAAATGCGTAAATTCAGGAGTCGGAACCCGCATTGAGGAGCTGACGCGCTTCTACTTTGATTTCCACTGGAAACAGGAAAAGGTCATCGGATGCGTGATCAACGATCCGCTCGCGGCCGCTTATCTTGTGGATCCGTCGCTCTGCAGCGGTTTTGATGCGTATACGCAGATAGAAACCGGAGGCCTCTGCATCGGACAGACGGTTGTGGATGCCATGAATTTTTATCAGAAAGCACCGAACAGCCACATTCTGACGCAGGTCGATGTGCGCCGTTTCTTCCTGATGTTCTTTGAGCGCGTTCTCGGCGTGCCGCAGGAGGAATCCGCACCGGTTCTCGACCAGATTCTCACCGCACCGCCGGTCTTCCCACATGAGACGATGTTTCAGAAGGGAGGCGAGGCATGATGAATACTAACCGTACGTTAAAGCTCACTACACTCGCGCTCTGCGGTGTCATCAATATTCTCGGCGGTACCATTGCTCTGCTGCTGCGTCTTCCGGTTTATCTGGACTCCATCGGAACAGTTCTGGCAGCCGCTCTGTTCGGACCTGCTGCAGGCCTCGTTCCGGGACTGATCTCCGGACTCATTTCCGGCATGACGAGTGATGTCTATGCGTTTTACTATATTCCGGTGCAGCTTGTCATCGGTCTCGTTGCCGGCCTTGTATTCCGCAGACTCCGCCCGTCCCATACGGCAGGATCCCGCAGCGAGAGTCTTTCCCTCCGCTCCATGGGCTGGAAGCTGTTTCCGGCAGCGCTTGTGATCTCACTTCCGGGTACTGTGGTAAGTTCCACAATCACCGCGGTTGTTTTCGGTGGAATTACTTCCTCCGGCTCCACTGTGCTGGTGCAGCTGCTTCACAGCCTCGGTATGAATCTGACGCTGTCCGTCTGCGTTGTACAGGCTCTGACCGACTTTGTGGACCGAATGATCGTCCTTGCTGTCGTTCTTGTGATTCTGCCTGCTGTCCATTCTGCTTTCGGCAGTCTTTCCATGAGAAGCAGAAAATAATTCGTATACAGCAAAACTCCGGAAAAGCGATGGTTCCTGTATCAGGAGCATCACTTTTCCGGAGTTTTTTATTATCTCTTTATTCCATTATTCACATGCGCGGATCCATACCTGCATTTCGCCCTCACCTCGGTTGTTCCACATATAATATGGAATCAGCTTCAGTTTCGTCTTTTCCTCTTCCTCTTTCTGATACAGATGATACAACGGCTGTTTTTCCGCATCGCCCAGCTTCATGCGACGTCCCTCGGCCGTTACGCGCACAAAGTGCTCGCCCAGCTCATCGGCTGCTTCTGCGGTTTTTTCACCATTCACACAGAGTTTTGTCAAATGCAGATTCTTTCCGTTGTCTGCTTCTTCCATACAGTAAACAACCGGTCCTCGTTTTACGGCAACACGGCCGGCGTCCTCGCGTACAAGCGGATTGGATGCCAAAAACTGGATTTCCATCGGGAAGTTCAGGCGGATCGTCTCACCCTTCGCCCATACTTTTGTCACATACAGATACCCGTCTTTTTCTTCCACTTCTGCGCCTTTTGGAATCTCTTTTTCATAAGAAGCACACCATCCCGGGATGCGGAATGCAAAGGTGTACGGCTCTTTGGTATCGCTCTCGCAGGTCACGGAAACATGGCCGTCCCACGGGAATTCGGAAGTGATGGATGCTTTTACTTTTTCTTCTTCCACTGTTCCACCCATGTACAAGTGGACAAACAGGGTTGTGTCGTTTTCCGTGTATGCGTAAGATGCAACTGAGCTTACCGTTCTTGCCAGGTTCGGAGGGCAGCAGGCACAGCCGAACCATTTCTGACGGATCGGTTTTACATGGAATTTCCGCTCATCCTTGTGACATGCCTCCGGCAGTACCTCCAGCGGATTGACATAGAAGAAGCTCTTTCCGTCGAGCGCCATTCCGGAGAGAACGCCATTGTAGAGGGCTAATTCCATCACATCCGCGTACTCTGCTTTTGCCTGAATCTCCAGCATGCGGCGAGCAAAGAACACAAGACCGATGGATGCACAGGTCTCTGCGTAAGCGGTATCGTTTGGCAGGTCATAGTTGAAAGAGAATGCCTCTCCTATATGAGTGGCACCGATTCCGCCGGTGACGTACATTTTCTGATGCACCATGTTGTTCCAGAGAGTTTCACAGGCTTTCAGCAGGCTCTCATCCTGCGTTGCCCTTGCCACATCCGCCATGCCGGAATAGAGATATACGGCGCGTACGGAGTGCCCCTGCACCTCATCCTGCTGACGCACCGGGCGGTTTGCCTGATTGTAGCTATATCGTTCCTCGCCCTCCGGGCAGGTCAGACCGCGCTCGATATCGTAATAGTATGGTTTTGTTCCGCGTTCATCGATGAAGTATTTTGCAAGATCGAGATACTTCTGCTCGCCGGTCAGATCATAGAGACGCATCAGAGCCATCTCTGCAATTTCGTGACCAGGATAACCTGCTTTTTTACCCTCGCCGTGACCGAGTTTGCTGGCAATAAAGTCCGCGAAACGCTCTGCTGCTTTTAAGAGATGGTCTTTTCCGGTCGCCTGATAATAGGCTACGGCGCCTTCCGTCAGATGACCGAAGCAGTACAGCTCATGGTTGTCCTTAAGGTTTGTAAAAATCATATCCTGATTGTTGATCAGATAGTAGGTATCGAGGTATCCGTCTTCTCTCTGTGCTGCGCAGACAGCTTCAATTGCTTCATCTGCCGTTTTTTCCAGCTCCGGATCGGGATGCTGTGTCAGGGAGTACGCAACTGCCTCCACCCATTTGGTAAAATCGGTATCCTGGAACAGGAAGCCATAAAATCTTCCGTCCATTTTGCCATCCTTCGGCAGTGTCTCAAAAGTATCCAGCGGATATTTGATCTGAACAAATTTGTCTCCTTTTGCTTTCCGCTCTTTTTCAACTTCACCGGCGCGGCGGTAGTTCCGCATACAGAAGCTCGGTGCTGCTCCTGGAACATTGTCATTTAAGGCATTCCACTGATACGGAATTACTTCGGTGCGGACAAGCTCCATCTCTTTTTTCCAGAATGCATCGGTAACCTGGACTTTTGCCAGGGATAATGGTTTGCTGAAGTTTTTCTGATCCATTTTTTCGGTCTCCTTTTTCATTTTCTTCCGCCGCCTCCTGGTTTGAAAAAGATATTTTCCTTGCTTTCAGATATGGGAAGCGTTACACTTCTTTTGACGGCTGTTTTCCTGTTTTTCTATAGTTTTATTTTAGCAAAACGGACCGCCGTTTAAAATACAAGAATGTTTGAAAAGGTTTGAAAAAGTCATATGATCTCTGTTTTATTTCCAGATGCCGCCTGTTTTACCTACGACCTCTGCGGCAAATTCCAGTCCCCGTCCCCGGAGTGGATGCACCTGACACGGAATCTCGTCAATTTTGAACTGATGGTTGTGACGGAAGGAACGCTTTTTATCGCGGACGAACGCCGCTCTTACGAAGTTCACCCCGGCGAATATCTTCTTTTGCCTCCGACCGTCCA
>CABUPZ010000142.1 GCA_902493585.1 uncultured Fusicatenibacter sp. | reverse complement strand
ATGAGATATTTGTTCCCTCCAGCGTCCTGGATTCCGGGCTGCGGGAAGGAGAAGAACTGAAAATTTATACCTATCTGAATGTCAAGGAGGATGCGCTCCAGCTGTTTGGTTTTCTGACCCGCGACGATCTGCAGGTTTACCGTCTGCTGATCGGTGTCAATGGAATCGGACCGAAAGCGGCGATCGGGGTTCTTTCTGCGATGAGCGCGGATACGCTTCGTTTCGCGGTGCTTGCCGACGATGCGGCGGCGATTGCCAAAGCGCCGGGGATTGGAAAAAAGACGGCGCAGAAGCTGATCCTGGAACTGAAGGATAAATTCAGTCTGGAGGAAGCTTTTAAACAGAAGCTTGCCGCAACTCAGGCGAAAGAGACAGTGCAGGCCGGCGAGGATGCGTCCAGTGAAGCGGTGCAGGCTCTTGTGGCTCTGGGGTATTCCGGCACAGAGGCGCTGCAGGCAGTGAAGAAGGTAGCGGGTGCGGCGGATATGGACACGGAGGCGGTCCTGAAAGCTGCACTGAAATATCTGTTTTAAGGAGCGGGTATGGGAAAGAGAATGATTACCACAGAGGTACTGGAAGAGGATATCAAAATAGAAGGTACTCTTCGTCCTCAGACGCTGGACGACTATATCGGCCAGGAAAAGACCAAGGAAAATCTGAAAGTTTATATCGAAGCGGCAAAGCAGAGAGGGGATGTGCTGGATCATGTCCTGTTCTATGGACCGCCCGGCCTGGGTAAGACGACGCTGGCAGGCATTATTGCCAATGAGATGGGGACGCATATGAAAGTCACCAGCGGTCCGGCGATCGAGAAGCCGGGTGAGATGGCTGCCATCCTGAACAATTTGCAGGAAGGGGATGTCCTTTTTGTGGACGAGATCCATCGTCTCAACCGGCAGGTGGAGGAGGTTCTTTATCCGGCGATGGAAGACTATGCGATTGACATTATGATCGGCAAAGGCTCATCGGCACGGTCGATCCGGCTGGATCTCCCGCATTTTACATTGGTAGGCGCGACGACAAGAGCCGGTCTTCTGACTGCTCCGCTCCGGGACCGTTTCGGCGTGATCCATCATCTGGAGTTTTATACGGAGGAAGAGCTGGCTGCGATCATCCTGCATTCCGCGCGGGTGCTGGATGTGGAAGTGGATCCGGAGGGAGCCAGGGAGATGGCAAAACGTTCGAGAGGCACCCCTCGTCTTGCCAACCGTATCCTGAAACGTGTGCGGGATTTCGCGCAGGTGAAATACGATGGACGGATCACCCGGGAGGTTGCGTCTTTCGCTTTGGATCTCCTGGAGGTGGACAAATATGGTCTGGATCAGACGGACCGTCTGCTTCTGACCACGATCATTGAAAAATTTACCGGCGGCCCGGTGGGGCTGGATACCCTGGCGGCGGCTGTCGGAGAAGATGCAGGGACGATCGAGGAGGTTTATGAACCGTACCTGATCAAGAACGGATTCATCAACCGGACGCCCCGTGGAAGGGTTGCCACAGAGCTGGCCTGCCGCCATCTGGGTTTTGCGCTTCCGACGTCTGAATAACGGAGATGGAGGATTTTGCAGAAAAAGGTTGTTTTTCTGGAATTTTCGTTATATGATAATCTATATGAGAATATTTGGAGGAAGTACAAATAAGATGGCAGTGAAAAACACGACACAGGTTTTAATAGATGGAAAGATCATCACGCTCAGCGGTTATGAAAGCCCTGAGTATCTGCAGAAAGTAGCTTCATACATAAATCAGAAGATTGGCGAACTGAGCCAGCTTCAGGGCTACAATCGGCTGTCGGTGGATACAAAACATACACTGATTTCCCTGAATGTGGCGGATGATTATTTTAAGGCAAGAGAACAGGCAGAGATGCTGGAAGAGGATATGGAAGCCAAGGATGCGGAGAGCTATGAGCTGCGAAGCGAACTGGCAGAGACAAAAGTGCGTCTGGAGAGCATGAAGGAAGAACTGGAGCAGCTCAGAAAAGAGAAAGAAGAGCTTTCCGAACAGCTTGCCAAGACAAACGAGGAACTGGATGAATTGTTAAAATAAGAAGAAGAAAGAAAACGGGGGATTGCAGATAAGGGTAATCGCCCGTTTTTAGGAGATAGAGGATGAAAACAGAATTACTGGCGCCGGCAGGCTCTTATGAGGCGCTGACGGCGGCTCTGGCGGCGGGAGCGGACGCGGTTTATCTGGGCGGTGCGGCTTTTGGCGCAAGAGCGTATGCAAAGAATCTGACGGAGGAAGAAATCCTCCGGGCAATCGATTTCGTGCATCTTCATGGAAAAAAACTGTATCTGACCGTCAATACTCTCTTTAAGGAGGAAGAACTGGAAGAACAGCTCTACGAATATCTTCTGCCTTATTACCGGCAGGGGCTGGATGCGGTCATTGTCCAGGATCTGGGAGCGCTGCGGGCAATCCGCCGCTGGTTTCCGGATCTGGCGGTCCACGCCAGCACGCAGATGATGGTGACCGGTTCCGCGGCGGCGCGGATGCTGGAACAGCAGGGGGTGAGCCGTGTGGTTCCGGCACGGGAGCTGTCATTGGCAGAGATCCAGAAGATTCACAAAACCACAGGACTGGAAATAGAATGCTTTGTTCATGGAGCGCTGTGCTACTGTTATTCCGGACAGTGCCTGATGTCCAGCCTGATCGGAGGCAGGAGCGGAAACAGGGGAAGATGCGCACAGCCCTGCCGTCTTCCTTACGAGGTGTATGAGAAAGGCAGAAGGCTGGGGGAACCGGGCGATGAATATCCGCTCAGTCCCAAAGATATGTGTACCGTGGAGCTGCTGCCAGAGATTCTCCGGGCGGGAGTGACTTCTCTGAAGATCGAAGGCAGGATGAAAAAGCCGGAATATACGGCAGGTGTTGTGAGCATTTACCGGAAATATCTGGATCTTTACGAGCAGAATCCAGGCAGGTACAAGGTGCTGCCGGAGGATCTGAAGAAGCTTTACGATATTTACAACCGGGATGGATTTAATCAGAGTTATTATAAAGTGCGCAACGGCCGGGAGATGATGGCGCTGAAGAATGAAAAGCAGACGGTCGGAAGCCGGAGAGGACGCAGGAACGAGCAGCTGTTCTATGAGATCCAGAGGGATTATCTGGATACGATACCCAAAGAGCCGGTGAGCGGCTATCTGACGCTGTGCGGAACGATGCCGGCTGCGCTGACCGTCTATGCGGGGGAAGCCTGTGTGACCGTGGAAAAGGAAGGAATCCAGAAAGCACAGAAACAGCCACTGACGGAAGAAAGGGTGCGCAGCCAGATGGAAAAGACGGGAAATACACCGTTTTATTTTGAACATCTGGATATCATCATGGATGAGGATATCTTCCTTCCCATGCAGTTTCTCAGCGAACTGCGCCGGGAAGCGCTGGACCGGCTGGAACAGGAGCTGGTGCTGCCGTTCCGCCGCCGGGAACCCAAAAAGACAGCGGATCCGGCGAAACAGAACGCAGAAAATACAGAGATGAAAGAAATCAAAGTGACTGCGCTGGCGGAAACAAAGAATCAGCTCCGTACCTTAATGGAGATTCCTGAGATATCCAGGATCTATGCGGATATGTTCTGCTTTTCTCAGGAATATTACAAAGAAGAGGTTTTGATAACGCTGGCTGCCGCAGAAGCGCAGGGAAAAGAACTCTGGCTGGCTCTGCCCCACGCGGTGAGAGACGGGCAGCTCAATCCCTGGAGGGATACTTTCCGGGAACTGGTTCAGGAAGGGTTGAGCGGTTTTCTTGTCCGGAATCTGGAAACCAGCGCCTTTTTGCAGGAAGCAGGACTGGCTGACAGGATCCTGACGGATTACAGCCTGTATACGATGAATCATGAGGCTCAGCAGTTCTGGGAGGAACGAAAGGCTGCCGGAGATACAGCGCCTTATGAGCTGAACCGGTCTGAACTGGCACAGAGGGACAAC
>CABUPZ010000141.1 GCA_902493585.1 uncultured Fusicatenibacter sp. | reverse complement strand
CATGTCGCTGCATGTCATCACCTCGATGTACAGCGCCCTGAGCGCCAAAATTCCGGAGATCGACCGTCACTGCGAACAGACGGCAGCGTATTCACGCAGGATCGCAGAAGGGATGGGACTCGATGAGACGGCGTGTACGAATGCCTATTATGCGGGGCTTCTGCATGAGGTCGGAGCCGTGGGCCTCCCGGACGAGATCATACAGAAATCAAGCCTGACAGAGGAGCAGTACGAAATCTATCAGACGTATGTTTCCCGCGGATACAGAATTATCCGTGAACTTCAGATTGCGGACGAAGTCGCGGAGGCGGTGCGGTATCACAGGGGAAATTACGATGGAAGCGGTTATCTGGAGGGGCGTTCCGGAAAGAACATTCCGGTGCTTGCCCGGATTTTAAGCGTGGCAGATTATGCGGACCGCCATGCAAGATGGGGTGAGAATGGGGTGAGACAGCAGAGGAGATCAGCCAGAAGCTGGAAGAAAGAAAAGAAACCCGCTTTGATCCGGAGTGCGCGGAACAGATGCGGGCGATTCTGAATCCGGCGGATCAACAGCAGGAATAGCTGCCAGGCAGAAGGACAAGAAAACCAGATTGTATACAATAATGTACTTGCTATTTGGGAACAGGTCGGATACAATAGGCGTGACAATTACAAAATGAGAGAACTCGTATCAAAAGGAGAAATCATGAAGAAAAGAAGAAGCGTACTTGCGCTGCTTTTAGTTGCAGCTCTTACTGTTGTACTTGGCGGATGCCAGGATGGCAAGGATGGGAAAGCAGATTCTTCCGATACCACAAGTTCTCAGGTATCAACGGAATCAACCCCGACAGGGGAACCTGTTATGGGAGGTTCCATCACGGTAGGAATTCCTCAGGACATTGAGGATAGTCTTGACCCACACAAATCTGTTGCGGCAGGAACGAAAGAAATCCTATTCAATATTTATGAGGGTCTTGTAAAGCCCGATGAAGAAGGAAATCTGAACGATGCGGTGGCAGAGAGCCATTCGATCTCGGAGGATGGAAAGGTTTATACCTTCAAGCTCCGGAATGGTGTCAAGTTCCACGATGGAACGACCGTCACTGCAGAGGATGTAAAATATTCAATCGAACGCTGTGCGGGTATCAACGGAGACGGAACGCCTCTGGTAGAGGCATTTTCCAATGTAGACAAGGTTGAAATTCCGGACGAGAGCACGATCGACATCTATTTAAAAGAGCCAGACACCGAGTTTCTTGCCTATCTGACGGTGGCGATTGTACCTGAGCATGTGGAAGATCTGGAAGCAGATCCGGTCGGAACAGGCCCGTTCCACTATGTATCACGGTCCCCGCAGGAAAACATTGTCCTTGAAAAATTCAGCGATTACTGGGATACGGAAAATCAGGCGTATCTGGACAAGGTAACATTTCGAATTGTCAAGGACAGCAATGCAGTCGTAACAAACCTGAAATCCGGAACACTGGACATGTATGCACGTCTCAGTTCCACACAGACAGCGCAGCTTGCCGAAGATTCCGATTTTACGATTTATGACGGCGGTATGAACCTGGTACAGGCGCTGTATCTGAACAATGCCGTGGAACCGCTCAACAATGTGAAGGTGCGCCAGGCGCTCTGCTATGCAGCAAACCGTCAGGAAGTGCTGGATATGATTGCGGACGGAAAAGGAACGATCATCGGAAGCAGCATGTTCCCGGCATTTGGAAAATATTATGTGCCGGAACTGTCAGAGCGATATAATCAGGATATTGAGAAGGCAAAAGAACTGTTAAAAGAAGCCGGATACCCAGATGGATTTGAGCTTACGATTACAGTGCCGAACAATTATCAGCAGCATATCGATACAGCCCAGGTTCTGGTAGAGCAGCTTAAAGCGATCGGTGTTACTGCCAAAATTCAGCAGGTCGAGTGGGACAGCTGGCTGTCGGATGTATATGCAGACCGGAATTTCCAGTCCACGGTTGTCGGCGTTGATGCGGCCTATCTGACCGGACGCGCACTCCTGGAACGGTTTACCTCAACATCATCTAAGAACTTTATCAACTACAGCAACGAAGAGTATGATAAACTGTATCAGCAGGTTAAGACCAGCACGGATGAAGAGGAGCAGGTTGAGCTTTACAAAAAAATGGAAACACTGCTCTGTGACGATGCGGCAAACCTGTATATCGAGGATATGGCATGCGAGGTTGCTCTTCGGAGCGATTTTGCGGGCTATCGGTTCTATCCGCTGTATGTGCAGGATATGGCTAAAATTTACAAAGTAAAATAAAAATCAAATTATAGGGGACTCAAAAGGCAGAGGGAAAAGAAAAACTCTCATTCAATTGTCAAATGCTGCCGGAAGAGTCCCCTGTAATTATTAGTAGAAATCCCGAAAATATGTTAGGCTTGACTTTTTTTCCGACACTGCCTACTATAGAAAAAGACAGAGAAAACGTAAGGGCTCCGCGGCAATGCAGGAGGCCTTTTTTTAAAAGAAGGGGGAACCATGACAGATTTTCTGGTAAGACGTTTTGTAAAAGATTATGAGAAAACCGACAACGCGGATGTGCGCACGAGCTACGGCATTTTGTCAAGCATCGTGGGAATCTGCTGCAACATTCTGCTGTTTACGGCAAAGCTGCTGATCGGTGCCGGAATGAACTCTCTGGCGATCATGGCGGATGCGTTCAATAACCTTTCCGATGCGGCATCTTCGGTCATCAGCTTTGTTGGTGTGAAGATGGCAAACAAACCGGCCGACAAAGAGCATCCGTTCGGGCATGGGCGGATCGAGTATATTGCAGCGCTGATCGTTTCGTTTCTGGTTATTGAAGTCGGCTTTACGTTTTTAAAGAGCTCCCTGGAGAAAATTCGCAATCCGGAAGAGATCACATTTCAGATGGTTCCGTTTTTGATTCTGGTGCTCTCGGTTGGTGTAAAGCTGTGGATGGCGCTTTTCAACCGAAAACTGGGAAACCGCATTCAGTCGAAGGTGATGCTGGCAACGTCGGCGGATTCCATGGGCGACGTGATCACGACGAGCGCAACGATCGCTTCTACATTGATCTGCCATTTCCTTTCGGTTAATATCGACGCAATCGCAGGACTTGTTGTGGCGGTACTCGTTATGTGGTCCGGTATTTCCATTGCAAAAGATACATTGGAACCGCTGATCGGGCAGGGCGCAGATCCGGATCTGTATGCACGGATCATGAAAGAGGTTGCTTCCTATGAAGGAATTGTAGGAACCCATGATCTGATTGTCCACAACTACGGGCCTGGCAGAAGTATGGCATCGATCCATGCGGAGGTGCCGCGAGATGTCGATATCGAGGTATCGCATGATATTATCGACCGCATTGAACATGAGGTCGGTGAAAAATTGGGGATTCTGCTGGTCATCCACATGGATCCGGTGGAGATCCACGATGCGACGGTTCTTGCGACAAAGGAGAAGGTAAGAAACGTAATTTCCATTCTCGATCCGGAGCTTTCCTTCCACGATTTCCGTATGATCAGCGGGGCGGAGAAAAAGAAGCTGATTTTTGATCTTGAAATCCCGTATTCTTATAAGAAGAAAGACTGTGATCGCGTGATAGGGCAGATCGGGGCGCTGATGAAGGAAATGGATGAGAAGTATGAATGCGTCGTCAACATCGACAAAAAATACGTGGCGGGAGAGTGACAACGGCCGGGTTGAGCCGTCAAATCCCTTCCAAAATGTTCCAAAAGTCAGTTTTTTGAAAAAAATAAAAAAATTTCAAAAAAGGTGTTGACTTTTCTCTTGCGATAGTGTATTATACATCTTGTCGCAAGGCAATGGGCTATCGCCAAACGGTAAGGCAACGGACTCTGACTCCGTCAGTTCCTGGTTCGAATCCAGGTAGCCCAGCTCATTGAAAGGTCTCAGGTCTCGTACCTGAGGCCTTTTTCGATGCTCAAAAACAAATACAGCAGGAGGAACGAAACGATG
>CABUPZ010000140.1 GCA_902493585.1 uncultured Fusicatenibacter sp. | reverse complement strand
GGAGTTGGTTCTACCAAGAACGGTAGAGATTCCGAGTCTAAGAGATTAGGAGCAAAAAGAGCTGACGGACAGGTTGTAAAAGCTGGAAACATTCTGTACAGACAGCGTGGAACCAAGATCCATCCGGGTACCAACGTAGGTATCGGTAAAGATGACACACTGTTCGCACTGGTTGACGGCCGTGTATCTTTCGAGAGAAAAGGTCGTGACAAAAAGCAGGTTTCTGTATATCCTGTAGCAGCAGAAGAGTAATGACACATGCGGCTTCAAATCTTAATAGGGTTTGAAGCCGTTTTTATAACTGTTTTCCGAAAAGAAGGAGATTGAAATGTTCGCAGACAGAGCAAAAATTATTATCCGTTCCGGAAAGGGCGGCGACGGCCATGTGAGCTTCCGCAGGGAGCTGTTTGTGCCCAATGGCGGCCCGGACGGCGGCGACGGAGGAAAGGGCGGCGACGTGATCTTCGAAGTGGACGAGGGATTGAATACGTTGTTTGAATATCGCCATAAGAGAAAATTCTCCGCCCAGGACGGCGAACCGGGAGGAAAGCGACGCTGCCACGGAGGCAACGGTTCTGATATCATCCTGAAGGTGCCGGAGGGAACGGTGGTTATGGAAGCTGCCAGCGGCAAAGTAATCGCTGATATGTCCGGAGAGAACCGCCGCCAGGTTGTCCTCAAAGGCGGCCGGGGCGGAAACGGCAACATGCACTATGCCACGGCAACGATGCAGGTGCCAAAATACGCACAGCCAGGGCAGCCGGCGCAGGAGCTGGAGGTACGGCTGGAGCTGAAGGTGATTGCAGATGTGGGACTGATCGGGTTCCCCAATGTGGGAAAGTCCACGCTGCTCTCCAGAGTTACCAACGCGGAGCCGAAGATCGCCAATTACCATTTTACCACTCTGACGCCGAATCTGGGCGTGGTGGATATGGAAGGATGCGGCGGATTCGTCATCGCGGATATTCCGGGACTGATTGAGGGCGCGTCAGAAGGCGTCGGCCTTGGTCATGAATTCCTGCGCCATATTGAGCGTACCCGCGTGATGATCCATGTGGTGGACGCAGCGTCTACTGAGGGAAGAGACCCGATCGACGACATTTACAAGATCAACAAGGAGCTGGAAGCCTACAATCCGGAGATTGCCGGCCGTCCGCAGGTCATCGCGGCCAACAAGATCGATGCAATTTATATGGACGGAGACGATCCGGTGAGCCGTCTGAAAGCGGAGTTTGAGCCGAAGGGAATCCGCGTGTTCCCGATCTCGGCGGTCAGCGGCAAAGGTCTGAAAGAGCTGCTGTATTATGTCCAGGAGCTGCTGAACAAGATGCCGAAGGAACGTCTTGTCTTTGAACAGGAGTTCTTCCCGGAAGATGTGCTGATGGTGGAGAATCTCCCGTACACCGTAGAGCAGGATGAGAAGAATCCGCATGTATTTGTTGTGGAAGGACCGAAGATTGAGAAGATGCTTGGCTATACCAATCTGGATTCCGAGAAAGGTTTTGCGTTCTTCCAGCGGTTCCTGAAGGATACGGGAATTCTGGACGAGCTGGAACAGGCTGGCATCCAGGAGGGCGATACCGTCCGTATGTATGGGCTGGAATTTGACTATTATAAATAAGAGAAAGGAAGTGCGGCAGCCGGCGCTGCAGAGGGTGGCTGCTGCGGGAAAATCCGATGACAAGTAAACAGAGAGCTTATTTGAAGAGCCTTGCGATGGTGATGGAGCCGATCCTCCAGGTGGGAAAAGGAAGCGTCACACCGGAGTTTACCGCTTCTGTCGCTGAGGCGCTGGAGGCGAGAGAACTGATCAAGATCAGCGTGCTCCAGAATTGTCTGGACGATCCGAAAGAAATCGCTTCGGTACTTGCGGAGCGCACCAAGTCACAGGTCGTTCAGGTGATCGGAAAGAAGATCGTTTTGTATAAAGAAGGCAAGAAGGACAAAAAGAAGATCCAGTTGCCGTAAGGAAGCGAAATGTATGGAGAAAAAATCCAGAAAAATCGGTATTATGGGAGGCACGTTTGACCCGGTCCACATCGGACATCTGATTTTGGGAGAAGGAGCCTATGAACAGTTCGGGCTGTCCGAGGTATGGTTCATGCCTGCGGGAAATCCTCCGCACAAGCAGAACCGGGCGGGGCGTGCCACCGACGCACAGCGGGTGGAAATGGTGAGACGGGCGATTGCCGGAAATCCCCATTTTGCCCTTTGCATGGCGGAGATGAATGCGGACGGCTTTACGTATTCCTATCGGACACTGGAAGAGCTGAACCGCTGCTATCCGGATACGGAATTTTATTTTATTCTCGGCGCGGATTCCCTGTTTGATTTCCACAAATGGAAAGAGCCGGGGAGAATCTGCGCTGCCTGCAAGATTGTTGTGGCAACGAGAAATCAGGTGAGCAGTGAAAAACTGGATGAGGCGATCGCAAAGAACAGGGAGAGATTCCACGGGGAATTCCTGAAGCTGGATACGCCAAATCTGGATATCTCATCGGGCAACATCCGGGATCGGATCCGGGACGGTCAGACGGTCCGGTACTATCTGCCCGATTCCGTCATTGCATATATGGAAGAACATCAGTTATACCGTCAGAGAGATGAGTTACATTGCTGAGAGCGGGAGATGATTATGGCAGAAAAGATGAATTTGTGGGAAATCGATAAAAAGCTTCAGAAAGAACTGGATGCCGGCCGTTACCATCATACGCTGGGCGTGATGTTTACCGCGGCTTCTCTTGCGATGGTCTGGGGCGTGAGCCTGGAGCAGGCACAGCTGGCGGGATTGCTCCACGACTGTGCAAAATGCATTCCCAATGAGAAAAAGATTTCCATGTGCCGGAAGCATCAGGTGCCGGTGACGGAGTTTGAACTGGATCATCCGTTCCTGCTCCATGCGAAATTAGGCGCTTATCTGGCCGGGAAAAAGTATGGAGTGGAGGATCCGGAAATTCTTGACGCGATCACCTGGCATACAACAGGAAAACCGGAAATGTCGAAGCTGGAGATGATCCTCTATATTGCGGACTACATTGAACCGCAGCGGGACAAGGCTCCGAGGCTGGACGAGATACGGCGGCTGGCGTTTGCAGATCTGGAAGAATGTATGTACCAGATTCTGGCGGACAGTATGGAGTATCTTTCTTCCAATCCGGAGGATCTGGATAAAAAGACGGAAGAAGCATATGAATATTACAGAGAGCTGCATGACAGCAGAAAAAGCGAGGTGAAAGTTTGGAAGTAAACTTCCAAATCTACCTGGATGACGCAGCGAGTGCGTCGGGAAGGAGGTAAAATGAATCAGGCAAAGGAAATGGCGCGCCTGGCAGTGGAGGCGCTGGAAGATAAAAAGGCAGTGGATGTGAGGATCCTGGATATCGGACAGATTTCCACTCTGGCGGATTACTTTATCATCGCCAGCGGAAACAACCGGAATCAGGTGCAGGCGATGGCGGACAATGTGGACGAGGTCCTTGCAAAAGCCGGATATCAGGCAAAACAGACGGAAGGCTATCAGAATGCCAACTGGATCCTTCTTGATTACGGCGATGTGGTCATCCATCTGTTTGATGAAGAGAACCGTCTGTTCTATGATCTGGAGCGTATCTGGAGGGACGGACAGGAAATTGAAAAGGACGCGCTGTAAAGAAAAGACAGCGGAGCATATCCGGCAGTAAAAATCTTTCAGACGGCGGCCGTCCGTTGATTTGCAGAAAGAGTGGAAAGTGGGGAAACATGGTTGGAAACAAAACAGATAGAATTTGACACCATTGACCAGCAGCAGGCTGTGTTTGGCATGCAGGACAGTTTTGTCAAGATGATCGAAAAAGCTTTGCCGGTCGTGATCAGCCTGAGAGATTCCCGGGTGGAGATCAAAGGCGCTTCCGGGACGGATGTAAAACTGGCGGCGGATGTGATGGTTTCTCTTCGCCAGCTGTATGACCAGGGAGAAAAACTCAACAATGATACCGTATACCGTCT
>CABUPZ010000139.1 GCA_902493585.1 uncultured Fusicatenibacter sp. | reverse complement strand
AATTGTCAGCATGAACCCGATCATGGTAGACGGAACCGGAATGTGCGGTGCCTGCCGTGTGACCGTAGGCGGAGAAGTAAAATTTGCCTGTGTGGACGGTCCCGAGTTTGACGGACATCTGATCAACTTTGACGAAGCAATGAAGCGTCAGCAGATGTATAAGACAGAAGAAGGACGTGCGATCCTGAGATTAAAAGAAGGCGACACGCATCACGGCGGATGCGGACATTGCGGAGGTGACAAATAATGGCAAAAGGATTAACAAGAGTACCGGTCCGTGAGCAGGATCCAAAGGTACGTGCGACAAATTTTGACGAGGTATGTCTCGGATATAACAAAGAAGAGGCAATGGAAGAAGCTTCCCGCTGCCTGAACTGTAAAAATGCAAAATGTATCACCGGCTGCCCGGTAAACATTGATATCCCGGGATTCATCTCCCAGGTAAAAGAAGGAAATATCGAAGAAGCCTATAAGATCATCGGAGAGTCCAGCGCACTTCCGGCAGTCTGCGGACGTGTCTGCCCACAGGAAAGCCAGTGTGAAGGAAAATGTATCCGCGGTATCAAAGGCGATCCGGTTTCCATCGGAAAACTGGAGCGTTTCGTTGCGGACTGGGCAAAAGAAAACGGAATCAAACCGGCCGCTCCCACCGAAAAGAACGGGCACAAAGTCGCTGTCATCGGTTCCGGTCCTGCAGGTCTTACCTGTGCCGGCGATCTGGCGCGTCTGGGCTATGACGTAACCATCTTTGAAGCACTGCACAAAGCCGGCGGTGTACTGAGCTACGGAATTCCGGAGTTCCGTCTTCCGAAGGATAAAGTCGTTGCAGAAGAGATCGAGAACGTAAAATCTCTCGGCGTAAAAATTGAAACCAATGTCATCATCGGAAAATCCGTAACCATCGACGAACTGATGCAGGAGGAAGGCTTTGAGGCTGTCTTCATCGGTTCCGGCGCAGGTCTTCCGATGTTCATGGGAATCCCGGGAGAACAGGCAAACGGCGTATTCTCTGCAAATGAATATCTGACCAGAAACAACCTGATGAAAGCATACCGCGAGGACTACGATACACCGATCGCTCACGGTAAAAAAGTCGCTGTTGTCGGCGGCGGAAACGTGGCAATGGATGCTGCGAGAACAGCCCTGCGTCTTGGTGCGGAAGTACATATCATCTACCGCCGTTCCGAGGCTGAGCTTCCGGCGCGTGTGGAAGAAGTACATCATGCGAAAGAGGAAGGCGTTATCTTTGACCTTCTGACCAATCCGGTGGAGATCCTTGTGGACGAAAATGACTGGGTAACCGGTATCCGCTGCATCCGTATGGAGCTTGGCGAGCCGGATGCTTCCGGAAGAAGACGTCCGGTAGAGATCCCTGGTTCCGAGTTTGAGATCGAAGTCGACACCGTCATCATGTCTCTTGGAACTTCTCCGAACCCGCTGATCTCCTCCACCACCTATGGTCTGGATGTGAACAGAAGAAAATGTATCATCGCAGATGAAGAGTTCGGAAAGACCTCCAAAGAAGGCGTATATGCCGGCGGAGACGCAGTGACAGGAGCCGCTACCGTTATCCTTGCGATGGGCGCAGGAAAAGCCGGAGCAAAAGGCATCCACGAATATATCATGGGAAAACAGGAGTAACCTCTATGGTACATCATATTGTGATGTGGAACTTCCGTCCGGAAGTTCCCGAAGAAGAAAAAAGCGAACGTATGAAAGAGATGGCGGAACACCTGGAAGGCCTGACAGGAAAGGTTCCAGGGCTGCTTACCGCAAGATTTGTATCGGCTCCGCTGGCTTCCAGCACCCATGACATGGCGCTTGTGACAACGCTGGAGAAACCGGAGGATGTGGCAGTCTACGGCAGCCATCCGGAACATGTAAAAGTCGCGGATACCTATGTAAGACCTTTCGTCTGCGACCGTGCCTGCCTGGACTACGAAGAGTAATCTCTGAAAACGATCGTTTGAATATGACAGAACACGTATAAAAAAGAGCCGGATTTACAGCGGAAAAACAGGCGTGTGCCGCCGCGCAGCAGTTCAGACAGCTGAACGGTTGCACCACCGCTGCAGATCCGGCTCTTTTCTTACCAGTCATTCTTTTGGCTGCAGCTCTTGCTTCGATCCAATACTTACCGAAAGGAGAGGACCAATTGAAAATTACACTGCTCACAGTTGGAAAAATCAAGGAAAAATATCTGAAAGACGCGATTTCGGAATACACCAAACGCCTTGGACGCTACTGCAAACTTGAGATCATTGAAGTCGCCGATGAAAAAACACCGGACGCAGCCAGCCCTGCCGTGGAACAGGCGATCCGGCAAAAAGAAGGAGAGCGGCTCTTAAAACACATCCGGGACGACGCCTATGTGATCACACTGGAAATCGACGGTCACATGCTGGACTCTGTAACCTTTGCCCGAAAGATCGAACAGCTGGGGATCCAGGGAAAAAGCCATCTGATGTTTGTGATCGGAGGCTCCATCGGTCTTGGAGACAATGTGCTTCAAAGATCCGATTACGCGCTGAGTTTTTCGAAAATGACCTTTCCTCACCAGCTGATGCGGGTGATCTTGCTGGAACAGATCTATCGCGGATACCGGATCATCGAGGGATCGCCGTATCACAAATAATCTGCAGCAGGATATCCTCCTTCTTTATCCGGCTCATCCTGCTGCGGAAGGAAAGTTTCTTTTTCATCGCCTGTGCGGAACCCGTTCCGGCCAGCCGGAAATCTTGCCGTTCAGGACAGCAGAAAACATCCGTTCCTTAACGCCCGGATTCTCACGATTCAGCTGGGCAAGCAGTTCTTTGACATACTGCCGTTTGGTATATCCGTCCGCCGGGCACGGGCTCTTTTCCACCGGAAGCTGATACTTGTTCCGGAACCCGATCACATCCGCTTCGTCCACGAACATCATCGGCCGTATCACAGTCAGATCCATCCGGTCCAGATAGGTTCTCGGAGAGAAGGAGTGAAAACGTCCCTCATAAATCAGCGACATCAGCATCGTCTCCACAATATCATCCTTATGATGCGCGTAAGCGACCTTGTTGCAGCCCCGTTCTTTGATCGCCTGGTTCAGGGCTCCCTTACGCATTTTTGCACACAGGGAACAGGGATTGGTTTCCTTCCTTTCATCAAAAATAATCTGAGCGATCTCTGTCCGGACGATGGTATAGGGAACCTCCAGTTCCCGGCACAACGCCTCGATACGGCTCAGATCAAAGCCTTTGAATCCAAGATCTACGGTAATGGCTTCCAGTTCAAAATGCTTCGGATAGAACCTTTTCAGACCGTGCAGCGCGTAAAGCAGGGTCAGGGAATCCTTTCCGCCGGAGATTCCCACCGCGATCCGGTCCCCTTCCTCGATCATCTGATATTCATCTACGGCTTTTCTTGTATAGCTTAAAAGCTGCTGAAGTTTCATAAAATTTTCTCCAATCTAGTTAAAATATAAAAACATGTACGGTTTATTATATCGGAAAGTCTTGCGTTTGTAAATAATCCTGAGCCTGTCCGAACAGTTACTTTGAAAGTATCCGCTCAGTTAGGTCTGTGCATTTACTGCAACAGTTCAGCCAGCTGAACTGTTGCCTTTGAAAATTGTTTTCTGCCGTCGGGAACTTGTCAAAAATCGGCTTCTCTGGTATCATTATTTATCATCCATTCAAAGGAACAGAAAAGGAGACAACAAATGAAATTTGTAGTACAGCGTGTCACGGAAGCATCCGTAGAAGTGGAACATAAAATTGTCGGAAAAATCGGAAAAGGCTACCTGGTCTTCCTTGGGGTAGGGCAGGGGGATACGGAGGAAATCGCTGACCGGTATCTGAAAAAGCTTCTGGGTCTCCGCATTTTCGAAGACGAAAACGGAAAGACCAATCTCTCTCTGAAGGATGTCGGCGGGGAACTGCTTCTTGTATCACAGTTTACCCTTTATGCAAGCTGCAAAAAAGGCAACCGCCCAAGTTTCACAGATGCTGGTGATCCGGAATCTGCACAGCGGCTGTATGAATATATCATTCAGAAAGCGAACGAGCAGGTACCTGTGGTGGAAACCGGCATTTTCGGCGCTGAAATGAAAGTTTCGCTGGTCAACGACGGTCCGTTCACCATATTGCTGGAGGATCTTTGATCCATGCGTACCC
>CABUPZ010000138.1 GCA_902493585.1 uncultured Fusicatenibacter sp. | reverse complement strand
CTCCTTCAGTTCATCCGTCAATGCATTGATAAAAGGATCAT
This sequence comes from uncultured Fusicatenibacter sp., assembly GCA_902493585.1. Taxonomy (GTDB): domain Bacteria; phylum Bacillota; class Clostridia; order Lachnospirales; family Lachnospiraceae; genus Fusicatenibacter. The sequence continues at coordinate 4,158 of CABUPZ010000138.1, read as the reverse complement.
CCTGCGTGTAGGTTATCACTCCGACCCGCAGGGTTTTCTCTGTCTGGTCCGACTTGCCGGAACACCCCGACAGCACAAGCACCGCACTCCCTATCGTGGCAGATAATAATACTGCCACCCTTCTTTTCTTTTTATTCATAGGAATATAAAAACCTTTCTAAATCTTCGTCCATAGAGAAATTTTCCTTGCCAAGTACCTGATATTCGGTTATATATCCTTGCATTTTATAAGACCTGTGCTCGATCCTTTTGGTTATTTCTTCCACACTTTTATAGCCGATTTCATATCCGTCCGGCACAGCCAGCCCCTGAATGTTTCCGTTATCCAGAAGTGCAATCGTCTTCAGACTGTAACCCACTCCATAGAGCTCTGCGCCCTCGTATGTTCCATTTTCTGCCTGCTCTCCAAACTCCTCCAAGATTCCTGCATCCAGGACGACAAGGGCATCCGCTTTTGTTTCCTTCTTAATCCGCTCCACAATATCCTGTTCTTTTCTCCGGTAAATACACCAGCTGATCTTGCTTTCGCTGCCTTCCAGCGCCTCGTTCAATCCACAAATCTCAGCCTGTACAGCCTCGGACATTTTCCAATCGGCGATAATTCCGACCTTCTGCTTTTTTGTTCTCAGCCGTTCTCCCAGCCATCTTCCGATCTCCCGGTAATCCGGCTGGATCGTGGGACTGGCAGTTTTTCCTTCTTTTACCGCCAGACCATCTGCAATCAGCAGATACGGTTTCTTTCCACACTCTTTTTTCAGCATATTTTCCGTCTCATGACCGGGTGCCGGATATATGATAAAGCCATCAATATCGTTGTCCTTCTGTTCCCTGATAAATTCTCTTTCCACCTCCGGCCCGTCGATCTCTTCCGTATTGCAGATGATCATATGAACGTTGTTCTCTGCCGCAGCCTGCTTCATTCCCTTGATCAGGGCATCCCAGCGTTTGTCACCGGACTCCGGAAGAATCACCGCAATCCGGGGCTCTGCTACGTTCTGATCGAAAATCTTCCATACAAAGAATACTGCCAGCAGCAGCAAAAGAAACTCAATTATAAGAAATTTCATTCTGTTCTTTTTCATCCGCCCGGTCTCCTCTGTATGTATTTTTGTAATTCCAATGCTTCTGCGTTTTCCGGTGTATATGGGATTGCCGGAATACGGATCGTAACCCTTGTTCCTTCGTCCGGTTCGCTTTCTATGGAAAGTCCATATTCTTCGCCAAACATCAGCCGGATTCTGGAATGCACATTGATTACGCCCACGCCGGAACCGTGCTTCGGAACCTTGCTGTTATCCGTCAGAATATTTTCCAGGACTTCTTCCCGCATGCCCATCCCATTGTCTTCGATGGTGATCAGAATGTCCTCGTCTTTCTTTTTTCCGCTGACGATGATCATGCCGTCATCATCCTCATCCATATTTCCGACGCCATAATAGATGGCATTTTCCAGGATGGGCTGGATCACCAGCTTTACGATGCAGCAGTTTTCGATCTCTTCCTCGATTCGGAATTCTGTTTTAAACCGCTCTTTGTACCGGGCCAGCTGGATATTCATATAGCTTCTGCTGTGCTGCAGCTCATCCTTAATGGGAATGATGGTCTTACCGCGGGATAGGCTGACACGAAGCAATTTTGCCAGTTCAGAAATCATACGAACCGCTGCTTCATTTTCCTGGGCTTCCACCATCCACGTGATGGATTCCAGTGTATTATACAGAAAATGGGGGTTGATCTGGCTTTGCAGGGCATCCAGTTCACTTTTTCTTCGTTCATTTTGCTGCCGGATGATCTCGTCCATCAGTTTTTCGATCTGTTCATAGGACTTCTGCACAGAATGTCCCAGATGGCGGATCTCCGAGGAGCCGCCGATATAGATATCCGGTTTTCCTCCTGCCTCGTGGGCCTTGACGGAAGCATCCAGCTCCCGGATCGGTTTGGATATCTTCCGGGAAACCAGCTGGTTTCCCTCCAAAAGCATGACCATAAGAACCAGAACAGTAGCAAATACATAGTAACGGAAGTTCTTGTAGTTTGCCGCCTGCACACTCTCCGGCACAACACCGATCATTTTCCAGCCTGTATAGGCTACGCTGCCGACGATCACGGTCTCATTCTGACTGTTGGAATGGATCTCATAGGTTCCGTCCTCGTATTTTGCCGTTTCCAGACTGTTTTCTTCAAATAATCCACGGTTTAATTCCGTTCCCCGGGGATGATAGATCATCTCTCCGTCCTGACTGATCAGATAATAGTAGATTCCGCCGGAACAGTCATTGATCTGCTTCATCACGTCCCTGATCACAGAATATTTCATATCCAGTAAAAGAATACCGGTTTCCGGTGTCTCTCCCTTGTTGACATCTACATACCTGCTCAGGGAAACGACCCATTGGTACCGATAAGAGCCGTCCTCAAACAGCTCCTGGATATGCGGTGTGGAAAAGTGTATATTTTCAATGGCATCTTCCGCATTTTTATACCATTCCTGCGTCTGCACCTTCACATTTTTCTTTTCTGCCGCCACCGGCTCCGATGCAATCAGATTTCCTTTTGGGTCATACAAAGCCAGGCTCTGAATCTTATCGGAATTGGTCTCATAGAGCAGACTGAACTGCTCCGAGAATTCCCGGCTGGATATATCAAACTGCTGGACTACGTTGTAGTTTGCCCCGTTCAGGATCTGCCGGATATCCAGCAGATCTGCATTTAACCGGTCTACGGTAGCCTCCACGGTAGCTTCCGTGTTGTCTACCGCTGTTTTTTCCAGAGCCAGCTTGAATCGATGGTAAAGCAGCAATCCCATTACAATGATCGTAACCAGTGAAATCGCCATAAGGACAGACAGGATGATCGACTGTATGTTAAATACGATATTCTTCCGGGAATCCGGATTTCTTTTTCTATCTTTCATGTATTTTCCCTTTCACCTGTTCCCTCTTTTCTGCCTGATGTACTCTCGGAGTCTTTCTGTGCTTGCTCTTTCTGCTTTCCGTCTTTTTATTTTCCGGAAGCTCTGTATTTGGAAGGGGAAACACCGAATTTCTTTTTGAATACATAGCTGAAGTAGTTCGCATCCTGATATCCTACTTTTTCTGCGATCTTATAGCTTTTTTCATCGGTGTTCAGCACCATTTCTTCTGCCCTGTCCATTCGGTAATCGGTAAGATAGGAGACAAAGGACTGACCGGTCTCCTTTTTAAAGATGGACGAAAAGTAAGAATTGGACACCCCAAGATCTGCGCACACATCATCCAGCGAGAGCGCCGGTTCCATATATCTGTCTTTTACGATGTTCTGCGCATCGGTGATGATCCGTCTGGAGGTACTGTTTCTGGTACTTCTCAGTTTTTCGCTGATCGCCATAGACATATTGATGATCCAGTTTGTCATAGAGCTTTCATCCAGCTGAGTCACTCTTTCGTAAAGATTCTGTACATTTCCGGAAATTTCATTGAAATCCATGGAATTATTGGCACAAAATTTGAAAAAGCCGCTGACAATCTCCATGGTGGCCAGATTGTACTGGCTGATGGTGGCTGCATTCTTATGGAGCTTTTCTGTCTCTTTGATGGCTTCTTTCCGGATCTTTTCCTGATCCCCTACATGGATGGCACGAAACAGCTCCTGCATCTTTGTTTCTTCTAAGGGAACCGCCTTTTTTGACTCTTTGGGAACGATCTCTGCGATATTGATGGCTCGTTTCGTTCCGTACAGGACACGGTAGGATACCGCCTCTCTGGCTCCCTCGTAGGAAATACTGATATCGTACAGATTGTTGCAGACGGTTCCGACCCCTGCGGTAACCGCCGCCCCCATAATTCTCCATGCCCAGCGGCAGAACCGGTCACACTTGTCCGTCAATTGAGCTATCTCATCTTCTGAATGGAGTTCCATAATCAGAATGGTATTACCCATATAGATGAATTCCTGGCAATTACAGCCGCTGTTTGATCTCCCGTTCCACAGACATGGACAATAATAAGGGATTCATCCCATCCGGCACATCATTTTCCGAGGTATGAAAGATAATACAGCAAAACAAAGGTCCCTTCATATCCACCTGATAATCCAAAAGGAATCGTTCATAGTCCTCTTCTCTGACTCTTCCTTCAATCAGGGAAATGAAGAAATTGGACTGCAGCTTTGGTAATACCT
>CABUPZ010000137.1 GCA_902493585.1 uncultured Fusicatenibacter sp. | reverse complement strand
ACAAGGCGGTTATGAAGCCAAAGGAGGGAACCATTCTTACCGTTGCGAAGGGAGCTGCTGCGAAAGCGGCAGAGCTTGCGATGGACTGCGAGGATCTGGAGAGTTTTATCGAGGATGTGATCGCTCACGCGCAGTATGTGCTGTCCCAGACGCCGGAGATGCTGCCGGTACTGAAGGAAGCCGGTGTAGTGGATTCCGGCGGACAGGGTCTGGTCACAGTGCTTGAGGGAGCGAGAGACGCGTTCCTGGGCAAGGAGATCGATCTGAATTTTGAGACTCCGGAGGCAAAGACGGAATTTGTCAGACCGTCCAAAGAGACCGAGCAGGAGATCAAATTCGGATACTGCACCGAGTTCATCATCATGCTGGAACAGCCGATGCCGGAGGAGGAAGAGTTGTCATTCAAGGATTTCCTCAATTCCATCGGTGATTCCATTGTACTGGTGGCGGACGATGAGATTGTCAAGGTTCATGTACATACCAATGATCCTGGCAAGGCAATCTCCAAAGCGCTGACCTATGGCCAGCTGACGAGAATGAAGATCGACAACATGCGCGAGGAACATCAGGAGCGTCTGATCAAGAACGCAGAGAAGATCGCCAAGGAGCAGGCGGAGGCGGACGAAAAACGCCGCCATGAGCTGGAGGAAGCGGAGCAGAAAGAGATTGGCTTCCTGGCTGTTTCCATCGGTGACGGTATTGCGCAGATTTTCAAGGAATTGGGCGTGGACTACCTGATTGAAGGCGGACAGACAATGAATCCGAGCACGGAAGATATGCTGACGGCAATCGGAAAAGTACATGCAAAGAATATCTTTATCTTCCCGAACAATAAAAACATTATCCTGGCAGCCAACCAGGCACAGGCGATGACGAAAGATAAAAAGGTATTTGTCATTCCGACGACTACGGTTCCGCAGGGTATCACTGCGATGATCAGCTATGTGCCGGAGAAGAGCGCGGAAGAAAACGCAGAGGAAATGACCGAGGCGATCAAACAGGTGAAGACTGGACAGGTGACCTACGCGGTGCGTGATACACACATCGACGACAAGGAGATCCGTCAGGGAGATATTATGGGAATCGGCGATCACGGAATCCTGGCGGTAGGACAGGACGTACTGACGGTTGCCAAAGAGGTCGTTGACGCGATGATGGATGAGGACAGTGAACTGATCAGCATCTATTACGGAGCGGACATGAGCGAGGAAGATGCCGAAAAACTGGGTGAAATGGTCGGTGAGGCATATCCGGACTGCGATGTGGAAGTAAACTGCGGCGGCCAGCCGATTTACTACTGCGTGGTTTCGGTGGAATAAATTGAGAGACGAACCTTTAAGAAATCTGAAGGGGATCGGAGAAAAAACGGAAAAGCTGTTCGCAAAAGTGGGAGTCACCACTTTGCGGCAGCTTTTGCATTATTATCCCAGAGAATACGACCAGTATACGGCTCCGGTTCCCCTGCAGAACCTTCGGACAGGCACAAAATGCGCGGTACAGGGAAGGATCACCCACAGCCCGTCGGTGAAGGGAAATACGAGAAAATCTGTGATCCTGCTGGAACTCACGGAGGGGACCGCCAGGCTCCAGCTGACCTGGTTTAATATGCCGTTTCTCCGCTCCACGCTGAAAAAGGGAGCGTCCTACGTGTTCCGGGGAAAGGTACAGGAAAAATCCGGGCGGCTGGTGATGGAACAGCCGGAAATCTTTACCCTGGGGGCTTACGATGAGATGATCAGCCACCTGCAGCCGGTCTATGGATTGACCAAAGGACTGACCAACAAAATGGTCGTCCGGGCGGTACGGCAGATCTTTGAGGACCGGGCGCTGGAGCAGGAATACCTGCCGGAAGAGATCCGGAGGGAAAACGGCCTGTGCGAGATTAATTTTGCCGTGGAGCAGATTCATTTCCCCGACAATATGGAAATGCTCCAGAAAGCGAGAAAGCGCCTGGTTTTTGATGAATTTTTCTTCTTTCTGCTGGCGATGCGCCAGCTGAAGGAGCGGACGGAAGACATCCGCAATGCGTTCCCGATCCACGCCGTATGGACGACGGAGGAAGTGATCGAAAACCTTCCGTTCCCTCTGACCGGAGCGCAGATGCGTGTATGGAATGAGATAGAAAATGATTTGAAGAGCACCACGAGAATGGCACGGTTGGTCCAGGGAGACGTCGGAAGCGGAAAGACTGTGCTGGCTTTTCTTGCGATGATACTGACTGCGGAGAACGGCTGCCAGAGCGCGCTGATGGTGCCCACGGAAGTTCTGGCGCGGCAGCATTACGATTCCCTGTGTGAGCTTCTGGAAAACAATCATCTCACAGATTACAGGCCGAGGCTTCTGACCGGTTCCACAACAGCGAAAGAAAAGAGAGCGATCTATCAGGAACTGGCGGACGGCAGCTGCCGGATGGTGATTGGCACCCATGCGCTGATCCAGGAGAAAGTGCAGTATCAGAACCTTGCGCTGGTTATCACCGACGAGCAGCACCGCTTCGGCGTGCGCCAGAGGACAGCCCTGGCGGAGAAGGGTGAGCCCCCCAACGTGTTGGTCATGAGCGCAACGCCGATTCCGCGGACACTGGCGATCATCCTGTACGGGGATCTGAGCATTTCCGTTATCGATGAACTTCCGGCGAAACGTCTGCCCATCAAAAACTGTGTGGTAAATACGGGATATCGTCCCAATGCCTACCGTTTTATCCAAAGACAGGTGGAGCAGGGGCGGCAGGCTTATGTGATCTGCCCGATGGTGGAAGAGAGTGAAGGGATGGATGCGGAAAATGTTCTGGACTACGCGGAACGGCTAAAGCAGGTACTGCCGGATCAGATCTGCGTCCGGTATCTCCACGGAAAGATGAAACCGGCAGAGAAAAATGAGATCATGGAACAGTTTGCCCGAAACGAGATCCAAGTGCTGGTCTCCACGACAGTTGTGGAGGTCGGCGTCAATGTGCCAAACGCGACGGTCATGATGGTAGAGAACGCCGAGCGTTTCGGACTGGCGCAGCTTCATCAGCTCCGGGGGCGGGTAGGACGCGGCGAACATCAGTCCTACTGCATTTTTGTGCAGGGAACCTCCGATGAGGGAACGATGAAACGCCTGGATATCCTCAACCACTCCAACGATGGATTTTTTATCGCCAACGAAGATCTGAAACTGCGCGGTTCCGGAGATCTGCTGGGGACAAGGCAGAGCGGAGAGATGGAATTTGCCCTGGCGGATATTTTCCGTGATTCCGAAGAATTGGTGAAAGCCAGCCAGTCGGCCGCAAAACTCTTAGCGGAAGATCCGGATTTAGAACAGCCGGGACACGAATTATTGCGGGAGGCCCTGACGGAGTTTGCGGCGTTCGAGGAACATGATATAGGAATCTAGGAAAATAAAAAAATCTTGAAATTTCGGAAAATTTAGGGTATCATAGTCATTGAACTGAAATAATTTTAATTATTTATCAGCGTGGGAGGAATGGAAAATGGCAACAAGTAAAAAACCAGTTACCACGGCTAAGACAGAAGAAAAAGAGACAGTAAAAGAAGAGGCGAAGGTAACAGAAACCGTTAAAAAATCTGAGACTCTGAAGATCGAGGCGGAGAAGAAGGAAGAGCCGAAAAAAATCGAGGCGGTAACACCGGTTGCACTGGTGGAGGCTTCTGAAGAAAAAGAAGTGGCTCCGAAGAAGAAACCAGGCAGAAAACCTGCTGCAAAGAAAGCAGCATCTGCTGAAAAAGCGCCTGCGAGAGCAGCAAAAACAACAAAGACAACAACGAAGAAGACCACCGCTGCCAAGACTGCAAAAAAAGCGGAGAAGAAGGAGGATGTGATCCTTCAGTTTGGCGGAAGAGAGATAAATGACAAAGATCTGGTCGCACGCGTCAATGAGATCTGGATCAAAGACTTGGGCAAAAAAGCTGCAGATCTGAAGGACCTGAGGATCTACGTGAAACCGGAGGAATATACGGCTTACTATGTGATCAATGATGATATCACAGGTAGTTTCGATCTTTAAGAAAAGTAAGGATATGCTCCGTGAGATGTGTATCCTGCAAAAAGTCACAGCAAAAAAGCGTGGGTCATCCGCTGCCGCGAATGCTCACGCTTTTTTGTTTTCAGAAATTTACTGCAGCCGGGCTTTTGTATGCCGGAGGGCTGATCGCCGGACTGCTGCAGATTGCCGAAGTCCTTGGGAACTGCAGGCCGGAGGAT
>CABUPZ010000136.1 GCA_902493585.1 uncultured Fusicatenibacter sp. | reverse complement strand
TTTCCAGTTTCATGTTCGGAATTCCATACCGCAGAAGCCCTCCGATTCTGTCATGACGTTCAAAAACAGTCACCTGGTGTCCTCTGCGGTTCAGCTGCATGGCGGCTGCAAGCCCGGAAGGCCCGCTGCCGACAACGGCTACTTTTTTTCCTGTGCGGACTTTCGGTGGGTTCGGACGGATTAGTCCTGTGTTCCAGGCGTTTTCAATAATTGCACGCTCGTTGGCTTTTGTCGCCACCGGATCTCCGTTGAGATTGCAGGTGCAGGCGGCCTCGCACAATGCCGGGCATACCCTGGAAGTAAACTCCGGAAAACAGTTGGTTTTTTCCAGACGATAGTACGCCTGCTCCCAGTTTCCATGATACACCAGATCGTTCCACTCCGGCACAAGATTATTCAGCGGGCAGCCGGAAGCCATGCCGGAAATCATGCGTCCGGACTGGCAGAAAGGCACGCCGCAGGCCATACAGCGGGCTCCCTGGAGCTGCTGTTCTTTTGGAGCAAGGCCGCTGTGAAATTCATGAAAGTTCTTGATGCGTTCCAGAGGAGGAACGCAGGCCCCGTCCACACGTTGATATTCTAAAAATCCAGTTGGTTTTCCCATGGTATCCTCCTATCTGCGCATGCTTTCATAAAATGCTTCAATCTGCGCCTGTTCACTGTCAAGACCCCGTTCTTCCATCTTCGCGCTGAGTGTCATCATGCGCTTATAGTCGTTGGGGATGATTTTTTTGAATTTTGGCAAGAACCTGTCGAAATCTTCCAGGATCCGTCTGCCTTTGGGCGAACCGGTATGTTCCACATGGCGTTCGATCAGGGCGCGCAGCTCGGCGATATCATATTTGCTGTCCACCGCCTCGATGGAGATCATCGCTTTGTTCAGGTTGCGGTAGAGATGATTTTTTTCATCCAGTACATAGGCGATTCCGCCGCTCATTCCCGCGGCAAAATTCTTTCCGGTGCTTCCCAGGATGACCACACGGCCTCCGGTCATATATTCACAGCCATGCTCTCCTACGCCTTCCACTACTGCGACAGCGCCGGAATTGCGGACGCAGAAGCGTTCTCCTGCCATTCCGCAGATATAAGCCTCGCCGCTGGTAGCTCCGTAAAGCGCCACATTTCCGATGATGATATTTTCTTCCGGGCAGTAGCTGCTGTTCTTTGGAGGATATACCACAAGTTTTCCTCCGGACAGTCCCTTGCCGAAGTAATCGTTGGAGTCTCCTTCCAGACGGAGCGTCAGTCCCTTGGGAATAAACGCGCCGAAACTCTGGCCGCCGCTTCCTTTACACTCGATGACGTAGGTGTCCGGTGCAAGGGTATCCTTGAATTTTTTCGTGATTTCAGATCCGAAGATGGTTCCCAGGGTCCGGTCTGTGTTGGAAACGTGTACCTGGAGCGTTTTGCTCTCCCCCGGCTTCAGAGCCAGCTGTTTCAGGAAAACTTTTTCATCCAGGGTCTGTTCCAGTTTAAAATCATAGACTGCTTTCGGATCAAAGGTTACCTTCTGATCCGTTCCTGCATATGGATTGTTGAGGATCGCGTCCAGATCCACGCGGGAAGCAAAGGAGCCGTTCGGAGCCTCTTTGCGTTTCAGCAGATCGGACCGTCCCACCATTTCATCCACCGTGCGCACGCCCAGTTTTGCCATATACTCTCTCAGTTCCTGGGCAATAAACCGCATGAAATTCACCACATACTCCGGTTTTCCGCGGAACCGTTTGCGAAGTTCCGGATTCTGAGTCGCGACGCCCACGGGACAGGTATCCAGGTTGCAGACGCGCATCATCACACAGCCCATGGTTACCAAAGGGGCCGTTGCAAAGCCGAATTCCTCGGCGCCCAGCAGTGCTGCGATCGCCACGTCACGTCCGCTCATGAGCTTTCCGTCTGTCTCAATCACCACACGGTTGCGCAGGCCGTTCATGATCAGCGTCTGATGAGTTTCCGCAAGTCCCAGTTCCCAGGGAAGTCCGGCATTGTGGATGGAGCTGCGCGGGGCCGCTCCGGTTCCGCCGTCATATCCGGAAATCAGGATCACCTGTGCGCCTGCTTTGGCAACACCGGCAGCGACGGTTCCGACTCCTGCCTCGGATACCAGTTTTACGGAAATACGCGCGCTCCGGTTGGCGTTTTTCAGATCATAGATCAGCTGAGCCAGATCCTCGATGGAGTAGATATCGTGGTGCGGCGGCGGAGAGATCAGGGAAACGCCGGGTGTGGAATGTCTGGTTTTCGCGATCCAGGGATATACTTTTCCTGCCGGCAGATGGCCTCCTTCTCCAGGTTTTGCCCCCTGCGCCATTTTGATCTGGATTTCCTGGGCGCTGACCAGGTATTTGCTGGTGACGCCGAATCTTCCGGAAGCCACCTGTTTGATTGCTGAGCATCGTTCCGGTGATTCCAGGCGGTCGTCACTCTCTCCGCCTTCTCCTGAATTGGATTTGCCATGCAGCATGTTCATGGCGATGGCAAGTGTCTCATGGGCTTCTTGCGAAATGGAACCGTAGGACATGGCGCCGGTCTTAAAACGGCGGACGATGGAATCAACGCTCTCCACTTCTTCCAGCGGGATCGGCTGTTCCAGGTAATTGAAGTCCATCAGACTGCGCAGATATCCGGTTTCCTCACGGTCCACCATCTCGGTATATTTTTTGAACAGAGCGTAATCTCCCTCGCGGGTGGCAGTCTGCAGTGCGTGGATCGTCTGCGGATTGTAACGGTGCTCTTCGCCCTGGCTGCGCTCTTTATGGCGTCCGATGCTGTCCAGTGTCAGATCTACATCCAGTCCAAGCGGATCGAACGCCTGTGAATGTCGGTTATCTGCTTCCTCAGCGATATCCTGAAGGGTGATTCCTCCTACCCGGCTGACCGTTCCTGTAAAGTATTTGTCGATCACTTCCGGTGAGATGCCGATTGCCTCGAAAATCTGTGATCCCTGATAGGACTGAATGGTGGAGATGCCCATTTTGGAAGCGATTTTTACGATTCCGGAGATCACCGCATGATTGTAATCTTCCACTGCTGCGTAGTAATCTTTCTCCAGCATTTTGTCCTGGATCAGCTCATGGATGGTATCCAATGCCAGATAAGGATTGACTGCACAGGCGCCGTAGCCAAGCAGGGTCGCAAAATGGTGTACTTCCCGCGGTTCTCCCGATTCCAGGATGATGGCAAGGGAGGTGCGCTTTTTCGTCTTCACCAGGTGCTGATGAACGGCGGAGACAGCCAGAAGCGAAGGGATCGCCACATGGTTTTCATCGACACCGCGGTCGGACAGGACAAGAATGTTTGCCCCTTCCCTGTGCGTCCACTTCCACAAAGAGGCGGTCGATCGCCCGGTCCAGCGGGGTGCTCTTGTAATAGGTGATCGGAACGGTGATGACTTTGAAACCGTCAATCTTCATGTTTTTGATCTTCAGCATATCGGTATTGGTCAGGATCGGATTGTTGATCTTCAACACCTGACAGTTGACCGGTTTTTCCTCCAGCAGATTTCCGTCACGTCCCACATATACGCTGGTGGAGGTGACGATCTCTTCACGGATAGCGTCAATGGGAGGATTGGTCACCTGAGCAAACAGCTGTTTGAAGTAATGGAACAGCGGCTGATGCTGATGGGACAATACCGCCAGAGGCGTATCCACACCCATGGCGCCGATTCCCTCCGAACCATTCAGTGCCATATTGCGGATGGAGGTGCGGTATTCCTCGTAAGTATATCCGAATGCTTTCTGCAGTCTTGCCCTTTCCTGCCGCGTATATTCCTGTACCGGAAGGTTGGGGATTTTCAGATCTTTCAGCTCCACCAGGTTGCTGTCCAGCCATTCTCCGTAAGGCTGGCGGTGGGCATAGCGTTCTTTCAGTTCGTCATCGTTGATGACTTTTCCCTCAACGGTATCCACCAGAAGCATTTTCCCAGGATGAAGACGTTCCTTGACAAGGATCTGGTCTTCCGGGACATCCAGCACGCCGACCTCTGAGGAGAGGATCAGCTGGTCGTCTCTGGTAATATAGTAGCGGGATGGGCGAAGACCGTTGCGGTCCAGGACTGCTCCCATCACATCTCCGTCTGAGAAAAGAATAGACGCCGGACCGTCCCAGGGTTCCATCATGGTCGCGTAATACTGATAGAAATCCCGTTTTTCCTGGGAAATGGTCAGATTGTTCGCCCATGGTTCCGGAATGGTGATCATCACAGCCAGCGGAAGATCCATGCCGCTCATGGTCAGAAATTCCAGAGTATTGTCCAGCATCGCCGAATCGGATCCCTGGGTGTTGATCACGGGAAGCACCTTGTGCAGTTCATCCTGCAGCATCGGGGAAACCATGGTCTCCTCACGTGCCAGCATTTTGTCTGCATTTCCACGGATCGTGTTGATCTCGCCGTTGTGTACGATGAA
>CABUPZ010000135.1 GCA_902493585.1 uncultured Fusicatenibacter sp. | reverse complement strand
CAGTTCGTAGGGGAATCGAACCCCTGTTTCCGCCGTGAGAGGGCGGCGTCTTAACCGCTTGACCAACGAACCTTACAACAGGTACTATACAACATCTTCCTGGAAAATGCAAGTACTTTTTTAAAATTTTTTCAAATTACTGAAAAAACAGAAAAAAGAGAAAATGAAACGGGAATTGAATTTTTGAGTTTCAAATGATATAATCTCAGTCTGTGTGCCGCCGCAGAGCCTGCCGATATTTGGATAGTAACAATTCAGCCAGCTGAACGGTTATTCAGCATACAAACAGATGTTCGAAAAGACTTGCAGGCATTTTTTGTATGTGTTATAGTGTAAGACAGTGATAAAATACGAAAGCAAAGGGGAAAATCATGTATCAGGGAGCGATTTTTGATCTTGACGGAACGATTCTGGATTCCATGCATGTATGGAGAGACATTGATGCGGAGTTTCTGGGACGGCGCGGACTTGCGGTGCCGGAAGATTATCTGGAAGCCATCACGCCGCTTGGATTTGACAAGGCGGCGGAATATACGATCCGGAGATTTTCTCTTCCGGAGAGCCGGGAAGAAATTATCCGCGAGTGGTACCAGATGGCACAGGAGGCTTATCAGAACCGGGTGGAACTGAAAGAAGGAGCCGGGAAATGGCTGAAGCATCTGAAAGAGAAAGGAATCCCCCTGGCGGTGGCGACGGCATCGGACGAGGCGTTGTTTGTTCCGGCTCTGAAACGTACCGGGATTTACGGGTATTTTGATGCTTTTGTGACTGTGAAAGAGGTGGCAAGAGGAAAAGGCTTTCCCGACATTTATGAGAAAGCGGCGGCAAGGATCGGACGCCTGCCAGGACAGTGCGTGGTGTTTGAGGATATCCTGAAAGGGATTGAGGGTGCCAGAATGGGAGGCTTCTGTGCGGTGGCAGTTTACGATGAGAACAGCGCGGATGACGAAGCGCGCATCCGTGCCGCGGCAGATTATTATATTTATGGATATGAACAGCTTCTGAATGGAAATCCACAGTTGTTTGAAGAAAAGTAGAGGAAAGATAGAAGGAGTAGACAATGGGAAAAAATCAGACATATGACGCCAGCAGTATTTCTGTGCTGGAAGGCCTGGAGGCAGTCCGCAAGCGTCCGGGTATGTATATAGGAAGCACATCGCGCAAAGGACTGAATCACCTGATCTACGAGATCGTAGACAATGCGGTGGACGAGCATCTTGCGGGATACTGCGATACCATCGATGTATTTCTGGAAAAGGACGGATCCTGTACCGTTATTGATAATGGGCGTGGAATTCCGGTGGGAATGCACGAGAAAGGCGTACCGGCAGAACGGCTGGTATTTACAACGCTTCATGCCGGAGGAAAGTTTGACAATTCCGCTTACAAGACCAGCGGCGGTCTCCATGGCGTTGGTTCCTCGGTGGTTAATGCGCTGTCAGAGTATATGGATGTGGAGATCAGCGTCGGAGGAATGATCCATCATGATCATTTTGAACGGGGCGTTCCCACCGTTGAGCTGGTGGGTGGACTGCTTCCGACCATCGGCAAGACCAGAAGTACGGGAAGCAAGATCAATTTCCTTCCGGACAGTGAGATCTTTGAGCGGACAGATTTTTCCGCTGTGGAGGTCAAAAGCCGCCTGCATGAGACGGCGTATCTGAATCCGAATCTGACTATCCGGTTCGAGGACCGAAGAGGCGCGGAGACTGAGCAGATCACCTACCATGAGCCGGAAGGCATCGTGGGATTTGTCCGCGATATCAACCGGAAAAAAGAGACGATCCATGAGCCGATATATTTTCAGGGAGAAGCCGAGGGGATCACGGTGGAATGTGCGTTCCAGTATGTCAACGAGTTCCAGGAGAATGTGCTGGGCTTCTGCAATAATATCTACAACGCAGAGGGCGGTACGCACCTGACCGGTTTCAAAACGACATTTACCCAGGTGATGAACAGCTATGCCCGGGAACTGGGAATTTTGAAAGAAAAGGACAGCAATTTTACCGGAGCGGATATCCGGAACGGAATGACGGCGGTAATCTCCATCAAGCACCCGGATCCGAGATTTGAAGGCCAGACCAAGACGAAGCTGGACAATCCAGATGCATCGAGAGCGACAGGAAAGGTCACCGGTGAGGAAGTGCCGAGATATTTCGACCGGAACCTGGAAGTACTGAAAAATGTCCTGGCATGTGCGGAACGCTCCGCCAAGATCCGGAAGACCGAGGAAAAGGCGAAGACCAACATGCTGACCAGGCAGAAATATTCTTTCGATTCCAACGGAAAGCTTGCAAACTGTGAGAGCAGGGATTCGTCCCGCTGTGAGATCTTTATTGTGGAGGGAGATTCCGCCGGCGGTTCCGCAAAAACCGCCCGGGACAGAAATTTCCAGGCAATCCTGCCGATCCGCGGAAAGATCCTGAACGTGGAAAAAGCCAGCATCGACAAAGTGCTTGCCAACGCGGAGATTAAGTCCATGATCAATGCCTTTGGCTGTGGGTTTTCAGAAGGGTATGGAAACGACTTTGACATCGCAAAGCTCCGCTACGATAAGATCATTATCATGGCGGATGCGGACGTGGACGGCGCGCATATTTCCACGTTGCTCCTGACGCTGTTTTACCGGTTTATGCCGGAACTGATCTACGAAGGGCATGTATATATCGCGATGCCGCCGCTGTACAAGGCGATCCCGTCCAGAGGACAGGAAGAATACCTGTACGACGACAAGGCGCTTGCACGGTATCGCAAAACCCATAAAGGCAATTTTATCCTCCAGCGGTACAAGGGCCTTGGAGAGATGGACCCGGATCAGCTGTGGGAGACGACACTGAATCCGGAGACCCGCAGGATGAAGCTGGTGGAGATCGAGGATGCCCGGATGGCATCCGAAGTGACCGAGATCCTGATGGGAACCGAAGTACCGCCGAGAAAGGCGTTTATCTACGAGCACGCGGAAGACGCGGAGCTGGATATCTGAGAAAGGGAATGACAGAGCATGGAAGAACAGATTATACGAACCGAATACTCCGAGCTGATGCAGAAGTCCTACATTGACTATGCAATGAGCGTGATCATCGCCCGGGCGCTTCCGGATGTCCGGGACGGACTGAAGCCGGTGCAGCGACGGACGCTTTACGATATGTATGAACTGGGGATCCAGTATGACCGGCCGTACCGGAAATGCGCCCGTATCGTGGGCGACACCATGGGTAAATATCATCCCCACGGGGACAGTTCCATCTATGAAGCGCTGGTGGTGATGGCGCAGGAGTTCAAAAAAGGTCTTCCGCTGGTGGACGGCCATGGAAATTTTGGCTCCATCGAGGGAGACGGAGCTGCGGCGATGCGATATACGGAAGCGCGTCTCCAGAAGATCGCCCAGGAGGTTTATCTGCGGGATCTGGACAAAAATGTGGTGGATTTCATCCCGAACTTTGACGGCACGGAGAAAGAACCGGAGGTACTCCCTGTCCGTGTGCCGAACCTTCTGGTCAATGGAGCGGACGGCATTGCGGTCGGTATGGCGACCAGTATTCCGCCCCATAATCTTGGCGAAGTGGTGGACGCGGTCCGCGCTTATCTGGAAAACAATGAGATCACCGTGGCGGAACTGATGCAGTATATCCAGGGACCGGATTTCCCTACCGGAGGAATCGTGGTCAACAAAGACGAGCTGCTGAAGATCTATGAGACGGGAACCGGAAAGATCCGGATCCGCGGAAAAGTGGAAGTGGAAAAAGGCAAGGGCGGCAGACAGTATCTTGTCATCACCGAGATTCCGTACCCGATGATCGGCGCGAACATCGGAAAATTCCTCAATGACGTGGCGGCGCTGGTGGAAAGCAAAAAGGCGCCGGACATCACCGATATCTCCAACCAGTCGTCAAAGGAAGGGATCCGGATCGTCCTGGAACTGAAAAAGGGGGCGGACGCGGAATACCTGACCAATATGCTGTACAAGAAGACCCGGCTGGAAGATACCTTCAGCGTCAATATGCTTGCGGTTGCGGACCGGAAACCGGAGACGCTGAACCTGAAGCAGGTGATCGAGCACCATGTGGATTTCCAGTTTGAGGTGACCCGGAAGAAGTACCAGACGCTGCTGAATAAGGAGACGGAGCGCAGGGAGGTGCAGGAAGGCCTGATCAAAGCCTGCGATGTGATCGACCTGATCATCGAGATCCTCCGGGGCAGCAAGACCCAGAAGCAGGTGCGCGCCTGCCTGACCGACGGCGTGACGGAGGGGATCCGGTTCAAAACGAAAGAAAGCCAGAAGCAGGCTGCTCAGCTGCGCTTTACCGAGCGCCAGACAACGGCGATCCTGGAGATGCGTCTCCAGAAACTTATCGGGCTGGAAATAGAGGCACTGAAGAAAGAACATGAGGAAACCCTTCGAAAGATCGAACGGTATGAGGATATCCTGAACAACTATTCCTCCATGACCGCGGTGATCCTGGAAGATCTGGAACAGATCAAAAAGGAGTACGCAAAACCACGCAGAACTGTGGTGGAAAACGCGAAGGAGATCGTTTTTGAGGAAGCAAAGGTCGAGGAGATGGACGTTGTTTTCCTGATGGACCGTTTTGGCTATGCGAAAACCATCGACACCACGGCTTTCGAGCGAAACAAAGAGAGCGCCCTGGCGGAAAACCGCTACGTG
>CABUPZ010000134.1 GCA_902493585.1 uncultured Fusicatenibacter sp. | reverse complement strand
CGCACGGCTTCTGCGGCGATTCCGGATGCACAGCTGCAGTGGCTGCACCCGTCTTCTTGTGGCTTCTCCACTTCCTCGCCCCGGATAAACCGTCCAAACAGGAACTCGGCCACAAAGCCTGAAATCATGCTGATCAGCACCTTCGCGCCGAGGATCTTCAGAATCGTCTCAATGGGAACCTTTTCCGAAATCAGTATAGGCAGCATCTCATCGGAAGTAGACATATAGACAGCAATCAGCGTTCCCAGCGTGATGACCCGCCCCATGTAAAAATACGATGCGGCTGCGGAAAAACCGCACTGAGGAAATACACCCAGCACACTGCCCCAGATGGGACCGACCCGGCCTGCCTTACGGATGACTTCCTGGGATTTCCGGCTGGTCGTATGCTCCAGAATTCCCACCGCCAGATAAGTTATAAACAAAAATGGCACCAGTCTCATGCTGTCCTTCAGTGCGTCGAGAAAAACTTCTGTCATTACTGTATCTCACTTCCGTTTCCAAAAATGCAACTCTTTCGAATTTGCAAATTAATTGCAAATTCGATTATAGCATTTTTTTTCGGAAAGTCAATCCTTATCAGACAGTCTGAGGGCGATACGGTTCACAATCTCTTCAGCTACCCGCTCTTTTTCCATCAGTTCCAGCTCCTCCGTGCCCTCTTCTGTAATCAGGGTGACCAGATTGGTACTGGTACCGAAGCCCGCTCCTGTATCCTTCAGATTGTTGGCTACGATCATATCCGCTTTCTTGGCATACAGTTTTTTCCTCGAATTCTCCAGCATATTCTCCGTTTCCATAGAAAAGCCGCAGAGAAACTGGCCTTCTCTCTTATTTTCACCCAGATACTTCAATATATCCCGGGTACGCTTCATCGGAATGGACAGATCTCCGTCTTTCTTCTTCACTTTCTGATCGCTAACCTGGCAAGGTGTGTAATCGGCCACAGCCGCGGCCTTGATGATGATATCCTGCTCGTCGGCGCGTGAAACTACAGCGTCGAACATGTCCGCCGCACTTTCCGTCTCAATATCCTCTACGAACATGGGCGGTTCTCCTGTAGTAAAACATCTGACCAGGGTTACCTCCGCGCCCCGCAGCATACACTCTCTTGCCAGAGCAAACCCCATCTTCCCCGTAGAGTGATTGGTGATGAATCTGACCGGATCCACGGCTTCTCTCGTTGCCCCTGCCGTGACGAGAACCTTTCTGCCGGCCAAATCCTTACTGCGTGCAATTTCCCGCTCCACATATCGATACAGTTCTTCCGGCTCCAGCATTTTACCTGCTCCGGTATCGCCGCAGGCCAGACGACCTGACGCCGGCTCCGCGATTCTTACGCCGTACTGCTTCAGACACCTCAGATTGTCCTGAGTAACCGGATTCTCATACATTGCCGTATTCATGGCCGGAGCAACGATCTTCGGACAGCTGCAGGCCAGAAACGTGGTAGTCAGCATATCGTCTGCAAGACCGTGAGCCAATTTTGCAGCCACATTGGCCGTTGCAGGCGCCACGATAAAGACATCTGCTTTCTTTGCCAGAGCTACGTGCTCCACATTGTATTGAAAATTCCGGTCAAAGGTATCGATAACACACTTATTTCCGGTCAGTGTCTCAAATGTGATGGGATGAATAAAGTTGCAGGCGTGCTCTGTCATGATCACGTGCACTTCCGCGCCCGCTTTGACCAGGCGGCTGGCAAGGCCGGCCGCTTTATAGGCGGCGATCCCTCCGCTTACGCCCAGCAGTACAGTTTTATTGTTCAGCATATGTTCTGTTCTCCTCTTGTTCATCTTTTCCTTACAGTATAGCACTGCCGCCGGTCGTCGGTAAAGATGAAAACCCGTCATTTGTTGTTATATTTAACAAAGGCAGCTGAATATAGATATATTGATCCGGTTCGCTCCGGCGGTTCAAAGCCTGACCGCCGGAGATCTGCCGGGTATCCACCTATAACAGGAGATGTGACCACTGATGAAAACAAAGAATCTGGCGGTAAAAACCGCTCCCTTTCTGCTTGCAAAAGCTCTGATCGGACTGCTGTCCGTCGTCGTTCCCGCTGTCTTCCTCCTGATCTTCATCGGTCTGGGCTGGCTTTTCGGCGAAAACGGAGCAAGATGTGCCTCAATCCTTTGGCTTCCCTTTGGCGCCGCCCTGCACGCCGTCCTGCTCTGTATTCCCGGACGCCTTCTGGAAATCGGCCATCTGACTGCGGCAGAGGAAATCGTCTTGCTTCGCAAACCGGTTCACCTGCAGCTTTTCCGAAGTACGCGCAAAGCGCTGAACCGTTTTTCGTCCGCGGAGGAACGAATAGACTTTGACAAAACACTGTCCTCTGCAATCAGACAGCTGTATGAGCGGCGCGGTGAAAAACTGATCTTTTTCAGAAACCGTTTTTTCTCCCCGGTAAACCGGCTGCTGACTTTCTCTTACCTTCGCTGTGTCCGTCATTATTGCCTATGCCGGTCTGTCTGCTGCAAGAGTTCCGGACCTAACGACGGCGCTGTTCAGGCGATTCGGGAGTGGATGAACAGGCAGCCCGCTTCCGCACCGGAAGCGGCGCGGATCGTACTGAAATTTTCCGTATGGGAACTGATGCTTATCCTCCTATTTTCAATCCTGCTGGGCGCCTTCTTTGTCCGCATCGGCTTTTATCCCTGGACGGCTCTTCCCCTGATTTTGCTGTGTGTCAGCGCCCTGAACTTTGCTGTAGCCGACAGTTTTTCTCAGCTGTACCTGCTGTCGCTGTGTACTGCTAAAAAGGACTTCGGTCAACCCGACGCTGTGTCTCTTCAAAAGCTTACATCCGCCTCAGAAAGCTTCAGCCGTCTGGTCGTCGGTACAGAAGAAAACAAGGATCCATCTGCATGACTGCAGAAAAAAAGCACAGAAGGCTTCTCCGTCTGTGCATATCTTCCGTATGCCGTATCATACGTACTTTCTCATGTATTTGAGCGCATTCTTTTCCAGTCTGGATACCTGAGCCTGACTGATGGAAATCTCCTCGGCGACCTCCATCTGCGTCTTTCCCTCGAAGAAGCGCATCTTCAAAATGTGCTTTTCTCTCGGCGACAGTTTGTCCATCGCTTCAGAAAGAGAAATGTTTTCGATCCACTTTTCATCGGTATTCTTTGTATCCTGCACCTGATCCATGACGTAAATGGCATCGCCGTCATCGTGAAACACCGGTTCAAACAGCGAAACCGGTTCCTGGATAGAATCCATGGCCATGACGACATCCTCCCGTTCTGCACCGATCTCTCTGGCAATTTCCACGACCGACGGTTCTCTGGAAAGCCGGCTGCTCAGCTGCTCCTTCGCTTGAAGCGCCTTGTATGCGATATCCCGCAGAGAACGCGACACCCGTATGCTGTTGTTGTCGCGAAGATACCGACGCACTTCCCCGATGATCATCGGCACCGCATAGGTCGAAAATTTTACGCCATGACTCAGATCAAAATTGTCCAACGCCTTGATCAGACCGATACATCCTACTTGAAAAAGGTCGTCGGGATTCTCGCCCCTGTTGTTAAACCTTTGAATTACACTTAGAACCAGCCTCAGGTTTCCCGTGATAAATTTTTCTCTGACCTGCGTATCACCCGCTTTGATCGCCTTCAGCATCTCCTGCATTTCCCAGTCCTTGTAAACCGGAAGTTTCGCGGTGTTCACTCCGCAGATTTCCACTTTATTCGCCATAATTTCCACCAGCCTGTTCTATAGTTTCACTCTCTTCAGCCTTCAGAAGCGAGACACGCCCCTAATTCCGGCATCTTTTTCCCTTTCGGGGGAAAAAACCTAAAGCCCTCTTTTCTGTCAGCTGAAGCTATGTATTATCATGTGCCGGCGGACGGCAAATTAATGATAGAAATTTATCCCAACTTCTGCACTTCTCTCTGCAGCCGCTCGATAATTTTTTTCTCCAATCTGGATATGTAACTCTGTGAAATTCCCATGGCGTCGGCTACTTCCTTCTGGGTCATCTCCTTTCCGCTGCGCAGACCGAACCGCATATCCATGATCTGTTTTTCCCGGTCGGACAGCTTAGTCAGTGCGTGCCGGAGCAGCTTCCGATTCACTTCCTCCTCGATACGGGTGCTGACCACATCGTTATCCGTACCCAATATGTCCGAAAGCAGCAGCTCGTTGCCATCCCAGTCCACGTTCAGCGGTTCATCGAGAGATACTTCGCTCTTTCTCTTGACGTCTCTGCGCAGATACATCAATATCTCATTCTCGATGCAGCGCGAGGCGTACGTGGCCAGCTTGATATTCTTGTCGACTTTAAACGTGTTTACCGCTTTGATCAGACCTATGGTGCCTATGGAAATCAGATCCTCCACGTTTACACCTGCGTTTTCAAATTTCTTGGCGATGTAAACGACCAGCCGCAGATTTCTCTCGATGAGAACTGCTCTGGCCTCCTGACTGCCTCTGGCATATTCCTCCAGCATCTTTTTCTCTTCTTCCCGCTCCAACGGCGGCGGCAAAACGTCGCTTCCGCCGATGTAAAACACACTCTTTCGGGAAACGCCCAGGAATTTTAAGAACAGCTTCCTGACCTCAGTCAATATTCGCATAAATACCCCTTTCCAGCATGCTTGCGGGCAGAAGTATCTGTTTTCCGCCCTCCTCTGCAGTCAAAAACGAATCGTCTTCACATACGGCC
>CABUPZ010000133.1 GCA_902493585.1 uncultured Fusicatenibacter sp. | reverse complement strand
TTTCAGATGCTTTTGGAACCTCCTCTTTTCAGATATCATCCTATTGGAACAACGGCAGAGAAGCAACGTTTACAGACCGTCGAAACCATCTTCCAGTTCTACCTGACAGCAGGTGTATTCTCTGTCCCTGGCAGCCTCCCATCTCAGGCAGTAAAAGGATACCGTCCCCCCTCTGCCGTCTGTCTGTTCCATTTTTTCCACTCTTATATTTTCCTGGTTTCTCACAACCACAGTTGCTCTTTCTCCATCCGCATCGATCACAGCCGTACCTTCTGCCAGCCGGATCGGATATGGGGAACACAGGCTTTCCGTGACGATTCTTCCCTCTCCCACGGAAACAAGCTCATCCTGCACGGTAAAGCTGCGGGTCTTCGGCCGGAATTCCACCGTCCGCGTCACCTGCACACAGCCCTCCGGACCATAATTCAGCGTTTCCACTGCCGTAGGATCCGTTTCTGAAAGCTTCCTGACCTTTCCCTGTTCCTCCCTGCCATCCGGAATCATCCCGTCAATCTCCGGTACGTTCCGGATGGCAGGAATCCAGTTTTTTTCGGCGGTGCTGAATTCATAGTTTCCATCGTCTCTCAGCCGAAGCCATGCTTTTTCCTCTGTGCCTTTCATTTCCGTTCCCCCTGTGTCCGATTTTGCGTTGCTGTTTCTTTCTTTTCTATTGTAAGATATTCTGAGAAATCTGTAAAGGGCAGGAAAACAACTGGTCATCCTGTCCATGGAAAAAATAAAAAACAGCGGCCGAAGGTGTTTTCACCTTTTCGCAGCCGCTTTTCTATCTGCATTTTTAAGCCATATAAGACTGTAATTCCTGGAAAAGTTCTTCCGGATGTTCGGTATGCATCTTTACCTGCATCATACGTCCTACGGCAATGCTCAGCACACCCAGGATTGATTTCGCGTCGATGACGCAGTTTCCTTCACCGAGATCCACATCAAACGGGTATTTTGAAACAGTGCTCACGAATTTTACTGCATCCTCCTGAGTGGAAAGCAGCACATTCATTGTGTTCATTTCCATGTCCTCCTGTCTTCGGGTCAATCACTGCCCCTGTTCTTTGCGCTGGATTTATGATTCCTTTAAAACCGTTTCCATCTCTTCCTTCATTCTGGCAAGCCCTTCATCCAAAGAGAGCTCTCCGAGCATGATCTTCTCGTGAATTTCCCCCAGAATGGAATCTGCCATGACGGAACGTGTATCCAGCGGCTGATTATAATAAATCATGCCCGTCTCCAATGCTGCCCTGCTGCTTTCGTCCTGTGGAAAACCTTCCTGGGACGAAATGATGTCTGTAACCTTTTCGTTGCGGAGAGCGGGCATGGTGCCTGTCCCTGCGAGTATCTCTGCCCCTTCCTGTCCACACAGAAAATCGACAAAATCCTTCGCTTCTTCTTTATATGCCGATGATGAACTGATACTGACTCCGGTGATTGCGGCAACAGATGTATCCTGAGCTTCACCATCGGCATGCGGCATGGATGCTATGCCCCAACGGTCCGCCTGGCTCTCTCCATTTCCCACCGCCTGGATCAGGCTCGGCAGAAACCAGGTTGACATAGGCATAACCGCCACCCGATTGCTGTAAAATGCAGTAGAATAATGCATACTGTCCAGCTTCGCGTTCAGATACTGCGGGCAGATCCCGTCTGCCTGCTGCTCCAGCACCATCTCATAGACCGGACGCAGAAATTCATAGTCGCCGTCCAGAAGGGTATGTTCCCCATCCAGAAGCGCAAAATCCTGAACTGTGCTTCTCCAGGTATGATAATAAACACCGTAGATATGATCCCCAAGCGCCTCCGAAGCCTTTTCGGAAACCTCCCGGACCATCCCATCGTACTCTTCAAACGTCATGTCATTGGAGGGAAATTCCATCCCCGCTGCGTCAAACAGTTCCTTATTATAGTACAGTACGGTGAAATTACTTCTGCAAAGTCTCGTATACACTTTTCCATCTACCATCAGGTCTTTTTGAATCCCACTGTCTGAAAGATCCGTCTCCTCCACCGGCAGGAGCAGCTGCTTTTTTGCAAGAGACAGATAACCGGGAATATCCTTGATCAACATACAGTCGATCCGGTGATCCGCGGCCATCAGATCGGATTCCAGAGAAAAATCATAACCGTCCGTCGGATACTCCTCCACACAGATCTCAACATCCGGGTGTTCCGCCTCATAGGCATCGATCACATCCTGAACAAACGGAAGCTGACCGGTATCCCATACCGCCCAGACCAGTGTGGTTTTTTCTGTCTGGTCCTGCCCGGAACCGGCAGTTCCGTTTTCCATCCCCTGACAGCCTGCCAAGCAGCCCGCGGCACACAGAAAAACTGCCGCCGTCAGAAATTTTCTCAGCATCTCCACACTTCCTTTTTCTCTCGTTGACATATCTTTTGACAGTATACTCACTTTTTCTGCAAAGGAGAATGTCTTTTTTTATCAAAAACCTGTAAAAATGTTTCATCTTATTGCATTTTCTGTCGGTCTCATGTAATATTTCTATAGATATAGACATTTTTCGTACAACCCATAACCGTTCCGCCAACCGGACGGCTATAAAAACACGGTGGAGAATCAATATGAAACTGAAACGGTCAACTTCCATACGGAGACACTTGACGTTTATCACACTGACCTTTTCCCTGTTGCTGGCGATCTTTTTTTCAAGTATCTGTATTTTTCTGTTCCGCACAGTCTATGAGGACAACATGGAGCAGTCGGCTGCCTTCAACCTGCAGTTGATCTCTGATAACATCGCCCGACAGATGGAAAACACGGATTTCCTTTCCCGATGGTGTGCAGGGTCAGGCTTTATCACGGAATATTATGAGAAAAACGAACCCGATCAGGAGGCGATCCTGGAAATCCGCCGGCGGCTGATGGTGGAATATAACACCAACAGTTCCAACGCTTATATCCGCCGGCTGGTTCTGATGGGACTGCCGGGCTCGGATACCTATTCCGTCCAGCTGCTCCACAGCCAGCGGGATTCTGTTTCTTCTCCGGAAAAGGCGATTGCGGAATATGACGTTTTTCAGGAATTTTCCGCTTCCGGAGACACCTTTTTGCTGACCTATGCCAAGACCCCGTTCTGTCGGGAAGGGGAATCGGTCCTGTTGTCACTGCGCCCCATCTATTCGGAGAGCAGCCTGCAGAAGATTGGATACGTCTATATGGAATTGTATCCGGACATTATCACGGACTTTTTTGAAAATTATACATTTTCCGAGGATACACGGCTTTATCTCACCATGGAAGGCCAGTCCTACCGGCTGATGGGCGATTCCATTTCTGCAGAAACAGCAGCTTTCCCGGAAGACCAGAAGAGCATAACCTGTGATATCGGCTTCCGGGACTGGACCCTTCAGCAGAATCTGGTGCATGAGTTTCCTTTTTATACCGCCGCATCCTACTGGATCCTGGCTGCATGTGCCGTTCTCGCGTTGCTCCTGTTCGGCATCTGCTTCTCCTTTTACCTGAACAGAAAGATCTCCCGGCCGATCCTGCAGCTGCGCCAAAGGATCCTTTCCATCTCTGCGGGCGACTTTCAGACGGATCCTTCCATTGAATGGAACACAGAACTGGGAGACATCGGGCGCGGGATCAACCAGATGAGCGCCGATATGCAGAAACTGATGGAACAGGCGGTCGCTGACGAAAAAGCAAAAGCTGACCTGCAGTACAAAATGCTGCTCAACCAGGTCAATCCGCATTTTATCTACAACACCCTCAATTCCATCAAATGGATGGCGACGATCCAGGGTGCATCCGGCATTGCGGATATGACCACATCCCTGGCGCGCCTGCTGAAAAACGTGTCGAAGAGAACAGAAAATCTGATTTCCTTCCAGGAAGAATGCCGGCTCCTGGACGATTATTTTAATATTATGCAGTATCGTTACGGCGGCGGGATCACTCTGGAATATGAGATTGAAGACGAGCGCCTGGAAGACGGGCTGATTCCGCGCTTCACCCTGCAGCCTCTGGTGGAGAACGCAATTTTCCACGGAATCGAACCACGTCATTCCAAAGGATCGATCCGGATCAGCGCCCGCTTTCTGGATGAAAACCGCTGGCAGATCCAGCTTTTGGATGACGGTATCGGAATGACACCGGAACAGATCCATGCAGCCCTGACTCAGGACAACGGTTCCGCCGACGGTCTGTTCCGCAGCGTGGGAATCTACAGCGTCAACCAGAGGATCCACTATGAATTTGGCGATTCCTACGGCCTTTCCATCGAATCCTGCCCCGGATCCTATACCGCCATGTATCTGACACTGCCTTACCATACAGACAAAAAGGAGGAAGAAAATGATCCGACTGCTGATTGTTGACGATGAGCCCCTGGTCCAGGTCGGCATGAAATCCATCCTGGACTGGAGCTCCTATGGAATCGAAATCTGCGCTGCCGTCTCCAACGGCAGTGAGGCGCTGCTTGCCATCGAGAAATACCGTCCGGAAATCGTCATTTCCGATATCCGGATGCCTGTGATGGATGGGCTGCAGCTTTTAAAAACCTGCCGTGACCGCTACGGAGACCTTCCCGTTTTTATCATGCTGACCAGCTATGAAGATTTCAGTTATGCCAGAGAAGCGATCCATTATGGCGTCGACGAATATATGCTGAAGCTGGAACTGAGCCCTCAGAATCTGGATAAAGTGATCAACAGCACGCTGTTAAGGGTCAAGAACCTCAAACAATCCATGAACATTTCCGTGCAGGAACAGGAACAGCCCAACCGTTTCTTTATCCGTCTTCTCTACGGGCTTTTTGAAAACTCCCAGCAGTTCCGGATACAGAAAGATCAGCTGGCTCCCGACATTCATTACGAATTTTGTG
>CABUPZ010000132.1 GCA_902493585.1 uncultured Fusicatenibacter sp. | reverse complement strand
TTTAATTTTCAGCGCGGTCTCTTTCTGATTCAATTCCAAATCCCGGATTTCCTTCTCTTTGTCCGAAATGGCTTTCTTCAGCTCTTCTTTCGTGTAGCTTTCCTGCACTTCTGACAGATTTACTTCCAAATTGGTGTTGCCAGATTCCTGTCCGCTGCTGGAGTTTCCGCTGCCGGAAGACACAAGGATCCAGCTTCCAGAACCTGTCGAAACACCTGCGCTTCCGCCGGCTGCCGCTGCAGTAACGGTATGTAATGATCTGCCGGAAACTGTTTTTTGTGCAGATGTGCTGCCCTGTTCCGCTCCCTCAGAACCAGGAACAGCTGCTGCTCCCTCTGTCGGAGCTGGGGTTTCCGTCGGTGTCGGAATTGCTGTCGGTGTCGGCTGCACTGTGGACTCCAGGGGCGGTTCCGGAGTTGCTGTTGGAGCTTCTGTTGGAGTTGGTGTTGCCGTTGGTTCCGGCGTTACGGTTGGCTCTATGGTCGGCTCCGCTGTCGGTGTTTCTGTTGGGGTTGACGTCGGTGTCGGAGTTGCTGTCGGTGTCTCTGTTGGTGTCGGCGTCGGGCTTTCTGTTGGGGTCGGCCCCGTTGATGGTGTCGGATCAGGTATTTGCTCCTGTTCTTCCGGTTCAACCGTCAAACATGCTGTGGCTACCGCTTTGGATGTTCCATATGCATTTGCAGCCGTTACCTGCACCATGTAGATTCCCTGATCTTTTTCCGTCGCCGCTTCCAGCTTCAGCACAGTCTTTCCTTCATTTTCTGTAAGTTCAATCCACTGTTCTGTTGCTCCGGTATTTTCATTGGATCCATTTTCCTGATTATCCTGTCCCTCCTGCTGGCTGCCCTGCCACGTGGAGCTATTCTGTTCTTCTTGCTGGCTGCCCTGCTCCGTGGAACCGTTCTGTTCCTCCTGATCGGTCTGGCTCAGCACTTTGCGGAACCACTGATAGCGGTAGGAAACTCCCTCTTCCTGGCGGACCTTCACTTCCAGCTCCGCAGCCTGACCCACAGTTATATCAATGCTGGACAACGGTTTTTCAAACAGAATCTCCGGCCGTCCATCTTCCTGATTTCCCATCTGGAATACGGTACGGTATTCTGCATCATATGGCTCTTGTATCAAAGATCCGTCCTGCTCCCATACCGTCTGCAGCTTTCCGGAAGCCTTGTTCCCCTCCCGGATCTCCAGGCGGAACCAGGAACTCTTTCTTCCTTCCTGTCCATCCTCCGGAACTTCGTCTGACTGGAAACCGGCCATCTGATTGAAAAATTCTCCGGTGATCACGGTACCTGGCTGGCAGAGAAATACCAGCGGATCGCTCTGCTCTCCGGTTCCTTTGTATGCCTTCGCATCCTCTTTCAGGGGATTCGCTTTTCCATCATACACAATCGCATCATCGTAAGACGGCTCCGGAGTCGGTGTGGGCTCTTTACCCGGATCTTCCGTTCCTGGATCCTCTGTTCCCGGGTCTTCCGCTCCTGGATCCTCTGTTCCCGGGTCTTCCGTTCCTGGATCCTCTGTTCCCGGATCCTCCACGCCCGGATCTTCGATTCCCGGAAAATCAGGGAAAAACGGATCATCAAATCCCGGATCATCCAGCGATGGCTGCAGCGGATCCTCAGATACCGGTTTGGTTTTTTTCAGCTGTTTCAGCTGTTTTTGCGCCTGATCCAGCTTCAGCTCGTTCTGTTTCTGCTCCAGTTCCATCGTCTCAAGTTCCAGTTCTTTGGCGGTCGTATCATAAGTCATCAGTACGTCGCCTTCCTTGACCGTATCCCCCTCTTTTACCAGAACTTCCTTTACTTTCTGTTCTGTGGACAAGTAAACATTCTGGGAGGCATCCGAAGTAATCATTCCGTCAAGGCTCATATTGTCGCCCCAATAGCCGCTGCTCAGTTCACTGACTGCGTAAACCATCGTCACCGGCCGGTTCATCGTGCGGAACCCGTAGTAACCGCCGATGCTTCCTCCGGCAACAGCAACCGCCAGAAGGACTGTAACAATTACATTCCGTTTTTTCATTCTGCCTCCGCCTCCTTTGACTTCAATCTTCCATCCCTGATCTCCACGATCCGTTCCGCAAAAGATGCAATCCCCGGATCATGGGTGATCATCAGGATACTCACGCCTTCTTTGTGAAGGCTTTCAAACAATTCCATGACCTGCTCACCCGATCTGGAATCCAACGCTCCGGTGGGCTCATCCGCAAGAAGGATCCGCGGATGATTTACGATCGCCCGGGCAATGGCAACGCGCTGCTTCTGTCCTCCGGACAGCTGGTTTGGCTTAAAGTCCATACGGTCTTCAAGACCTACACGCTCCAGCGCAGCCGCCGCACGCTCTCTCCGCTCTTTTTTCGCAATGCCTGCATAACAAAGGGGAAGCGCCACATTGTCCAGTGCCGACTGCCTGGGGAGAAGCTGAAAACTCTGAAAAACAAATCCAATTTTTTTCAGGCGGATATCCGACATCTGATTGTCAGAGCATTTGCTGATATCTTCTCCGTCAAGAACAAAGCTTCCGCTGGTTGCCTGATCCAGACAGCCCACAATATTCATCAGCGTGGTCTTTCCCGATCCGGATGGTCCCATGATCGCGACGTATTCTCCTTCTTCCATGGAGAAATTAATGTTTCGCAGAACGGGAACTGGCATCTTTCCCTGCAGATAATCTTTGCAAATATCATTCATCTGAAGAATCATGGCGCTGCCACCTCACTTCCCGCTTCTGCTCCCTCTGAAGTTTCGATACCACCGTCGGCCGCCGCATCCTCTGCTCCGGTGCTCTCTTCCACCATCATCTCTTCCGTTCCGACGCCTTCCTCTACCATCATCTCATCCGTCACAGCGCCATCTTCTACCATCATATCTTCCGTCCCGGTGCCTTCTTCCATCATCAGATCTTCTGTCCCGGCGCCGTCAGACTGCGGATTGCTCTGTCCCATGCTGCCGTCCTCACTGATCACCGTAGTCATGCCTTCTTCCAGCCCTTCCTCCGGGAAGGTGATCGCATCTTCTTCGGTCAGGCCGTCCTTGATTTGATATTCCATCATATTTTCATCGTATTCACCCAGTTCCACCGAACGCTTCTCCAGGCGGTTCTTTCCATTGTCCGCCCATACGTATGGATCCGTGTCAATGTCGTTGATGAAATATTCCGGCAGCCACAGCCCTGTCTTCGGCTCCGCGCTCTGTCCATTGTCCGGCTCTATATAAACATGCTGTCCCAGCATCAGTCCGTCGCTGACAGCCAGATCTACGTAAAACGGATAATTGCTGGACTGGGTGGCGCTGCCATCGGAACTCATCATTCCATAGGAATTTCCAGCCGCCTGGGCATTTTCCAGGTCGATCTTGCTGACCGTTCCATTCCAGGTCTTTTCCGCATCCGCTCTGGAATGTACGATTACGTTCATACCCTCCGAAATCATTCCCTTGTTCTGCTCATTGATGGTACCCTTTACCTGGAACGTTCCGGTTTCCAGAACCGTAATAAAAGAATTATCGGAAGTTCCTCCGTAATTGATCGTGGAATCTCCCGTATTGATTGTCTGTACAACACCAGCAATCTCACTGACCACTGTCGCGTTGATGATATCGCTTTCCAGCCCTTCGATCTCAGACTGCTTGCTCTTGACCTCATATTCCTTTTTCTTCAGATCCAGCTCCGCCTGCTGGATTTCCAGCGTCAGGCTTGCCTGCTGATCCTTCGGTGCAGACTTCTTTTCCTTCTCAAGCTGTGAAATATTGTCCCGCATGCTGGAGATCTCGTTCTGTCCCCGCTCCAGGTCAAGCCGCGCCTGCTCCAGATTCGCCTGGAACTGGTCGGTATCGTAAGAGAACAGCGGCGTTCCCTGCTGAACCTCCTGGCCGACCTCCACATAAACTTCCTCTACCGTTTTCTCCGCATTTTTCTCTACCTTCCAGGTGTTCTTCGACTCCACAACGCCCGCAAACCGGTTCTGCAAGCCGTTTCCCTGGGAGATTCCGGTAAGCTGAGCCACCGTATTCACGTAAACCACCGACTCATCTTCCGACACTGCATTGTCTCTCAGAAAATACCACAGCAGCCCTCCGCCTGCCACAATGACAGCCAGGACTGCACACACAACTGCAATCGTTTTTTTCTTCATTCTTTAACCCTCCACATTTTCCCCGGAGCAGTCTTTTTTGCTCTCTCCGGACAGCATTGTTATGTAACTTTTTCTTCCTGCCGTCCTGTACCACGCATAACAGCAGTCTGCTTTTCTTCTATCTTATCACACTTCGAAATCCCATGTGTTACTTTTTCCTTACCATTCATTAAAAATCACCCTGCATAAACCGACAAAGGACGGATCATGATTTCCTGAGAGTATTTCATACCGCTCAGAAGTCAATGATAAAAGAAACAGAACATGGATTTTGTATCCAAGCTATGATAAAATTGTTTCAGAAACAAGGATTGTATGCGAAAATGACAGTAAGCGGAGGTAATACCATGAAAATCGAATATACGGATCTCGTACTTTTAAATGCGGAATTAAAACAGAAAAATACCAGGTATCACTTGCGTTATAAAGATGAAACTACCGTTTGTATCGAACCTCCGGGGTCGTGCTCTTTGACGGAGGACAGGAAAACAAATGCTCTGCGCTGCATAAAAGAATATTATCAAAAGAAAAATATTTCCGTTCATTTTTCAGACGATCCGTTATTCTTTACCTGCGAACCGCTGTGATATGACGGCAGATTTTACGCAGACTGAGGATTGGAGGTGTATCGGCTATGAAAAAAGCAGTTCGAAATCTGCTCCTGATACTTTTGGTTCTGACTGTTGTGTGGGTCGGCTGGCTGTGCGCATATCACCATACGAAAAACCCTGACAATCTTCCATCTCTGGAGTCTTTTCAGGTGGAGGATCTGAAAGA
>CABUPZ010000131.1 GCA_902493585.1 uncultured Fusicatenibacter sp. | reverse complement strand
GACGGAGTTACCTTTGAGGTAAAAAAAGGCGAGGTATTCGGAATTGTAGGCGAGTCCGGCTGCGGAAAATCCACACTGGGAAGAGGCGTCTGCAAACTGGAAAATCTGACATCGGGCCATGTGTATCTGGATGGCGAAGATATTACAGAGTACAATGACCGGAGAATGCGTTCCATCCGGAAAAAGGTACAGATGGTTTTTCAGGATCCGTATGCGTCCCTGAATCCACGGATGTCCGTTTTTGACATCATTGCAGAGCCGCTGCTGGTGCATCATCTGTATCAGGATAAAGCGGATCTGGAAAAGAAAGTGCTGGATCTTTTGCACAGGGTAGGACTGGATGACTACCATGCAAACCGTTATCCACATGAATTTTCCGGCGGTCAGCGTCAGAGAATCGGAATTGCCCGTGCACTTGCGGTAGAACCGTCTCTGATCATCGCAGACGAACCGGTTTCGGCACTGGACGTGTCTATTCAGGCGCAGGTTCTGAATCTTTTAAATGAACTGAAGCATGACCTGGATCTGACCTATATTTTTGTTGCACATGACCTGAGCGTTGTGGAATACATCAGTGACCGTGTCGGCGTTATGTATCTCGGCAATTTCGTGGAGGTCGGAGAAAAAGAGAAAATTTACAGCAATCCGATGCATCCGTATACGCAGGCACTGCTTTCCGCAGTTCCGGTTCCGGATCCGACGGCAAAAAGAGAAAGAATTCTGCTTGAGGGAAGCATCCCATCCGCCCACAAGCCGCCGACAGGCTGCAAATTCCATACCAGATGTCCAAAATGTATGGAATGCTGCAAAACACAGGCGCCGGAGCGGTATGAAGTGGATGACGGACATTACGTATATTGTCATCTTTATGATAAAGAAAGAAGGAAACAGCAGAAATGAAACTTTTTATCAGTGCAGATATCGAGGGCTGTGCCGGAGTGGCACTGACCGATGAAACACATAAGAAGGAAAGCGTATACCAGAGATTTGCAGAGGAGATGACCGAAGAGGTCGTTGCGGCATGCGAAGCAGCACATGAAGCGGGTGCGGATGAGATTGTCGTAAAGGACGGTCACGGAGATGCATCCAACATTGATCCGCTGAAAATGCCGGAGTATGTCACCCTGATCCGGGGAAAGAGCGGTCATCCGTACAATATGATGTATGGCATCGACGACAGCTATGACGGCGTACTGTATCTTGGCTACCATGCACCGGCAGGAGATCCGAATTTTTCGATCAGCCACACATCGACAGGAAACAGCCTGTATATCCACCTGAATGGAAAAGTGATGAGTGAGTGCATGCTGAACAGCTACACGGCAGCATCACATCACGTACCGGTGCTGTTTCTTTCCGGAGATGAAGAGATCTGCCGTCAGGCCAAAGAACTGATTCCGGGCATTACGACAGTGGAAACGAAGCATGGTGTCGGTGCGGCAACGTGGTGCAAGGCGAAAGGAAAAGTGATATCCGAAATCCGGGAAGGGGTAAAAAAGGCAGTTGCCGGACAGAAAAAAGAGTGTCAGGTGGCTCTTCCGGAGCACTTTACATATGAGGTAACCTATAAAGACTGGAAAAAAGCGTACACGATGTCGTTTTATCCGGGAATGCAGAAGGTAGATACCTTCACAAATAAGCTGGAGACAGATCGCTGGATGGATATTGTCACAGCACACTGCTTTGTTGTATATTAAGAATATAAATCTGATAGAAAACCAAAGAAAAGAGGATAAAACAATGGATATAGAAATGTTTGGCAAGCTTTCCGATGCATTTGGACCAAGTGGATTTGAGGAGGATGTCATCCGCACCATTGCAGATTACTGCAAAGAATTTGATGTGGAAAATGATGCAATGAATAACCTGTATGTGCGGATGCCGGGAACTAAGCAGGATTCCCGTCCGGTCATCCAGCTGGATGCCCATCTGGACGCATGCGGTTTCATGGTACAGAATATCCAGGACAACGGATGCCTTGGCATTATCATGCTTGGCGGCTTTCATCTGACCAGCCTTCCGGCACATGCGGTATGGATCCGCACCAGATCCGGAAAAATGGTACATGGTATTAGCTGCGCGAAACCGGTTCATTTCATGACAACAGCAGAACGCAACAGCCAGACTCTGGAAATTGAAAAAATGTATGTGGATGTCGGAGCAACCAGCCGCGAGGAGGTTGAAAATGTTTTCGGAATCCATATCGGTGATCCGATGATGCCGGATGTGACCTTTGAATACGATGCAGAGCATGAAATCTGCTTCGGAAAAGCATTTGACAACCGTGCCGGCTGCGCGTGCATCGTAGATACGATGAAACAGCTGGAAAAGGAGCAGGCTTCTCTTGCGGTTAATGTTGTCGGCGCCTTTGCAGCACAGGAGGAGGTCGGAACCCGCGGTGCAGTGGTAACAAGTCAGATTGTAAAACCGGACCTTGCCATTGTATTTGAAGGATCTCCTTCCGATGACTTTTTCATCAGCGCAGGACAGGCACAGGGATGCATGAAAAAGGGTGTTCAGATCCGTATTCTGGACAACAGCTATATTTCCAATACGCAGTTTATTTCACTGGCTGAGGAAGTGGCAGCAAAATGCGGAATCAAATACCAGGAGAGCGTAAGAAGAGGCGGAAGCACAAACGCAGCAAAAATCAGCGTGACAGGAAAAGCAGTTCCGTGTCTGGTGCTTGGTGTTCCATCCCGCTATGCGCACAGCCATTACAATTTCTGCGCAAAAGAAGACCTGGAGGCAGCAAGCGCAATGGCAGCCAATGTCATTCGTGCTTTAGATGAGGAAAAGATCCGTCATATCTGCCATCAGGATGTACTGTAAAATATTCGATAACGAAAGAAAAAGCATGCCGGAAGCGGGTTCACAGGAAAGGTGAAGCCGTTTTCGGCATATCTGGTAAAAAAGGAGAGTTTACAAGTGAGAAAACCGATCATTGGAATCTTGGGAAATACGTATAAAACACAGCCGGGACTTTTTTCAAGTGCGGAGAGAATGTATGTCAACAGCGATTATATCGAATCAGTTCTGAACAACGGCGGAATTCCGATGGCAATTCCGGCAGTTGCCATGAAAGCGGATCCGGAAGGCATACTTGCCGTGTGCGACGGCATTCTGGTTCCCGGCGGAGAGGACTTAAATCCGTGGTATTATGGAGAAGAGCCAAAACCGCAGATCCAGACGATCCGTCCGGAGATCGACGAGGCCTGGTTTGCACTTGGACGGGCAGCAAAAGAGATGGGAATGCCTATGCTTGGCATCTGCAAAGGAATTCAGTTTTTAAATGTCCTGTGCGGCGGTGATCTGTACCAGGATATTTATACACAGAAGGAAACCACAATTTTGCATCTGCAGTCCCTGGAGCGGTCATATCTGCATCACCATGTGGAAATTAAAGAGGGAACCCATCTGGCAGAAATCCTCGGGGCGGGAACCCATGCGGTAAACTCTATGCATCATCAAGCAGTGCGTACGCCGGGAGAGGACATCGTGGTTTCAGCAACGGCGCCGGATGGAACCATCGAGGCGATAGAAAGCCGCAACGGACAGATTGTGGCCGTACAGTGGCATCCGGAAGGGCTGATCCACTCAGCGCCGGAGATGAACCGCCTTTTTGCGGATCTGGTAGAAAGAAGCAGCAGATACAGAGAGAAAAGGTAACGATTTGGAACCATGTAAAAGGAAAGAAAAACCGGGATGGGACTTTTGAACCGTTACGAAAAAATAAGAATGGATAAAGATGCGATTCCAAAAGCAGAGAGCAGGAATCGTTCGGGAGGCAAAAAAGAATGAACAGAACAATAAGAGTATCGGCGGCAGGTGATATTCTGATTATGAAACGGCTTCTGCCGGGATATCAGGATGTTTTGCCGATTCGCGAATTTCTGATGCAGGGAGAGGTTCGGATGGCAAATCTGGAAACAACGATATCGGACGGCAGCTGTTACGCATCGGCGTACTCCGGCGGAACATG
Organism: uncultured Fusicatenibacter sp.; assembly: GCA_902493585.1. Classification (GTDB taxonomy): domain Bacteria; phylum Bacillota; class Clostridia; order Lachnospirales; family Lachnospiraceae; genus Fusicatenibacter. The sequence goes on along the minus strand of CABUPZ010000131.1, from coordinate 989 downwards.
GCTGACGGCAGATGCGAAGTGTCTGGAAGATACCCTGCGTTACGGTTTTAATTTTCTTGGGATTTCGAATAATCATACGATGGATTATTCCTACGAAGGACTTGCATCTACGATCAGCGAACTGAAAAAAAAGGATGTGGCATATGCCGGAGCAGGCAAAAATCTTTACGAAGCATCGCGTCCTGCCATTCTGGACACAACAGCGGGACAGATTGCGGTGATTGATATCTGTTCTACCTTTGAAAATGCAGCCAGAGCGGGAAGCCAGACGGAACGGCAGCCGGGCCGGCCGGGCTTAAATCCGCTGCGCTTTTCGGAAAAATATACCATTACGGAGAAACATGCGCAGGATCTTGCAAAGATTGCAGAGGTGACCGGAATCAACGGACTGCGGGATCTGCACCGGCAGGAGGGATTTATAGCTCCGCTTCCCGAGGGTGTCATGGAATTTGGCGGGAAAATGTTTGAAATCAGCAAGGACGGAACAGAGGGAAGAAGCTCCAGCCCGAATCCGATCGATGTGAAACGCACCGTCGATGCAATCCGGGAAGCGAAGATGACATGTGAGGCAGTCCTGGTTATGGTACATTCACATGAAATCCGTAAGGACAATGACGAGGAAGCGGATTATTTTCTGGAGGAATTTGCACACGCCTGTATCGATGCGGGAGCCAGTGCGGTGATCGGGGGCGGAACGCATCAGCTGAAGGGAATCGAACTGTATCATGACTGTCCGATTTTCTACTGCCTCGGAAATTTTATTTTTGAAAATCAGTATGTACGCCTTCTGCCTGCAGACTACATGGAAAAATATGGTCTGAATATTCATACAGTAGCATCCATCGGAATTGCCAGGCGGCAGGAGCAGTCCTCGCATTCTCTCTATGAAATTCCTGAGGTCTATCGGAGCGTGCTGCCGTATTTCGAAATCTGTCAGGGAAAATGCACACATCTGGAGCTGCTGCCGGTCGAGCTTGGTATGGACAGGG
>CABUPZ010000130.1 GCA_902493585.1 uncultured Fusicatenibacter sp. | reverse complement strand
CCTGAATCACTTTCTTACGCAGCGAAACAGCAAGTGTTTCACTGCTGAGTGAACATTAACTGATTTTATCCATGCCACGCTCTGCCATTTCCTGCATTTTACGGACATGCTTTTGGGAGGAGGATTTTATGATGCTTTCTGCTGCGAAAGAAAAACGCCAGCACGGCTCCATGCAGGTTCCCTACAGTTATTATGACTGCCGGATGCCCGACTATTTTCCCGGCGTACCGCTGCACTGGCACGGGGAGATGGAGCTGAATTATATCAAACGCGGAACGGGGTATTTTCAGTATGAGGACCGTCTGCTTACGGCGCATGCCGGTGATATTTTTCTGATTCAGCCGAACCTCGTACATGCCATTCTGCCCGCCGAGCAGGAGTCGATGTTTTATGATACGATTGTTTTCCACCAGAATATGCTGATCGGCGGGTATGACGACCGCAGCTACACGGAAATTCTGCAGCCGTTTTTCTCTGCCCGGCGCCGCATCCAGGCACCGATTTCACCCGAACATTCCGGTTATGCTGCACTTTCTGCATCCGTCCATCAGATTTTCCGCTGCATCCGTGAAAACTCTGCTGTCTCCGATCTTCTGCTGAAAAGTGAGCTGCTCCGCTTCTTCTATCTGCTCGCCGCATCGCCGGAACTCTGCACCGATCGTCCCGCCATACCTGCGGCTGCTGAAAACCTGCGGCCTGTGCTCGCCTATATCCAGGAGCACTTCGCCGACCCGATTACCATAGAGGAACTTGCCAGGCTGTCGCATTTGAGCAAAAGCTATTTTATGAGCTGTTTTAAGCAGACCTTCGGACTCGGGGCCGTTGAATATCTGACACAGCTTCGGATCAAAACCGCCTGCGAGGCGCTGCGCAGTACGACGCGGAGTGTGTCCGAAATCGCGTACGACAATGGTTTCCGCAACCTTTCCAACTTCAACCGGCAGTTCCGAAACAAAGTGGGATGTACGCCGCAGATGTATCGGAAGGAATTTCAAAATTCGTAAATTCAAAAAGGGATGCATCAAAATATGCATCCCGAAAATCTATCTCTGATCCTATTTTTATTCCGTAATCTCCGGTACCGACGGAACATCTTTATCTTCTTCCCGCCAGCTCCCAGAATGCGACAGCGCTCGCCGCAGCGACGTTCAGTGAATCCACACCGTGTGTCATCGGAATCAGCACGGTTGCATCTGTTTCAGCGATCGTATCACTTGCCAGTCCGTCACCCTCGGTTCCGAGCAGAATGGCGAGCTTTTCATGCGTTTTTAACGACGGATCATCCATCGGAACGGAGTCTTCTTTTAATGCCATCGCAACGGTATAAAATCCAAGTTCCTGCAGTGCAGCAATTCCCTGCTCCGGCCAGTAACTGCCGCCTGGCAGCACGGTCCACGGGACCTGGAAGACATTTCCCATGCTCACGCGGATGGCGCGGCGGTACAGCGGGTTGCTGCAGCCTGATGTGAGGAGCACGGCATCGATGCCAAGCGCGGCGGCGGAACGGAAAATCGCACCGACATTCGTCGGGTTCACGACATTTTCCAGAATCGCCACGCGGCGGGCATTCCGGCAGATTTCCTCCATAGCCGGAAGCGTGCGGCGGTGCATCGCGCAGAGCATGCCGCGCGTGAGGGCAAAGCCTGTGAGCTGTTCCAGCACCTTCGTCTCTGCTGTATAGACCGGCGCGTCCGGGCAGTGCGCAAAGAGTGCTTCGTTTGCGGCAAGCTCTGCGCTTCCGGCAAGGAACGAAACCGGTTCATATCCGGCATCCAGCGCACGCTCGATGACACGCGGACTCTCCGCAAGAAAAAGGCCTGGCTGCGGTTCATAATAGTGCAATAACTGCGGTTCTGAAAGACGCGCATACACGTCGAGCTCCGGCGCCGCAAAGTTTTCGATTTTTCTGATCTCTGACATAATATTGATTTCCTTTTGCGTTTTCTCTTTGTTTTCACTATGTTCTATTGTAGCAATCCCGCTCCCGTTTCGCAATCCATTCTTTTTCCCGCCGGTGCCGTTCCCCGCACCATTCGCCAAACCGTACTTCCAGCACGCATCGAATTTTCTTGTTTATCTGTCTTTTTAAAAAATTTCTCAATTTCCTCTTGCCAAACGCCGCCGGAGACGTTATAATAATCGACGGTTCAAAATTAAAAACTGCAGAAAAGATTGGTATCAGATTGGAAACGGCACAAGTGCATTGCTTGGTTAACGAACAACACATGTGTCTTTTTTGCGCCCATTTTTCAAAATTGCAAAGAAAAGGAGAACAATCGATGCCAAAAACAAAATTTCAAAACGTTGTATTTACCCTCATGATGTCCTTTCTGATGGTCTATGCCATGATCTGCTACAACATTTCCATGAACATCGGCGGAATGACAAATCAGGTCTTTCTGATGGCGTTTCACGAGATGATAATCATGTGGCCGGCCGCTTTTATCCTCGAGTTTTTCCTCGTGGATCATCTGGCTCACAAATTAGCTTTTTGCATGGTAACACCGCAGGATCGTCCGATCGTAATCACGCTGGCAATTTCCATTATGATTATTGCTATTATGTGTCCGATTATGAGTTTTATTGCAACGCTGCTGTTTAAAAATGCCGGAAAGGAATTCGTTGCTGTCTGGCTCCAGACCACGTTTTTAAACTTCCCGGTTGCCTTCTTCTGGCAGCTCATGTACTGCGGACCCTTCATCCGTTTTCTGTTCCGCAAACTGTTTCCGGAAAAATAAGAAAAGATATCCACAAAGGCGAACCGCTTTTCCCCTCTCTTTCCACAATTTCTGTGGACAGACGGTGCAAAATGGTTCGCCTTCTGTGGATATCTTTTGTTTTCTTCCGGGATTACTCCTGCGGTACCGGATTGGATACGCTGACTACATGATCATACCAGGTTCCTTTTTTACCAATGATCGCAACATTGAAATCCTCGTCCAGTTTTTCTACCGGGATATCAAAGCCGTACACTTCATCTGTAGTGCCGTCGGAATACGTTACCTCATCTGTGGTCGGCTCGATCAGCTCTGCGCCGTCTGCCTGTGCTTCTTCTTTTGTTCCCACAAAGACATTGACAATGTTTTGGGATACCAGGCTGACGTGGATGGTCATTTTTCCGTCTTTTACCGTCAGGACACCCTTTCCTTCTTTTGCTTCATTGACATGGAACATATTGCTGTCTGTATTGAAGTCTGCCGTATACGTACCGTCTTCCAGCTCTGATGCGCTGCTTTCTCCTGCAGTCTCCGCTGCCGATGCGCTTTCTGCTGAAACATCTGATGTGGATGTACTGCTCTCTGCCTTAGATGCATCCTGTACAGAAGCGGAAGATGCGTCTGCCGCAGAAGACGCAGATACTGCAGATGCAGAAGATGACGCTGCATCCTTTCCGCCACATGCGCCGAGCATGGATACAGTCAGTGCTGCTCCAAGAAAAAGAACTGCCAATTTTTTTCTCATAATAAATTTCCTCCTTGTATCACCTTGAAGCGGATCTTTTTCATCCGCTCAACTTAAAATCCGACAGCACACTGAGTCTCTTCAGCCGTACTGCCGGATCTTATTTTACTCTATTTTACGTTCGGAATACAACCCCTAATTATTCAGCATCGTCCTGAACGCCGTTGCCGTCCATAGCTGCCTTGGTATGCTGTACATACAGCTGCTCAACAGCATCAATTCTTCCAAGACCTTCGATCTGAGTGTCGATCTCGTCGAATGCACCGGATGCCTCAAACTGGCTCTTCCAGGAATCCTCATCCTCGCCTGCCATATCGTTGTTTGCGTGGTCACCTGCAACAACCATCAGCGGACGAAGAATTACTTTCTTGTATCCGGCTGCTTTTACTGCCTCGATCACGTTCTCGCAAGCGGTCTCTTCCGGCTTGCCCTCAACGGTTCCGATGAATACGTTTTTGTATCCAAGAGTATCCATCTGTGTCTGCATCTGGCTGTAGGTTACATTTGCAGTGTGGGAAGTACCATGTCCCATAAATACGAAAGCAGTGCCGTCCTCTGCTGCTGCATCCAGACTGTCATAATTTGCAGATTTTACTGCCTGTGCCGTGATTGCTTCTGCAACGGCCTGTTTGTCCTCGTTGATTACGGTAGCGTCACTTCCAACCTCGCCAAGCAGCGGCTCTGCGATGGTTACGGACTCAAATTTATCTTTATAGCTATCTACTGCTTCTTTCAGCTCGTCGTACTCTGCGCCGTGCATCAGATGAGTCGGCTGAATAATCAGTTTTTTCACGCCATTGCTTACAGCTCTTTCCAGTGCCTGATCTACGTTGTCGATCTTCTCGTCATCGCGGGCCTGTACATGGTTGATGATGATCTGTGCAGTGAAGGCACGTCTTACGGACCAGTCCGGATATGCAGCCTGCAGAGCTTTCTCAACGCCTCCGATATCCTCAGCACGGCTGTCGTTGAAGGAAGTACCAAAGCTTACAACCAGAAGCTCATTCTCGCCGATCTCGTCTCCGTTTAACGGATCATCCTTGGAAGCATCACCTGTGTCTCTTCCGAAGTAATCCGGATCTGCGTTCTCTCCTTCTACAAGTTCCTTCTGCGCGTCTGTCAGGGCATCCCATGCCTCTTTTGCTTCTTTGCACTGCTCGTCGGTGTTATCATTTCTTTCCTGTACATAAATTGCGTCAATCAAAGCTGCCACTTTATCTGCTGCCTCCTGGTCTGCATCTGCGGATACCTCTTCAGATGCAGAAGATGCGCTTACGCTGCTGCTTGCTGCTGTGGTGTCTTCCTCAGATGCGGAAGATGCACTTACGCTGCTTGTTGCTGTGCTGCTTGCGCTGCTGCTGGATGCGTTGCTGCTGCCGCATGCGCCGAGCATAGATGTTACCATAGCTGCTGAAATTAAAGCGACTACAAGTTTCTTTTTCATTTTTGTTTTCCTCCCATTTGCTGGTATCTTTGCAACAACCAATATCGGGGACGTTTTACATTTCAAACTATGAGAAACACGCTCCGCGAGTTTCTCAAGTTATCGCTGCAGTCGCTAAGGTCTCGTGCAAGCACGGACTTTGGCTCGTTG
>CABUPZ010000129.1 GCA_902493585.1 uncultured Fusicatenibacter sp. | reverse complement strand
AGGGGCTGGATCTGCCCGGAGGGCAGATCGGCGTGAGATTGTTGTGTGTGGAAGGGGAGAGTGTGTTGGAGGACGGGGAGAGGGGCTGGATTCGCCCGGAGGGCGAATCGGCGTGAGTTTGTTGACTGGTGCGAAGTTTGGAGATAGAATGAAAAAAAATATTTCCGGAGTTTTTTGTGCTTGATTTTATGAGAACAGAAAAGTTCCGGGAACATATTGTGTAAAATTTGGAGGTTTTGCGGTATGGATAGGATTCGACTGAATGCTTCGGAGTGGATGGATTTCCGGAGTGGAGAAAAGAAGTGTTTTTTGCTGACAAACGGACTGGGAGGTTATTGTTCGCTGGCGGTGATGGGGAATGCGGCGAGGAATGATCAGGCGCTGTTGATGGGGGCGCTGAAGGCGCCTACGGTGCGGGAGCATCTGATTTCGAATGTCTGGGAGACGTTGGAGGTGGATGGTGAGGAGACGGAGCTGTTTTCACAGGAGTTTGTGAATCGGACGCAGAATACGGAGGGGTTTCGGTTTCTGGAAGGATTTGAGATGGGGAGTCTGCCGGTATGGTTTTACCGGGTGAAGGGGATTGAAATTGAGAAGACGATTGGGATGGTTCAGGGGGAAAATCCGGTTCTTGTTCGGTATCGGGTGAGAAGTGGGAAGAAGGGAAGTTTTTCGGTTCGGCCGGTGATGCGGTTTGCGGCGAAGGGAGAGCAGCTGCAGGAGGGGCAGAATTTTGCGGTGGACCGGAAGTGCATTGCGAGTAATGGTGTGATTCTTTCTTATGGAACGAATGGGGAGCTTCAGATGGAGAAGGAGAGGATCTGGAGGGATTTGTTTTTTGAGCAGGATGCACGGGATGGAAGAGATGGTATCGGAAGTGCTGTCGTGAATCATCGGATTCGGTTTGAGATGACGGGAGACGGCAGGGAGCAGGTCTTTTTTGTTGTGTATAGTCTCGCGGATGATGTGGATAAGTGGGATGAGGAAAGGATTGCGCTGTGGATAGAAGGGGAAGAGAAGCGGCAGGAGGCGATTGCGGAAAAGTCCGGGATTTCTGATCCGGTGGGAAAGCGGCTGGCGGTGAGTGCGAGTCAGTATATTACGGAACGTGCATCGACAGGTGGGAAGAGTATTATGGCTGGTTTTCCTTATTTTGCGGACTGGGGGCGGGATACGATGATTTCGCTGCCGGGGTGCACGCTGGCAATTGGGGAATATGAAGAGTGCAAGAGCATTCTTCGAACCTTTATGGCGTATACAAAAGAAGGACTGATGCCTAACCTGTTTCCGGAGGGAGATGCGCTTCCGATGTATAATACGGTGGATGCGGCCCTTTTGTTTCTGGATGTGGTGTATGAGTATTACCTTGAAACAGGAGATCTGGAGTTTGTGCGCGAGGCGTTTCCGGTGATGGAGGATATTGTGTTCTGGTATCAGAAGGGAACGGATTTCCATATTAAAATGGACAGTGACGGGCTGATTATGGCCGGGGGCGGTCTGGAACAGGTGACGTGGATGGATGTGCGGATTGACAAGGAGCTGCCGACCCCGCGTCACGGGAAGCCGGTGGAGATTAATGCGTACTGGTATAATGGTCTGAGGATTCTGGAAGAGCTGGCGCCGTTTGTCGGAAAGGATGGATCGGCGTATGGGAAGCTTGCGGAGCAGGTGAAGAAGAGTTTCCTCGAAAAGTTCTGGATGGAAGAGGAAGGATATCTGAAGGATGTGCTGAACGGCACGTATGAAGAGAAGCAGTTTCGATGCAATCAGGTCTTTGTGCTGGCGCTTCCGTTTCAGATGATGAGTCAGAAGCAGGGGCAGCGGATCTTACAGGCGGTTAAAGAAAAGCTGTATACGACAGCAGGACTGCGGTCATTGGAGATGGAGGATCCGGCATTTCATCCATGGATCGGCGGAAGCCAGCCGGAGCGTGACAGGGCATATCATCAGGGGACAGTCTGGGGATTTCCGCTTGGGGCGTATTTCCGTGCGGTGCTGAACTATTTCCCGAAGGAGGGAAAACAGGAAGTGCGCCGCGGACTGGACCGTCTTGCGAGCTGGATGCAGGAAGGATGCCTGTTTCATCTGGCGGAGATTTATGATGGTGCGGCGCCGGTGATGTCGAAGGGCTGCTATGCGCAGGCGTGGAGTGTCGGAGAGATTCTGCGGGTTTACAAAGAAATGGAGGGAAAGAAGATGAATGCGGTGGTGAAAAGAACGCCGGCGGAGTGGAAAAGCTTTTTTGAATCGGAAGAATTTGTGGAAAACTTTACGTATGAAGGGGATGACCTCGGTGTCTCGGTGAAGAAGAGCAGGGAATGTGATGGAAACTGGCAGATGCCGAAAAAGGATGAGCAGTTTGTGACAGAGTGGAAGCTCTGGGCGCCGACAGCAATGGAGGTTTCGCTGGAGCTGTTTTCCCGCGGCAGCAGCCGGGAGCACGGGGACCGAAAAATAGCTTCGCTTGCGATGACGCGCGGCGAAAAGGGTGTCTGGAGTTGTGCATTGCAGGGAGCCTGGTATGGAACGTATTATACGTATCACATTCTGCACTCAGATGGCGTTTTTGATACGGTCGATCCGTACGGCGTGGCTTCCGGTATTGATTCGGAGCGGAGTATGGTAGTAAATCTTGCAGAGACGGACCCGGTGGGCTGGGAGCAGGATAAAAGACCGGAAATCCGGCCGGAGGACCGCTGTGTGTATGAGCTTCATGTGAAGGATTTTTCAAGCGATCCGAATTCCGGTGTTTCGGATAAGCACCGTGGAAAGTTTCTGGCATTTACGGAAGAAGGCACAACGCTGAGTGGAGACGGAATTCATGCGACAGGGCTCGATTATCTGAAGTCGCTTGGCATTTCTCATGTGCATCTGCTTCCTGTTTTCGATTTCGGAAGTGTGCCGGAAGACGATGCGGAAGCGTTCAACTGGGGCTACGACCCGGTGCAGTACAATGTGCCGGAGGGATCCTATGCAACCGATCCTTTCCACGGGGAGGTACGTATCCGGGAAATGAAGGAAATGGTTCAGGCACTGCATAAAGCCGGCATCGGCGTGATTATGGATGTGGTATACAATCATACGTACAATCTCGATTCGCCGCTTCAGAAAACAGTTCCTTATTATTATTACCGTGAATGGGAGGATGGCACGATTTCCAATGGCTCCGACTGTGGAAACGAGACGGCAAGTGAAAGGGAGATGTTCCGCCGCTTTATGGTTCACTCGGTTTGTTACTGGGCGAAGGAATATCATATCGACGGTTTCCGCTTCGATCTGATGGCACTGCATGACACGGAGACCATGAATGCGATCCGCACAGCTCTGAACCGGATGCCGCGCGGCGAGGAGATTCTGGTTTACGGTGAACCGTGGAAAGCAGCGGCAAGCGCAATGCAGGAAGGATATTTCCCTTCGGATAAACAGAATATCGGAAAGCTGATGGATGGCATTTCCATGTTCTGTGACGATACGAGAGATTCCATCAAGGGAAGTGTTTTCATTGCCGCAGAGGGAGGCTATGTCAATGGAAAAGAGCGTCTTTCAGCAGGAATACTTTCCGCGACAGACGGCTGGCTGGACGGAAAAGGAGCCTATGAGCCGCGCAATGCGAGCCAGCTGATTCCGTATGTGTCGGCACATGATAATTATACACTGTGGGATAAATTAAAACTGTCCGATCCGAAGCGGAAGGAGGATGCGGAGCCGGATTTTGACAAGATGGATGAGCGGACGCTTTCGATGAACCGTCTGGCGGCGGGCATTGTGATGACCTGCAAGGGAATGCCGTTTTTCCAGGCGGGTGAGGAATTTGCGCGCACGAAGCATGGCGAAGGAAACAGCTTCAAATCGTCGTGGCAGCTCAACAAAATTGACTGGACACGCGCCTTAGAGCAGGAAGAGCTGGTGGACTATTACCGTGGTCTTCTCGCTCTGCGCCGAAAATTTCAGGCATACGGAACGTGCGAGCCGGACTGTAAAAAGACATTTTTCCGTGAAAACCAGATCGCAGGTTACGAACTGGAATACCCGGATGGCCGCGCAGTCTGCGTCTTCTACAATCCATGGGAAAAAGAAGCTTTGCAGAAACTTCCGGAAGGAAACTGGAAACTGCTCTGCGATGGAAAACGCTGCGCAGAGGATGGAGCAGAGATGAAAGAAAGCATGATGCTTCCGGCAAAATCGATGGTTCTGCTGGCGCGGGAGTAAAATTGTAAATTTTGTCCCTTTTTGTCGGAATGCTGTCTGCGGAAACGGGCATCGATCATTCTGCCAGGCGGCGAGAGGGAATCAATTGTTTTTCGTTTAACAGAAAAATGCACTGTGGAATTGTCCGACGACGTTCCACAGTGCATTTTTATGTTTATGTGAGCAATGAGTCAGGATCTGTGCTTACACGAGATCCTGGCGATATCTAAGAGTTCGGATCATTATTCGTCCACAACTTCCAGTACATCCATCGGACAGGCTTTCGCGCAGATACCGCAGGCAATACATTTGGAAGCCGGATTGCCCTCGGTTTTTACGATCAGGCCAAATGGACAGGCCTTCGCACAGGCTCCGCATCCCGTACATTTTTTCTTGTTGATCATGTAAACGCCCTTCGGGTTCTGGGTAATGGCGCCTTCCGGACAGGCCTCGGCACATTTACCGCACTGCGGACAGGCGATCGGGCGAACAGCCTTTTTCTCTACGATCTGCAGACATGCCTTGTCCGGATCAAATACCTTATAAAATGCCTCAGAACATGCTCCCACACAGGCAAGACAAGCCATACAGGTGCTGCCTTTTTTTACTTTCAGTTTTTTCATTTTGTTTTATCCTCCGCTTAAAGATGTTGTTTTTCCTATTTTACCATTTTTGAACTTTTTTCTCAATGATATTTCCGGAATTTGCCATCTTTTTCCTGCTTGCGGTTTTGCTTCCGTTTCGCATGGCTTTGCACAGATACAAAAAATCTTAAGAAAGCAGACGGAAAAAAAGCAGTGTTTCTTCGGAAAATATACAAAAAGAAAAATCAGAAACTATAAATGAGCAAATCCAAAATATTGCACAAAAGAAAGACACCCTCTGTAGAA
>CABUPZ010000128.1 GCA_902493585.1 uncultured Fusicatenibacter sp. | reverse complement strand
CCGCAAAGTGGGGCGTGCAGATTGCAGGAATGAATTTTCAAACACGCTCTAGTACATCGAAAGTTTCTCCACAACCAACCGCCCTCCACCCCACCGCCGCCACAACCAGAAAACTACCGGAGCGGAACCGGCCCATTGTCCGCCCGCGTCCCGCCGCTGCGCTGCGCCGGTTCCGCTCCGGTGGTTTTCGTAAAAAAACCTTGATTCTTACGGAGGGATATAGTATAATATTTGATGTTGTGAGAAAAAGAAGATGGTCCGCTGTTGCGAAAGGCATTATGAACATCCAAAGTAAAAGGAGAGAAAACGATGAACGACATTATCAAGAAAATCGAAGACGAGCAGTTAAAAGCACAGGCACCGGAGTTCCGCGTAGGTGACACCGTAAAAGTATACGGAAAGATCAAAGAGGGAAACCGTGAAAGAATCCAGGTATTCGAAGGCGTAGTTCTGAAGAAACAGGGCGGCGGAAACAGAGAGACTTTCACCGTTCGTAAAACTTCCAACGGAGTAGGCGTAGAGAAAACCTGGCCGCTGCATTCCCCGAATGTAGAAAAAGTTGAAGTGATCAGACGCGGTAAAGTAAGACGTGCGAAACTGAATTACCTGAGACAGCGCGTAGGAAAAGCTGCAAAGGTAAAAGAGCTTGTAAAATAATGACGTTGACGGAAGGCCGGAGGGACCGCTGGGGTTTCTCCGGTCTTGTGACATTCTGAGAGTGTAAGAGGAATTTATCCAATGGGAATCAAAACCCGATATGTGAAAAAGTACTTATATAAGAGCAGAGTCCGTTCTGCTCTGGTGTGGGCGGTACAGATCATCGTCGTTCTTCTGCTGGCCGCATTGTTTTCTATTTATATGTGCAAAAGTGCGGTAGTACAGGAAGGTTCCATGGATCCGACCCTGAAGGCGGGAGACAAGGTGATAATCAATACCGCGGCGTACCGTTTTTCTTCACCGCAGCGGGGAGATATCATAGCGTTTCGCCTGAACGAGGACAGTGATTCCAGCATTCATATCAAGCGGATCATTGGACTGCCGGGAGAGACGATCATGATCCATGAAGGACAGGTGACGATCAACGGGGAAGCGTATTCGGAAGAGGACATGCCTGCGATCGACAATCCGGGTGTCGCAGAAAAACCGCTGACTTTGGGCAAGGATGAATATTTTGTTCTTGGAGATAATCGAAACAGCAGCGAGGACAGCCGGTATACGACCATCGGTATGGTAGATGAGAAATGTATTGTGGGAAAGATCTGGCTTCGCACAGAGCCGATCCGTGATTTTGCATTGATCCGGCGGTAAGCCCCGGGCGTGTTGGCAGACTGCAGCGGCAATGCCGTATACAGGAAAGGAAGGAAAGAATGAATTATCAATGGTATCCCGGTCATATGACGAAGGCCAAACGGCAGATGCAGGAAGATCTGAAGCTGATTGACCTGATCATCGAGCTGGTAGATGCGAGAGTGCCTGTTTCCAGCCGGAATCCGGACATCGACGAATTGGGAAAAAACAAAGCCAGACTGATACTGCTTAACAAAGCGGATCTGGCGGATGAACGTTATAATCAGAAATGGATGGAGTATTTTAAGGAACTGGGTTATTATGTGGTGAAGATCAATTCCCGGTCCGGCGCCGGTCTGAAAGGTATTCAGGCGGTAGTACAGGAAGCCTGCCGGGAAAAGATCGAAAGAGACAGAAAACGCGGAATCCTGAACCGTCCGGTCCGTGCGATGGTAGTCGGAATTCCAAATGTTGGAAAATCGACGTTTATCAATGCCTACGCAGGAAAAGCATGCACCAAGACCGGCAACAAACCGGGTGTCACCAAAGGAAAACAGTGGATCCGGCTGAACAAGAGCCTGGAACTGCTGGATACGCCGGGAATCCTGTGGCCGAAATTTGAAGATCAGAACGTAGGTCTTCGGCTGGCGATGATCGGTTCCATCAACGATGAGATCCTGAACATCGAAGAACTGGCGCTGGAGGTGATCCGTTATCTGGTCAGCGAATATCCGGGAATCCTGCAGGAACGGTATCAGGTGCAGGAAGAGGAAGAACCTCTTCGTATCCTGGAGCAGATCGCGGAAAACCGGAAATGCATTCAGAAGGGCAATACTCTGGATTATGGAAAAGCTTCCAGTATCCTGATGGAGGAATTCCGCAACGGAAAGCTGGGAAGGATTACCCTGGAGTATCCAAAGGAGCAGCAGGAATGAAAGAAAAGCAGAAATCCATTTCACAGATCAGAGAAGAATTTGAGGCAGCGTCGGCAGAGAAGCTGCCTTCTTTGTACCAGGAATATCAGGCGGATACCAGAACAGGCGTCCGGAATCTGATCCTGAAGTACCGGAAAAAGGAAGAAGCGCTGGAAAAGGAAAAAGAGCGCACCGAGCAGATGAAGGGATACGAAAGGCAGTACGAATCCCGGGGATACGTGTGTGGAATCGATGAAGTGGGACGAGGCCCTCTGGCGGGACCGGTCGTGGCAGGTGCAGTGATCCTGCCGAAAGACTGCAAGATCCTCTATCTGAACGATTCCAAAAAGCTGACGGCGAAAAAGAGAGAAGAGCTGTATGATGTGATCATGAAAGAGGCGGTAGCGGTAGGCATCGGCTATGCGTCTCCGGCGAGGATCGACGAGATCAACATCCTGCAGGCGACTTATGAGGCGATGAGGGAAGCTATCTCCAAATTGCCGATACAGCCGGATGTCCTGCTCAACGACGCGGTGAAGATTCCGGGAGTGAATATTCCTCAGGTTCCCATCATCAAAGGTGATGCGAAAAGCATTTCCATTGCCGCCGCAAGCATTGTCGCCAAGGTGACAAGAGACCGTCTGATGGAAGAGTACGATGCGCATATTCCGGAATATGGATTTGCGTCAAACAAGGGATACGGTTCAGCACAGCATATCGAGGCGCTGAAAAAATATGGACCGTCACCGATCCACAGGAGAAGTTTTCTGACACATTTCTTCTGATGGCAGGAAAGGAAAGATCGCTTGAATCGAAGGAAAACAGGAGCCGCCTGGGAACATGCCGCGGCAGAATATCTGGAACAGCAGGGATATCAGATCCTGGAAAGAAATTTTTACAGCAGATACGGGGAAATTGACCTGATTGCCCGCGATGGGGAAACTCTGGTTTTTGCGGAGGTAAAGTACCGCGCGGAGAGTACAGTCCAGCGCCCGGAGGAAGCGGTGGACTGGAAGAAGCAGCGCCGGATCTCCAGAACCGCAGACTATTACAGGGTCAAGCACCGGATCCTGGAAGATGTTCCCTGCCGGTTCGATGTGATTGCAGTGACACCCGGGGAAATTACCCTGTATCGTGACGCATTTTCTTACTGCGGATGGTAAATAAGGAGGAAAAGACAAATGAATCTACGATGGAAAGATGAGAACGCTCCAAAGCCGCAGGTCAGGCAGAAAAACGGAGTCACCTGGCTGAGTTATCCGCTTCTGGAGCAATGCACGGGCATCAGAAACGCATTTTCCACACGGGAAGGCGGAGTGAGTGAAGGGATTTGGAGTTCGATGAATTTAAGCTACTCCAGAGGCGACGATCCGGAACACGTTACGGAAAATTTCCGGCGTTTCGCGGCAGCGGCGGGATTTGATTTTGAAACGATCGTAACTTCCGACCAGACCCACACCATTAACGTCCGGCGCGTGGGGAAAGAAGACTGTGGCAGCGGCATCACCCGCCCGCGCAGCTTTCATGAGATCGACGGCCTGATCACGGATACCCCAGGCGTTGTGCTTGCGACATTTTACGCTGACTGCGTCCCACTCTATTTTGTAGATCCGGTCCATCGTGCCATCGGCCTGTCACATTCCGGATGGAGAGGAACGGTACATAAAATGGCTGCGGCAACGATCCGGGAAATGCAGAAAGCCTTTGGAACCAGACCGTCAGACCTGCTGGCGGCGATCGGACCCTCCATCTGCCAGGACTGCTACGAAGTCAGCGAAGATGTGATCGAACAGTTCGCGCAGGCTTTTCCGGAAGAGGTTCACAGCCGTCTGTTTTACCGGAAACCAAACGGCAGATACCAGCTGAATCTTTGGGAAGCCAATCATCAGATCCTTATGGGAGCGGGAGTTCCAAAATCTCAGATCCAGAAGCCCAATCTCTGTACCTGCTGCAACCCGAATGCTTTGTTTTCCCACAGAGCCACGGGCGGAAAACGGGGGAATCTTGCAGCGTTTCTCTGGATCGAAGAATAGATACCTAAGATTGCTTTTCGGGAGAAAGACAGAGAAAACAGGAAAATACAAGTCAGAAGAAAACAGAAAACAGGGCAGGATGTCCCATTCCCCGATAAGGGGCGGACCTCCTGCCCTGTTTTAGGATTCTTCTTATCTTTTTTTATCTGCGGTCTGCTTATCTGTGTTTTGCCAGCAGCTTGGTGATCTTCTCGGTAGTGGAACGTACCTTTTCTACCGAAACGTCATGATTCAGAGTATCAATGATGCTTGCCATATACTTGCCCATCTCAGCCGCTTCATACCATGGTTTGGACAGCAGTTCCGGGGTACGATAGGTCAGGTCTGTTGTGATTACCTTGTTGATATATCCCTTCTGATAATACTCGTCGAATTTTTCCAGTCCGTCTGTGAACAGTCCGAACGTGGTGCAGACAAACACACGATTTGCGCCGCGCTCTTTCATCTGTTTTGCCACATCCAGCATACTCTCTCCGGAGGAGATCATATCGTCGATGATGATCGCGTCTTTTCCGTGAATGGAATCTCCCAGGAATTCGTGAGCGACGATCGGGTTTTTGCCGTTTACGATGGTAGAGTAGTCACGGCGTTTGTAGAACATACCCATATCGACACCGAGGATATTGGAGAAGTATACCGCACGGGACATTGCTCCCTCATCCGGGCTGATGATCATCAGGTGGTCGTTGTCCAGCTTCAGATCCGGCACGGAACTGATCAGTGCTTTCAGGAACTGGTAGGTAGGCATGAAATTATCAAACCCGCCCAGAGGGATCGCGTTCATGACACGCGGATCATGGGCATCGAAAGTGATGATGTTGGAAACCCCCATATTCATCAGTTCTTCCAGAGCCAAAGCACAGTCCAGGGATTCGCGTTTGGAACGTTTGTGCTGACGGCCTTCGTAAAGGAACGGCATGA
>CABUPZ010000127.1 GCA_902493585.1 uncultured Fusicatenibacter sp. | reverse complement strand
GCAGATTTCCGGATTAGTACTGGCTTGTGCCGGAAGTACCGGACATCTGTTTTTCCTGCTGTTCGATCATTTTCTTTACCATATAACCACCTACAGATCCGTTCTGTTTGGAAGTCAGGTTTCCATTGTAGCCGTCGCTCAGCGGCACACCCAGTTCGTTTGCAACTTCAAATTTGAATCTGTCCAGTGCGCTTTTTGCCTCTGGAACTGCTGCGGTATTAGATGAACGATTTGCCATTGTTCATGTCCTCCTTTGTTGTTTGATTTTTTGTTCTGTGGTATTGGTGTAACGAAAACGGAAAGGTTTTGTTCTGTTTCGTTACGCTGATAGTATATGCCGGGAAAAAGAAAATACACTGGGAGTTTTTTCCGCCATAAACGATGATAGAGTTATAACTTTTTTATAAAAACAGAAGAAAGAATTGCGCAAATTTTCGTTGTTTGTTATAATTAATACCAGAATATAGGAGAAGGGACGTTAAAAAAATGAATCTTGGCATTATTGCACACAACAGCAAGAAGAGTCTGATCGAAGACTTTTGTATTGCTTATAAGGGGATTTTGATGAAACATGAGGTCTATGCAACCGGTACGACGGGACGTCGGATCGAGGAGGTAACGAACCTTCACGTCCATAAGTTTCTGCCCGGTTCCATGGGCGGTGACAAACAGTTTACAGAGATGATCGAACGCGGAGACATGGATCTTGTCATCTTTTTTTACAATCCGGTGATGATCGATGCGAGAGAGCCGGATGTGTGGAAGATCATCCGTACCTGTGATCAGTACAATATTCCGGTGGCGACCAATATTGCGACGGCAGAGACGCTGATCCTCGGACTTTCCAGAGGTGATCTGGATTGGCGTGAACAGCTGAGAGCGGATTATTGATCAAAAAGAAAGAAACACAGGAAGAACAGGCAGATGAGAGTAATAGCTGGAAAATGCCGGAGCCTTCCGTTAAAGACGGTTCCGGGGATGAATACACGGCCGACTACCGACAGAACGAAAGAAACCTTGTTTAATATCCTCCATCCTTATCTGGCGGACTGCAGATTTCTGGATCTGTTTTCCGGCAGCGGAGGGATCGGTATTGAGGCTCTGAGCCGGGGAGCCTCCTTTTGCTGTTTCGTGGAGCAGAACCGGCAGGCGCTGAGCTGTATTCGCGAAAATCTGAAATTTACAAAACTGGAGAGTCAGGCGCGGGTACTGGCTGCGGAAGTGATGCAGGCGCTGGACCGTCTGGAAGGCGAGCCGGTGTTTGACTGCATTTTTATGGATCCGCCTTACAATCACGAATGGGAAAAGAAAGTGCTGGCACGGCTCCGCACCGCTTCTTATGTGAGCGCCGAGACACTGATCGTCGTGGAGGCGTCTCTGGAAACAGATTTTTCCTACCTGGAGGAAATGGGTTACCGGATCATAAAAGAAAAAAAATACAAAACAAACGGGCATTTGTTTTTGCGCCGTCTGGAGGGAGAAAGAGAATGAGAATAGCTGTCTATCCGGGAACTTTTGACCCGATGACGTTTGGCCATCTGGATGTCATTCAGCGGGCATCAGAACTTTTCGACAAAGTAATTGTGGGAGTTTTGCATAATTCTGCAAAATCTCCGTTGTTTTCTGTGGAAGAACGTGTTAATATACTTAGGAAAGCGACAGAAGACATCCCGGGCGTGGAAGTGAGATCGTTTCAGGGACTGGCTGTGGATTTTGCAAAATCCTGCAACGCCAGCGCCATTGTGCGGGGGCTTCGCGCGATCACTGATTTTGAATACGAGTTGCAGATGGCACAGACGAACCGGATCCTTGCTCCCGAGGTCGATACTGTTTTTCTGATCACCTCGCTGGAGTATGCTTATCTCAGTTCGACGACAGTGAAGGAGGTTGCTGCGTTCGGCGGCGACATCCATAATTTTGTTCCGGACTTTGTGGCAGAAGAGATTCGCGTGAAACTGGCTGCGGTCCACGGTTTTGCAGACGCAGAACATACGGTGGACGGCTGACAGGAGCAGACTCGGCTGTGGAGAAAAAGATAAGGAGAAACAAAAATGAGCAGTAGAATTGAACAGATTATTGAAGAGATCGAGGAGTATGTAGACAGCTGTAAGTATCAGCCGCTGTCCACAACAAAAATTGTTGTAAATAAAGAGGAGCTGGAAGAACTGCTCCGTGAACTCCGACTGAAAACTCCGGATGAGATCAAACGTTATCAGAAGATCATCAGCAATAAAGACGCAATTCTGGCTGATGCACAGAAGAAAGCAGACGCGATCATTGAGGAAGCAAGAGCGAGAGCGCAGGAGATGGTAGAGCAGAGCGAAGTGATGCAGGCTGCTTACGCTCAGGCGAATGAGACAGTAAACAACGCCAACACACAGGCGCAGGGAATCCTGGATTCCGCGACCAACGATGCAAACAGCATCCGTGTGAGCGCGATTTCCTATACCGATGAGATGCTGGCTACGCTGAGCACGATCATGGCGGATGCCCTGAATGATGCAGGCGCGAAATACAACAGCTTTGTAAGCTCTCTGCAGGCGTGCTACGATGTAGTCAACAGAAACAGAAGCGAGCTGAATCCTCAGAGCCAGCCGGCTCCGGAAGCATCCGTACAGGAGCAGCCGGCCACACAGGAGGAAGCAGGCTACGAAGAGCTTTCATATGAAAACGGCGAAGACGACGAGGCATAACAGCCCGGCGATTGCTGCATTTACAAGTTTGCCTTTCAGATAGGTAAAGATCGACAGGCCGGTGCCATTGAGCATGCAGCTGGTCTGAGCTACGGTTGAAAGTCCGCCGAATGCGGTACAGCAGACGATCGCAGTAAATTTCACCTGCAGAGGCAGCGTGGCGCCGGAGATCGTATGGATTCCCGTTGTGATTTCTGTCAGTCCGGACAGGAAGGGCGCTGCGGTGCGCAGGGGAGCCGGAAGCTGCAGTACGATTCCGGCGAGGATGGAAAAAAGGATGATGTATCCGCCCAGGCGCGTGATGATTTCAAAGCCATTCATGATTGAGGTGTCAAGCAGGTTTCCGTAAGAAGTCTGTTCCGGCACCTCTTTTTTTGGCTTCGAAGGAGGCAGGCCAAACCGTCGGCTCCGAATACGGAAGACCAGACTGGTCAGAAATGCTGAGGCGTAAAAGATCACAAAAACCGGAAGCGTCAGTGTACTGTTGCCCAGTCCGTGAAGGACAACGTAGGTGGAGAGGAACATCGGGCTGGACTGATTGGCGAAGGTCAGCAGATAGTCGGCTTCTTCTCTGGAAATCCTGTGCTGGCGGTACATGTCGCCGGTAAGGCGTGCGCCCATGGGAAATCCGCAGAAGAGGCCGAGGAGCCATGCATATCCGCCTTCCGGCGAGAGACCGAGCACATGGCGGAAAAATCCGGAAAACGGACGCATCAGCTGAGAAACAACGTTGGCGCCGATCAATACGTTGGACAGGATCATAAATGGAAGAAGAGAAGGAAGTACCGTGTGGAACCACAGGTTCAGGCCGGCAAGGGAGTCCGCCAGAACTTTCTTCGGAAACAGCAGCATATAAAGAAGAAGTGCGGGAATCATAAGATATATTCCTGTTTTTTTCATGAGAACCGGCCCTTGATGATACTTGTTTTATATATATGTCGATGAGTTTTTTTAAATGTCAATGGAACAACAGGAAAGACTGGAGGTTATTGTAATGGGAGTATTGACTGGATTACAGCCGGAACGGGTGTTTTATTATTTTGAGGAGCTGACCAAGATTCCTCACGGTTCCGGAAACACAAAGGAGATCAGTGATTATCTGGCGGCATTTGCCGCGGAACATGGACTTGCATGGGAGCAGGATGCTTCCAACAATATTATCATCCGAAAGGCAGCGTCCGCTGGTTATGAGAATGCGCCGACGGTGATCCTTCAGGGACACTGCGATATGGTTTGTGAGAAAAAGCCCGGCAGTGCACATGATTTCAGCAAAGATCCTCTGAAACTTGGCGTTGACGGTGATGAAATCTATGCAGAAGATACGACGCTTGGTGGCGATGATGGAATTGCCGTTGCCTATATGATGGCGATCCTGGAGGATGACACACTGGCGCATCCGGCGCTGGAGGCGGTTGTGACGACGGATGAGGAGATTGGTCTTCTTGGCGCGGCTGCGCTGGATACCTCTTCTCTGAAAGGAAAAATGCTGCTGAATCTGGATTCGGAAGAAGAGGGAATCCTGACGGTGTCCTGCGCGGGCGGGATGACTTCTGTCATGAAGCTTCCGGTGAGAAGAGATGAGATGGCTGGTGTTCAGTACCGGGTGGAAATTACCGGGCTGGTGGGCGGCCATTCCGGCGCGGAGATCGACAAAAACAGAAGCAATGCCAATCTTTTGATGGGACGTCTGCTTCACGGACTGAATCTGCGCATGGATTATGCCCTGGCAGAGCTGGAAGGTGGAAGCAAGGACAATGCGATCACAAGAAACTGCGCGGCGGAGATCGTGATCGACGGAGCGGAGGAATCCGTGATGCAGGAATATCTGCAGGAACTGCAGGGACAGCTTCGCGGAGAGTATCGTGGTTCGGATGATAGGATCACGATCAACGTTGAGAAACTGGGAAGCGGCGCGGCTCCTGCATTGAATCCGGCGAGCATGCAGAAAGTCCTGTTTTTCCTGATGAATCTTCCCAACGGCATACAGAAGATGAGCGCACAGATTCCGGGACTGGTGGAAACCTCTCTGAACCTGGGGATTCTGAAACTGGAACCGGATTGTCTGACCGCGGTTTCCAGCGTCCGCAGTTCCGTGGGCAGCGCGAAGGATGCGTTGGGCGAGCGTCTGGAGTATCTGACGGAGTTTCTGGGCGGTGAGTATCACGCGGAGGGCGCTTACCCGGCATGGGAATACCGGGCGGATACGCCGCTGCAGAAGCTGGCGGTTTCTGCCTATGAGGAGCTGTTTGGAAAAACGCCGAAAGTGGAGGCGATTCATGCAGGTCTGGAATGCGGACTGTTTTACGAGAAGATTCCGGGACTGGACAGCATTTCCTTCGGCCCGGATATGAAAGATATACACACCACAGAAGAAAGACTTTCCATCTCTTCCACGGAGCGTACCTATCGGTATCTGCTGAAAATCCTGGAAAAGATCCGATAACTGAAACAATCGCAGCGCAGAGAAATCCGGCAGCCGGAAAAGAGCGGGCAATGAAAAAATATTTTTCTGTTCACATTCATATATTGAATGGATGGAGGGATGGAATGATGCGCAAACGGGAACCGGCGGCTGTTTTCCCTGCGGTGCTTGTGGTCTGTACGCTTCTGCTGCATCTTCTCTGGACCCGTGGAATCTACGGGACGCTGTCCGAGGATACCTGTGAGACAGAGCTGTTCCGGCAGATGAAGGTAACGCCGGAGATTTACCGGGAGGCAGA
>CABUPZ010000126.1 GCA_902493585.1 uncultured Fusicatenibacter sp. | reverse complement strand
AGGAGCAGGACTTCTCTACGAGCGTTTTCTGGCTCTGAAAAAAGAGCTGGAGGAAATGGGAATGTTTGCTCCGGAATATAAGCAGCCGATCCCTTTTTATGTGAAACGGCTGGGGGTCGTCACTGCGCCTACCGGAGCGGTGATCCAGGACATCCGGAATGTCGCTTACCGGAGAAACCCCTATGTCCAGATTGTACTTTATCCGGCGTTGGTGCAGGGGGAAGGAGCCGTCGAGAGTATTGTCCGGGGAATTGAGACGCTGGACCGTCTGCATCTGGATGTGCTGATCGTCGGAAGAGGCGGCGGTTCCATTGAGGATCTGTGGGCGTTCAATGAAGAGCCGGTGGCGCGGGCGATTTTCAACTGTGAGACACCGGTGATCTCAGCGGTGGGACACGAGACGGATACAACGATCGCCGATTATGTGGCGGATCTGCGGGCTCCGACGCCTTCCGCTGCTGCGGAACTGGCTGTGACCGATATCCGTGGGATCCTGGAGCGCATGGACCAGTGCCGGAGGAGAATGAATTATTCTCTTCAGACTCAGGTTCAGCAGGCGAGAACCAGGCTGCAGAGCTATCAGGCGCGGTGGAACTATCTGAACCCGGTGCAGCGTCTGGAGAAGCAGAAAGATCGGCTGGCTGACGCAGAGCGCAGGCTTCAGGAAAATATGGAGGCAGTCCTGCAGAACAAGCGGCACCGGCTGGAACTGTATATCCGGCAGATGCAGGGACTCTCTCCGTTGGATAAACTGAATCAGGGATTTTCCTATGTGGAAAACCAGGAACAGCGCCCGGTGACCCGTATCGCCCAGGTGCAGGAGGGAGAACTCCTGAAGATTCAGGTGACCGACGGAACGATCGAGGCGGAAGTGAAAGCAAAAAGGCAGAGACAGTATGCCGCCGCCGGAAACGGAACAGAAAGGACAGAAGATCCGGGAGACAGGGAGAATGGAAACCAAGATGGAAGAAAGAATGGAAACAATGGCTGCCAATGAGAAGGAGCGCACGCTGGAAGAGACCTTTGCGCTTCTGGATGAAAAGATCGCGCAGCTTGAGAACAGTGAAATCAGCCTGGAAGATTCTTTCCGGGTCTATAAGGAAGGGATGGAGCTTCTGAAAGACTGCAGTTCGAAGATCGACACTGTGGAGAAAAAAATGCTCCAGATAAATCAGGATGGAACGATTACAGAGTTTGGAATTTGAGGAAGAACGGAAGAGAAAAACGGAGCAGGCGGATGCGGTAGTGATGCGTTTCCTGCCGAAGGAAGAAGGATTTGCATCGCTTCTTCTGGAGGCGATGAACTACAGTATGCGCTCCGGCGGAAAGCGTCTGCGGCCGCTGCTGATGCAGGAGACCTACCGGGTGTTCGGCGGGGACTCGGTGGTGGTGGAACCGTTTATGGCGGCGATCGAGATGATCCACACCCATTCGCTGATCCATGACGATCTGCCGGCGATCGACAATGATGAGTTCCGGCGGGGAAAAAAGACGAATCACGCGGTTTACGGTGAGGCAATGGGAGTCCTGAGCGGGGACGCGCTTTTGAACTATGCCTATGAGACTGCGCTGAAGGCGTTTGATGTTCCGGAACATCCGGAGCGGGTAGTTGCCGCGCTGAGGATCCTGGCGCATAAGACGGGAGCTTATGGAATGCTGGGAGGCCAGAGTGTGGATGTGATGAATGAAAAACACCGTCAGACGAAGATCGATCAGAACATGCTGAATTATATCTATGAAAATAAAACATCTGCACTGATCGAGGCAGCCATGATGGTGGGCGCCGTTCTGGCAGGTGCCAAAGAGGAACAGCTTGCAGAGGTAGAACAGACAGCAAAGAGCATTGGACTGGCGTTCCAGATCCAAGACGACATTCTGGATGCGACCGGCACCACGGAACAATTGGGCAAGCCTGCAGGCAGTGATGAGAAAAATGAAAAGACGACGTATGTGACCCTGTTTGGGGTGGAAGGCGCAGCCAGGGAAGTAGAGGCGTATACCCGTGAGGCACGCCGGCTGCTGGCACAGTTTCCGGGAGAGCATGAGTTTCTGGAACATCTTCTGATCTGGCTGGCGTCCAGAAAAAAATAAGGATTGTATGCCGCCAGGCGGCAGTGATCCGGGAAAGCATTTCGAAGGAAAATGATTTTATGTTAGAAAAGATACAGCAACCCAATGATATCAAAAAAATACCGGAAGAGCAGCTGCCGGAAGTTGCCGCAGAGATCCGTGAATTTCTTGTGGAGACGATGAGTAAATTAGGAGGTCATCTGGCTTCCAATCTCGGCGTAGTGGAACTTACCATTGCACTGCACCGTGTTTTTGACCTGCCGAAAGACAAGATCATCTGGGACGTGGGGCATCAGTCTTACACGCATAAGATCCTCACCGGTCGGAAGGATGCCTTTGAGAGTCTGCGGCAGGAAGGCGGACTGAGCGGTTTTCCCAAGCGGTCAGAGAGCAGCTGTGATGTTTTCGATACGGGGCACAGCTCCACTTCGATTTCCGCAGGCGTCGGATATGTAAAGGCGCGGGAGCTGAAGAAGCAGGATTACTCGGTGATCTCTGTCATCGGGGACGGCGCCCTGACGGGAGGAATGGCCTATGAGGCGCTGAACAATGCGGCGGAGCTGAAGACCAATTTTATCATTGTCCTGAACGACAATGAAATGTCCATCTCAAAAAATGTCGGCGGGATTTCCACTTACCTGAGCGGAATCCGGACGGCGGCATCTTATACGGAACTGAAAATGGGCGTGACTCGGGCGCTGGAAAAGATCCCTAAGATCGGTCCGGGGATGGTGGACGCGGTCCGGAAGACCAAGAGCAGCATCAAGCAGATCGTGATCCCGGGCATGCTTTTCGAGAACATGGGGATCACCTATCTGGGGCCGGTGGACGGACACGATATTCATCAGATGGTGCGGGTTTTCCAGGAGGCAAAGAGGTTTGAGGGACCGATCCTGGTTCATGTGCTGACCAAAAAAGGCCAGGGGTATGAACCGGCGCTGCGCCATCCGTCCAGATTTCATGGCGCCGGGCCTTTTGAAATTGAGACAGGGCTTCCGATTTCACGGAGCAATCCTACGTATACCGATATTTTTTCCACGGTCATGCGGAAGATGGGAGACCGGGAACCGGACGTGGTAGCGGTGACGGCGGCGATGCCGACTGGCGTCGGGCTGAAACGGTTTTCCAATATGTTCCCGGACCGCTGCTTTGACGTGGGAATCGCTGAAGAACATGCGGTGACCTTTGCGGCAGGGCTGGCGCTGGGCGGTATGATCCCGGTGGTGGCGATTTATTCGTCTTTCCTGCAGAGAGCCTATGACCAGATAATGCACGATGTCTGTATGCAGGAACTGCATGTGGTGTTTGCTATCGACCGGGCGGGACTGGTCGGATCCGACGGAGAGACCCATCACGGAGTCTTCGATCTTTCCTACCTCAATTCGATGCCGAATATGACCGTGATGGCGCCGAAGAACCTGTGGGAACTTTCCGATATGATGAAATTTGCGGTGCATTTCAACGGGCCGATCGCCCTGCGTTATCCCCGTGGGGAGGCTTATACCGGCCTGCAGGAACACCGTGCGCCCATCCGTTACGGAAAGGCGGAGGTTCTGGAACAGGGAGAGAAGATTGCGCTGCTTGCAGTGGGAAATATGGTGAAGACGGCTGTTCGGGTGAGAGAACTGCTGCAGGAGCAGGGATACCAGGTAACGCTGGTGAATATGCGGTTTGTCAAACCGTTCGATATGGCACTGATGCGTGAGCTGTCCGGCAGCCACGAACTGCTGGTGACGATGGAGGAAAATGTCCGCAACGGCGGCTTTGGAGAACAGGTGGCATCTTTCGTGATGGAAGAAGGGCTTTCGACGCGGGTGCAGATCATTGCGCTGCCCAACCGGTTTGTCCATCAGGGAAATGTGTCCTCTCAGATGAAAGAGACAGGGATCGACGCGGACAGTGTTGCCGGAAAGATCCTGAAAGTATACAAAGAATTGGAGCAGAAAGAATGAAAGAACGTTTGGATGTATTGCTGGTACAAAGAGGGATGGCTGCGTCCAGGGAGAAGGCGAAGGCGATGATCATGGCCGGTGAGATCCTGGTGGACGGGGAGAGGGAAGACAAGGCAGGTTCCATGTTTCCCGATACCGTTACCATTACCCAGAAAGGCAGGCCGCTGCCTTACGTGAGCCGGGGCGGGCTGAAGCTGGAAAAGGCGATGACTCATTTCGGACTGGATCTCACGGGAAAGATCTGTATGGATGTGGGCGCTTCCACCGGCGGTTTTACCGACTGTATGCTGCAGAACGGGGCTGTCAAGGTCTATGCGGTGGATGTGGGCCACGGACAGCTGGACTGGAAACTGCGGAACGATGAACGGGTGGTCTGCATGGAACGCACCAACATCCGTTACGTGACGCCGGAGGATATCCAGGAGCCGGTACAGTTTGTTTCCATCGACGTATCTTTTATTTCACTGACCAAGGTGCTTCTGCCGGTGCGGAATCTGATGGAAGAGGGCGCGGAAATGACGGCGCTGATCAAACCGCAGTTTGAGGCTGGAAGAGAAAAGGTCGGAAAAAAAGGAGTTGTCCGGGATCCGGCGGTTCATCTGGAAGTCATTCAGACGGTAATTAGTTACGCAAAGAGCATTTCCTTTGGGGTACGCCATCTGGAATTTTCACCGATCAAGGGACCGGAAGGAAATATTGAGTACCTGGTGCATCTTGTAAAACTGCCGGAGGGAACCGTGGAGGAAGAGATGCAGGTATCTCCGGAAGAAGTGGTCCGCAAGGCCCATGAAACTTTGGACAAGTAACGGAAGTGATGGAGAAAAGGATGGAACGTTTTTATCTGATCGCCAATCAGACCAAGGACAGAAATTTAGTCGTGACCCGGCAGGTGGCGGAGTATCTGAAAAGTCATGGAAAACAGTGCTTTCTGCCCGGAGAATCAAGGGAACGGGGCGAAGGATTTCACTATACGGATCCGTCGCTGATCCCGGAGGACATCGACTGTGCGATTGTACTGGGCGGGGACGGAACGCTGCTGCAGGCGGCAAGAGATATGGTGGACCGGCAGATCCCTTTGCTGGGCATCAACCTGGGAACCCTGGGATACCTGGCGGATATTGACAGCAATTCGATCGTCCCGGCGCTGGATCATCTTCTGGCTGGAGAATATGAGCTGCAGCGGAGGATGATGCTCACCGGCAGCATTTACCGCAAAGGCAGCAAGATTGCGGAGGACATCGCGCTGAACGATATTGTGATCGGCAGAGAGGGAAGGCTTCGCGTGGTACAGTTCAACAACTATGTCAACGGAGCATTTCTCAATTCCTACCGGGCGGACGGGATTATTGTGGCTACGCCCACCGGCTCCACCGGATACAGTCTGTCGGCAGGCGGGCCGGTGGTGTCTCCGGAGGCTTCCATGCTGCTGATGACGCCGCTGGCGCCTCATACTTTGAATACACGAAGTATTGTGTTCCCGGAACATGATAT
>CABUPZ010000125.1 GCA_902493585.1 uncultured Fusicatenibacter sp. | reverse complement strand
TACCATAACGCCCATGGGACAGGCTTCTACACATTTGCCGCATCCGACACAAAGTTTTTTGTTGATCACGTAAGTGCCTTTGGCATTCTGAGAAATTGCGCCTTCCGGACAGACACGGGCGCATTTGCCGCACTGAATACATACATTTGTTTTGACGGCGCCGTTTTTCTCCACGATACGGATACAGGATTTTTCCGGATCAAAGACTTTGTAGAAAGCTGTGGAGCAGGCAACCTCACACTGAAGACATGCCTTGCAGGCAGATTTGTCGGTTACTACCAGTTTTTTCATAATGGTTCCTCCGCTTATGTAAAATTTCCACGGGAGATTCCCGTTTTGCTTATTCCAGTATACTGTTGCTTTGCCATTTTCGCAAGTGTTTTTCAGCAAAATAACCCATACTATCTGCCCCTGGTCGTTTTCGTCCGTTTTATCCCCAAAACCATTTCTAAAAAAGCTATAAAGATTGTGAAAATGCTGTGACTTTGCTTGACCGAAAAGGGCAGAAAGAGGTATAGTTGTAGCAATTCGAAAGATTCTGCCGCGAACCTGGAGCGTGTCTGTCAGGGGCTGTACGGGTGAACGGCAATGAAGAGATAGAAAAACATGGAGGAAAGAACCAGTGGGTAAAGTAATCGGTATTGATCTTGGAACGACCAACAGCTGTGTGGCTGTCATGGAGGGCGGAGAGCCGGTCGTGATCACAAATGCAGAAGGAACAAGGACGACGCCATCCGTCGTGGCGTTTTCAAAAAATAATGAACGTCTGGTAGGCGCGGTGGCGAAACGCCAGGCGGCGACCAATGTGGACCGCACGATCTCATCCATCAAACGTGAGATGGGAACCAATTATCGGGTAAGGATCGACAGAAAGGAGTATTCCCCGCAGGAAATTTCCGCTTTTATTTTGATGAAACTGAAAAAAGATGCGGAGAGTTATCTTGGAGAGAGTGTCAGCCAGGCGGTCATCACTGTTCCGGCGTATTTCAACGATGCCCAGCGCCAGGCCACGAAGGACGCGGGCAGGATCGCCGGGCTGGAGGTGATGCGTATTATCAATGAGCCGACCTCCGCGGCGCTTGCTTACGGACTGGATCATGGTCAGGCGCAGAAAATCATGGTGTATGACCTGGGCGGCGGAACGTTTGACGTTTCCCTGATCGAGATCGGCGACAACCTGATCGAAGTTCTGGCGACGGCGGGAGACAACCACCTGGGCGGGGATGATTTCGACCAGCGTCTGACGGATTACATCGTGGACACTTACAAAAAGCAGGAAAAGGTCAATCTGGCGAAAGATCCGGTGGCGCTCCAGAGAGTCCGGGACGCGGCGGAGGAGGCAAAGAAAACGCTTTCTGCCCAGATGATCACTACCATCAACCTGCCGTTTATCACAACGGTCCGCAATGAGCCGAAACATCTGGAGATGGAGATCACAAGAGCCATGTTCAATGAACTGACCAGAGATCTGGTAGACCGCACCGAAGAGCCGGTGCGAAGGGCGTTGAGCGACGCCGGCGTTTCCGCTTCAGAGCTCGGCATGGTGCTCCTGGTCGGCGGGTCCACGAGGATTCCCGCTGTGCAGGATAAGGTACGTCAGATTACCGGCAAGGAACCGTCCAGAAATATGAATCCGGATGAGTGTGTTGCGATCGGAGCGGCGATCCAGGGCGGAAAATTGGGTGGAGAGATCACAACCGGAACAGCGGCGGAGCTGATCCTGATGGATGTTACCCCGTTGTCTCTGTCCATTGAGACGGTGGGCGGTGTGGCCACCAAGATCATTGACCGGAATACAACGATTCCGACGCGCCACAGCCAGGTGTTCTCCACCGCAGGAAATTTCCAGACGTCGGTGGAGATCAAAGTGCTTCAGGGCGAGCGTCAGTTTGCAAGAGATAATACGCTCCTCGGCAATTTCCGTCTGACCGGAATCAAGCGTGCGCCGGCAGGGGTTCCGCAGATCGAGGTTACCTTTGATATCGATGCCAATGGAATCGTCAATGTATCTGCCAGAGATCTGGACACCGGCAAACAGCAGAGCATCATCATCAGCGCCAACTCGAATCTGTCGGAGGCGGAAATCCAGCGTGCGATCTATGAAGCCCAGATGAATGAGGCACAGGATTCCGACCGGATGGAGCGTATGGATACTCTGGGCGCGGCACAGAGCCAGCTGATCCGATGTGAACGTTATCTGTCGGAAAATAAAAAGCAGATCACGAAAGAGGAGAAAAAAGAACTGAAGGCGCAGATGTCCGCTCTTCAGCGGATGATCCGGGGCAAAAAGCCGGAAAAACTGACAGAAGGCGAAGCGATGGATATACGCAACCAGACGGAGCACCTGAAAAATATGGTGCCTGGGGAAGAATAAAAGAAAAGAAATGGTTGCAGAATGCCGGAAAATGGTGCATAATAAAGTTGTTTGGATGAAATGAAAAATCCCGTCAGACGTCTGAACGTAGAATGCGCGGATGTACGGAAGCAAATGAGCCATCATTACGACGTTATCAAAAAAAACCTTTTATTTTCTTACACTACACTCGGAGCCTTTGAAGGCGCCGTTTTACAAACGTCGGATGGTCAGTGAGTGAAAGGAAATCAGGCAGAAAACGATCAGAGGGCAGGCGCAGCTCAGAATCGGCCCATTCGGAGTCTGCATTACGGTCGCATACAGGAATTGGTATGCCCTGTCTTAAGAAGATGGGAAAAAATGGTGTTAAGAGAAAAAAGGGAACCGCGCGGTGCGGTTTCCCTTTTTTCTTTGGCGGCATGTGTCAGACCTCTGCCGGCCGGCTTCCCTGACTCAGTGTACTGTTATGGTAAGCAGAAGAAAAAGTGACATCTTCCCCGAACCAGCTGGGTGGGCAGAATACGTTTGCGGCTTCCTCAGTGGGAAATTCCACTTCTGCCAGAAGCAGCCCCTCATAGTCGTCATGGAATACATCCAGTTCTGCGGTGAGACCGCTGTCCAGCGGGATCAGATACCTGGTTTTGGAAATCAGGATTCCGTCGGCCTTTGGTTTCAGGTGTTCGTAAGCTTCTCTGGTCAGCGGAAGATTGTATTCTTCACGTACCATCAGGCCTTTGGATTTATAGGTCAGCCAGTATTCCTCGTCCTGACGTCGGATGCGTACGACAGGCGAAGTACAGAGATATCCCTGCTCGATGCAGTGGGAGGGATAGGATTCCAATGAGCCGGGCAATGTCCGGATCAGATATTTTCTTTCAATTTCCATAAAATAACCATTCCTTTCTTTTGCTTTCCTCGGTTCCTGCGCAGCTGCGGTTTCGATCATCTGCATGGAACAGACCGCCTGCTGCAGTTCATCGTCGTGAAGCGTGATAAACAGTTTCTGGGTTTGATTGAATTTTAGCACAAACAATTTCAGCCGTCCACCTGCAGGATATGGGAGAAACGGAGGAGGGCTGTACAGTAATGGATTTTTTGTGAATTTTTCTATGGAATTGCTCTTTTTCTGTTAAATGTGATACAATAGGCGAAGAAAAAGAAGAAACAATCAGGAGGTAGGAACATGGCAAAAATATATGTATTTCTGGCAGACGGATGTGAAGAGATCGAAGCGCTGACTCCGGTGGATATTCTGCGCCGGGCAGGCGAGGAAGTGGTTACCGTTTCTGTCATGGGAAGAAAAGAAGTGACCGGTTCTCATAAGATCACGATCCAGGCGGATACCGTGATCGAAAGCGGAACGTTTACCGACGGCAGCGTGCTGGTACTGCCGGGCGGAATGCCGGGCACGCTCAACCTTGGAAAAAATGAAAAGCTCAAAGAACTGATTCTGTCCTATCACAGGGAGGGGAAACGGCTGGCTGCGATCTGTGCGGCACCCAGCGTGCTCGGGGAACTGGGTGTGTTGAAAGGCAGGCAGGCGGTCTGCTTCCCGGGCTTTGAGGATCAGTTAAAAGGCGCATCCGTTCTTCAGGTTCCGGCAGTTACAGATGGGAATATCACCACCGGACGGGGAATGGGAGCAGCCGTGGATTTCTCGCTGGAGCTGCTGACCCAGCTGCAGGGAAAAGAGGCGGCAGAGGAGATGGCGGAGAAAATTATTGCCCGGTAACGCTCTGCGCGTGTCTGAAAGTTGGTAAAAAGAAAAAAACACTGGCGTTTTTTTCGGGAATATGATATACTCCAGTAATGACTGTAGAGTGGAGAAGTGTGCTGGCTTTCGATACCGGCTGCTTTTCAGATAAACAAGGAGGAAATATTTATCATGAGTGTACAGGTTGAAAATCTGGAAAAGAACATGGCAAAACTTACGATTGAAGTTACAGCCGAAGATCTGGAGAAAGCTTTAAATGCGGCATACCAGAAACAGAAAAAGAACATCAGCATCCCGGGCTTCCGTAAAGGCAAAGTGCCGAGAGCAATGGTAGAAAAAATGTACGGCCCGGCCGTATTCTATGAAGATGCAGTAAACAGCCTGATCCCGCAGGAGTATGCGAAAGCGGCAGACGAAAGCGGACTGGATATCGTTTCCCAGCCGGAAATCGATGTTGTACAGATCGAAAAAGGAAAACCGTTCATCTTTACAGCGGAAGTTGCTGTAAAACCGGAAGTAACCCTGGGCGAGTACAAGGGACTGGAAGTTCCGAAGGCAGATCTGGAAGTTACTGACGAGGAGATCGAGGCAGAACTGAAGAAAGAGCAGGAGAAGAACGCAAGAAACATCCATGTGGAAGACCGCGCAGCGCAGGAAGGCGACAAAGTAACCATCGATTTTGAAGGATTTGTTGACGGCGTTGCTTTCGAAGGCGGAGCAGGAAAAGATTATCCGCTGACTCTGGGATCCAACACCTTCATCCCTGGATTTGAAGAGCAGCTGGTAGGCGTTGCGCTGGAGCAGCCGGTGGATGTAAACGTAACTTTCCCGGAAGATTATCAGGCAGAAGAGCTGAAAGGCAAAGAGGCGGTATTCAAATGTGTGATCCACAAGATCGAAGCAAAAGAACTGCCGGAGCTGGATGATGATTTCGCAAAAGACGTTTCCGAGTTCGATACTCTGGAAGAGTACAAAAAAGAGATCAAAGACAACATCGAGAAGAGAAAAGCTGACGCCGCAAAGACTGCAAAAGAGAACGCAGTGGTAGACAAAGCCATCGAGAATGCGCAGATGGACATTCCGGAGGCGATGGTAAAAACTCAGATCAACCAGATGATCGATGACTTCGCAAGAAGAATCCAGTCTCAGGGCCTGACCATGGAGCAGTACATGCAGTTTACAGGCTCTACCAGAGAGACCATGCAGGAGCAGATGAGACCGCAGGCAATGAAGAGAATCCAGAGCAGACTGGTTCTTGAAAAAGTTGCAGAGGTTGAGAACATCCAGATCTCCGATGAGAAGCTGGATGAGGAACTGACCAAGATGGCTGAAATGTACAAGATGGAACTTGACAAGTTCAAAGAGCTGGTAGATGACTATCAGAAAGATCAGATGAAGAAAGATCTGGCTGTACAGGAAGCAGTGACTCTGATGGCTGAAAACGCAAAAGAGGTAGAGGGAAAGGCGGAAG
>CABUPZ010000124.1 GCA_902493585.1 uncultured Fusicatenibacter sp. | reverse complement strand
TTTTTTCTTTTGTGAATATTGACAGAAAATGCCGTTAAAATTCTCACATTGGATCCGGGTATTTCTGTTGACATTTGAACATGAAATTGCCATTATGAAAGCAGAATCTTTACGTATCCGGCAGGGGGCAGGAACGTGAAGATGACAAAAGAAGGCATGGGGGATGAAGCAATGAAAAAGAGTCTGTTTTACCGGGCAAAAAAGATGCCGCCATCTGCGCAGATCATGCTGCTGTTTGCCGTCGAGGGTGTATTTCTGCAATATATCACATCGATTAACGGTTTCGGTCTGAATCTGTATGCGACAAACATGGGTGCAACCGACAGTCAGATCGGCATTATCCAGATGGTGCCGAACATTGTAGCGTGTGCAGCACTGCTGCCGCTTGGAATTCTGGCGGATCGTCTGAAGTCGACAAAGACGATACCGATGCTTACGCTTCTTGTGATGTGTGCCGGCTATGCATTTCTTGGAAGTGTACCGGCACTCGGCGAGAGATGTATGGAGCTGTTTTTTGTATCACTGGCATTTACTGCGGGGGCGCTTGCTATTTACAATGCGCAGTGGCAGGCAATGTTTGGTGCTGCGGTTTCACTGCGGCAGCGAAACGATGTCTATGCCTTTCGGAATCAGTTCATGTTTGTGATTGGCATTCTTGCACCGGTGATCTGCGGGATTCTGATGGGAAGATGCCACACGGCCGATGGAAAGCTTCTGGTACTCCGAAGCTTCTTTTATCTGTGTGCTGTCTGTGTTTTGCTGCAGGCCGCTGCAATCAAAAAAATTCCGGTGGAACAGCAGGAGGAGGGCAAAGCTCCGGTAGAAGCGGGGAAGGCATCCTCACGTTTTTCTGTTTCTGATCTGCTGGAGGCGATCACAAGCGTGGGGAAAAATAAAGCATTGCGCTGGTTTTTCGTGCCGGTGGTCTTTTTCTATATCACCTGGCAGCTTGACTGGAGCATGTGGTATTTAGGACAGGTCAAATATTGCAAAATGTCGGAGATGACACTTTCCATCTGCAACGGTGTTTTCAATATCGGCCAGCTTGCGGCAGTTGGAATGATCGCGAAGGTTGTCCGGAAAAAATCGCCGGATTTTGCACTGATTTTCGCCGGGATCGGTCTTTGCTTCTGCCCGGTTATTATGATTTTGGTTCCACATTTACCGTTGGCGTACCACGGGGTTACTTTTATTGTTCTGATGACGGTTCTGAACGCTCCACAGTGTGCCGTTGCACTCTGCACGGTACAGATTCTTTTAAATGCCGCACCGGAAAAGAACCGTTCGCTTTTGATCGGCCTCTTTACGATGATGACGACGCTGACCAACAGTGTTCTGCCGTTGCTTGGTGTCCGTCTGTATACGGCACTTGGGGCAGATCTTACGGCACTGTACCGGTTCAACCTGATAGATCTTGGGGTTCGCATTTTATCCACACTCGGGCTGATATGGCGTTATCAGAAGGCGAAAAAAGATGGCTTTCTGACAAAGATTTCGGATTGAGACGGGCCGTAAAAGCCGAAAATAACATTTACAACAGGAACGATATCGTGTATGATAAATGTGGCTTTCTTTGCACGTATGGAAAAGAGAAGCGCAAAAAGGAGTTTAAACAATGAAATGGAATAAATTTACATTAAAAACAAGATCGGAAGTGGAAGACATTGTGATCTCCACTCTGGCCGATGTGGGAATCGAAGGCGTGGAAATTCAGGACAAACAGCCTTTGACCGAGAGCGACAAACAGCAGATGTTCGTGGATATCATGCCGGATATTCCGGATGACGACGGCATTGCCTATCTGAATTTTTACCTCGATGTGGATGAGGACAAGGAGAAGGTTCTTGCAGATGTCCGCGCGGCACTTGCAGAAATGCAGGAGTTCCTGGACCTTGGAGAGTGCACCATCACAGAGTCTGAGACAGAGGACAAGGACTGGATCAACAACTGGAAACAGTATTTCAAACAGTTCTATGTGGACGACATTCTGATCATCCCGTCCTGGGAGGAAGTAAAGCCGGAAGACCGGGATAAAATGATCATCCATATCGATCCGGGCACAGCCTTTGGAACGGGTATGCATGAGACAACACAGCTTTGCATCCGTCAGTTAAAGAAATATGTGACAAAGGATACCGAGCTGCTTGATGTCGGAACCGGAAGCGGTATTCTTTCGATTATTGCACTGAAGCTTGGTGCGCGTCATGCGGTCGGAACAGATCTCGATCCGTGTGCGGTTCCTGCGGTTGAGGAAAACAAAGAAGTCAATGGAATTCCGGTAGAAGCGTTTGATATGATGATCGGAAATATCATTGATGACAAAGAAGTACAGGACAAAGTCGGATACGAGAAATACGATATCGTTACCGCCAATATTCTTGCAGATGTTCTTGTTCCGCTGACGCCGGTAATCGTACACCAGATGAAGCCGGGCGCTGTTTATATCACATCCGGCATTCTCGATGTGAAAGAGGAAGTTGTCAAAGAGGCAGTCGTTGCAGCGGGACTTGAAGTAGTTGAAGTTACACATCAGGGCGAATGGGTTTCTGTTACAGCAAGAAAACCGATGTAAATTAAGAAAAGCGAAACACCAGAAGAGAAAGAGAACAGATTCATGTACCGTTTTTTTGTAGAAGAAAGTCAGATTTATGACGGCACTGTCCACATCACGGGCAGTGACGTTAATCACATCAAAAATGTGCTCCGCATGCGGCCGGGCGAAAAAATACTGGTCAGTACCGGAGGCGAAAAGGAATATCATTGTGCCGTTTCGGATTTCCCGGAAGGTGAGGTTCTTGCCGCAGTAGAAGAAGTCACAGCAGCAGACAGAGAACTCCCGTCCGGAATTGTACTGTTTCAGGGTCTGCCAAAAGGTGACAAAATGGAACTGATCATCCAAAAAGCAGTGGAACTTGGTGCGACGGAAATTGTTCCGGTGGAGATGAAACGCTGCGTTGTGAAGCTGGACCGGAAAAAGGCGGAAAAGAAAGCAGAGCGTTGGCAGACGATCGCGCTTGGTGCGGCAAAGCAGTCCAAACGGATGCAGATTCCGACGGTACACATGCCTGTTACATTTCAGCAGGCGCTTGCAATGATGGCAGAATCAGACGTTCGCCTGATGCCGTATGAGAACGCAGAGGGGATGGAAGGAACGAGAAGAATTCTGGAATCCATTGAACCGGGTGAATCTATTGCGATCCTGATCGGACCGGAGGGCGGCATCGACGAAGCGGAAGTGGAAATGGCCATGAAGGAAAAGGTAGAGCCGATTACGCTCGGAAAGCGCATTCTGCGCACGGAAACGGCCGGAATGACCGTGCTTTCCATTCTGGTGTATCTTTTAGAAGGAAGGGAACGAACAAGATAATGGAAGCATATCTGGACAATTCCGCAACCACCTGTGTTTATCAGGAAACCGCAGATCTCGTCTGTGATCTGATGGTAAATCATTATGGAAATCCGTCTGCGATGCATCAAAAAGGGGTAGAAGCAGAACAATATATCAGAACCGCCCAGGAAACGCTGGCAAAGATTCTGAAAGTCAAAGAAAAAGAAATTTTCTTTACCTCCGGTGGCACAGAGTCCGACAACTGGGCGCTCGTCGGAACAGCAATGGCAAATAAGAGAACGGGAAACCACATCATCACAAGCGCGATCGAGCACCCGGCCGTGTCGGCACCGCTGGCATTTCTGGAGGAGCAGGGATTCCGTATTACGCGCCTGCCGGTAAATAAAGAAGGCCTTGTGGATGTGAACGAACTCGAAGAAGCGATCACGCCGGAGACGATTCTCGTTTCGATTATGTATGTCAACAATGAGATCGGTTCTGTTGAGCCAATCGGGGAGATCGGACGCAGAATCAAGGCGAAAAATCCGAAAACGTATTTTCATGTCGATGCGATCCAGGCGTTCGGCAAATACCGGATTTATCCGAAACGGATGGGCATCGACATGCTCTCCGTGAGCGGCCACAAGATCCACGGACCGAAGGGAAGCGGCTTTTTATATATTGATGAGAAAGTAAAAATCCGTCCGCTGATCTTAGGCGGCGGCCAGCAGAACGGCATGCGTTCCGGAACCGACAATGTGCCGGGCATCGCAGGCCTTGCGAAATCCGCTGAGATCGTTTACAGGCATTTTGACGAGCAGACCGCGCAGATGCGTGCCTGCAAACACCGTCTGATCGAAGGCTTACGGGAGCTGGACGATGTGGTCATCCATGGCATGCCGGAAGAAGAGGGTGCGCCGCAGATTGTCAATGCATCATTCTTAAATGTGCGCAGTGAAGTGCTGCTGCACACGATGGAGGACCGCCAGATCTACGTTTCCGCCGGAAGCGCCTGCTCATCACACAAGAGAGCCGGAAGCCCGACGCTGACTGCCATCGGCGCATCGAAAGCCGAGATGGAGTCTGCCGTGCGGTTCAGCTTCAGCGAATTTACGACACTGGAACAGATTGATTACACCCTGGATACGCTGCGCGAGGTACTGCCGATGCTGCGCAGATTTACCAGGAAATAATAGAAAGAGGAAAATTATGATTACAATACAGCCGGAAATTGAAATCCTGAGCACCGAATCCTACGAGGATATGCTGCGCCGGATCGAGAAAATCGGAAGAGTCTGCTACAAGAGCGAGGAGCGCATTGGAGAAGGCACTGCAGAGAAATTCATCGCAGGCATCATCAAACGCGGCCATGAATCCGTCATTGAGCACGGCTCCATCACCGTAAAAGTAACGTGCGACCGCGGCGTGACCCATGAGATCGTCCGCCACCGTATCGCAAGCTACAGCCAGGAGAGCACCCGCTACTGCAACTATTCGAAAGATAAATTTGGAAACCAGATCACCTGTATCGATCTGGCAACCGGATTTTCCTATGATCTGGACGACGAGAACGACCGTAAAAAATACGAGGTATGGCAGAAAGCAATGGAAGCTGCAGAGCAGTATTACTTCCAGATGCTCGAACTCGGAGCAAAGCCGGAGGAGGCAAGAAGCATTCTTCCGAACTCCCTGAAAACCGAGATCGTCATGACCATGAACTTAAGAGAGTGGCGCCACTTTATCCGGCTTCGAAGCGCCAACGCCGCACATCCGCAGATGCGTCAGGTATCTGACCTGATCCTGAAGAAATTTTCTGAGGAATATCCTCTGTTCTTCCGCGATCTGGCTGAGAAAAAAGGAGAATAAGAAACGATGATGTACAAAGCATTTCTGGTAAAATATGCCGAGATCGGCATTAAAGGAAAGAACCGTCATCTGTTCGAGAAAGCGCTCTGCGTACAGATGGAGCACGCGCTTGCCCCGGTAGACGGAAATTTCCAGGTCACCCGTGAGATGGGACGAATCTATGTCAACACCGAAGGAGACTTTGATTACGAGGGCGCTGTCGATGCGCTGACAAGAGTTTTCGGTATCGCCGAGATCTGCCCGGTTGTCATTTTAGAGGACACCGGCTTTGAAGATCTGGCAGAGGCAGTGGTTTCCTACGTGAAAGAGCTGTACCCGACCGAGGAGAAAACCTTTAAGGTATGCGCACGCCGTGCGAACAAAAACTATCCGATGCACACAATGGAAGTCAACTGCGAGCTGGGCGGCCGCATCCTCGATGTCTGCCCGAACCTCAAAGTAGACGTTCA
>CABUPZ010000123.1 GCA_902493585.1 uncultured Fusicatenibacter sp. | reverse complement strand
ACGCTTTAGATCCTGATAATGGTCGTCCGGGGACATGTGGTTTTCGTAACCGCACACTTTGTAGGTGATGCTGTAGTTACATACATCTACAAGAATGAAAAGATCCACGCCTCGGATGGATTCGTTGATCTTTCCTTTTGCTTCTCCGGAACCGAAACGCGGACACTCACAGTCGATCAGATAGGAATCCTCTGCGTAGCCAGACCAGTTTACGCCGTTTGCCTGACGTTTGACCAGTTCTTTACGGAATTCCACCAGATAATTGTTTACCGTGTTCGCCATTTCTGTACAGCCTTCGAGAGCCGCTATTTTTAATGGTGCTACCGGAATAGAATTTTCCAGTAAGTCTAAATTTGCCATAGAAACCTCCAAAAGTGACTATATTTTACAATTTATCAACTTATTTATAACATTCTTTTACAAGGCACGTCAAGTGAAAATGGAAAGAAACCTTGCTTTTTGTGGAGTAAGTTGCTATTATAAATAGCAGGCTGTCCAAAAGACAGAGAAAAAAAGAGGCCGCAACCGTTCGGCTGACAGAGCGGTCACGCGGCGGCAGACGGAGGAAGAAAGAAGAATGACACAGAACCGGCATATCATAAAACGTGTAGAACCGGGAAGCATTGCAGAGGAAATGGAACTGGTTCCGGGAGATGAACTGCTGACGGTGAACGGAGAAAAGATCGAGGATGTGTTTGACTATCATTATCAGATCAACGACACCTACATCGAGCTTGGTATCCGAAGGGCCAACGGTGAGGAATGGGTCCTGGAAATTGACAAGGAATACGACGAGGATCTGGGGATTGTTTTTGAGAACAGTCTGATGGACGAATATCGTTCCTGCAGGAATAACTGTGTGTTCTGCTTCATCGACCAGATGCCGCCCGGAATGAGGCCGACCCTTTATTTTAAAGATGATGATTCACGGCTGTCGTTCCTTCAGGGAAATTATGTGACGCTGACCAATATGAGTGACAGGGATATCGAACGGATCATCCGTTACCGTCTGGAACCGATCAACATTTCTTTCCAGACGACCAATCCGGAGCTCCGGTGCAAAATGCTCCATAACCGTTTCGCCGGCGACGCATTAAATAAGGTAAAAAAATTGTTCGACGCGGGGATTGAAATGAATGGACAGATCGTTCTCTGCAAGGGACTGAATGACGGAAAGGAACTAGAGCGCAGTATTTCAGACCTTACGGCATACCTGCCCCACTTGAAGAGCGTTTCTGTTGTTCCGGTGGGACTGAGCAAATACCGGGACGGTCTGTATCCGCTGGAACCGTTTACGAAGGAAGATGCCCGAGAGGTACTCCGAGTGATCCGGCAGTGGCAGGAAAAACTGTATGAGACCTGGGGGCTGCACTTTATCCATGCCAGCGACGAATGGTATCTGCTGGCGGAGGAGCCGATTCCGGAGGAAGCGTCCTACGATGGCTATCTGCAGCTGGAAAACGGTGTTGGAATGCTCCGGCTTCTGGAGGAAGAAGTGGAGCAGGAACTGGAAGGACGTCCGGGGGATGACAGAGAGATCCGTATTTCCCTGGCAACCGGAACGCTTGCCGCTCCCACACTGGAACGGCTGATACAGAGGATCCGCAGGAAATATCCAAAGGTTCAGGTAAAGATCTATCCGATCCGCAACGATTTCTTTGGAGAGATGATCACCGTCTCAGGACTGATCACAGGGCAGGATCTGATCGCCCAGCTGAAAGAACAGCCTCTGGGCGAAACCCTTCTTCTCCCCTGCAATATGCTCCGGGAAGGGGAGAATGTTTTTCTGGACGATGTTACCGTGGAAGACGTGGAACGTGAACTGGGCATCCGGATCCAGGTGGTGGATGAACCTGGAAAGGATCTGGTCTGCGCAGTGCTGAACGAGAAGAATGAATGGACACATAAAAGGAGAGTAATGTATGAACAAAGCGATAGTAGCAATTGTGGGCCGTCCGAATGTGGGCAAATCGACCCTGTTTAATTCGCTGGCGGGTGGAAATATTTCGATTGTAAAAGATACCCCGGGTGTGACCAGAGACCGCATTTACGCGGATGTCACCTGGCTGAACCATACCTTTACCCTGGTGGATACCGGCGGTATTGAACCGGAAAGCAAGGATATCATCCTGTCACAGATGCGGGAACAGGCACAGATTGCCATCGACACTGCGGATGTGATCATCTTTATCACCGATGTGCGCCAGGGTCTGGTGGACGCGGACGCGAAGGTGGCGGACATGCTCCGGCGCAGCCGCAAGCCGGTGGTTCTGGTAGTCAATAAAGTGGACAATTTTGAACGCCAGATGATGGAAGTTTATGAGTTTTATAATCTGGGAATCGGGGAACCGATGCCGATCTCCGCATCCGGAAAGCTGGGAATCGGTGATATGCTGGACGAAGTGGTTAAGCATTTTCCGGAAAATGGGGAAAAAGAAGAGGAAGAAGAAATTCCGCATGTTGCCATCGTCGGAAAGCCCAATGTGGGCAAGTCTTCCCTTGTCAATAAGCTGCTGGGTGAAAACCGCGTCATCGTATCGGACATTGCGGGAACCACAAGGGATGCGGTGGATACCACCATCGTTCACAACGGCAGGGAATATGTTTTCATCGACACGGCGGGACTCCGGAGAAAGAGCAAGATCAAAGAAGAACTGGAAAGATACAGCATTATCCGTACTGTTGCTGCTGTGGAACGCGCCGATGTTGTGGTGATGATGATCGACGCGCTGGAAGGCGTGACGGAGCAGGATGCCAAAATTGCCGGTATCGCCCATGACCGCGGAAAGGGTATCGTTATTGCGGTAAATAAGTGGGATGCGCTGGAAAAGGACGACAAGACCATCTACCGTTTTACGGAGAAGGTGAGAAATACGCTTTCCTATATGCCGTATGCGGAAATTATTTTCATTTCTGCAAAAACCGGACAGAGAACACAGAAGCTTTTCGATACGATCGATATGGTGCTGGAAAACCAGACGCTGCGGATCCAGACGGGTGTGCTCAACGAGATCCTCACCGAGGCGATGGCAATGCAGCAGCCGCCGTCAGACCGAGGAAAGCGCCTGAAGATTTATTATATGACACAGGTATCTGTGAAACCGCCGACCTTTGTGATCTTTGTCAACGATAAGGAACTGATGCATTTCTCCTACACCCGTTATCTGGAAAATAAGATCAGAGAGGCATTCGGATTCAAGGGAACATCCCTTCGGTTTATCATCCGGGAAAGAAAAGAGAAGGAGCAGTAATGCAATGGTTAGGGTAATTTGTCTGTTGATCGGATATTGTTTCGGCCTGTTTCAGACCTCTTATATCTATGGAAGAATTCACGGAATCGACATCAGAAATTATGGAAGCGGAAACGCAGGGACGACCAATGCCCTGCGTACGCTGGGAACAAAGGCGGGAGTGATCACGTTTTTCGGGGACTGTTTCAAATGTGTGTTCGCCGTACTTCTGGTGCATCTGTTGTTCGGAAAGACATACCCGGATATGATCCGGCTGCTGGCGGTCTATGCGGCGGCGGGAACCATCCTTGGACATAATTTTCCGTTCTATCTGAAATTCCGCGGTGGAAAGGGAATTGCCGCGACCGCAGGTCTGATCCTTTCGTTTGACTGGAGAATTACGATCGCTGCGCTGGTACTGTTTGTCGTTGTCTTCCTTGCGACCCATTATGTCTCGCTTGGGTCGCTGGTGGTCTATGGGGTGCTCCTGATCGGAACGCTGCTCCTGGGACAGATGGGATTGTTCGCAATGCCGGCAGAGTATCTCTATGAGATGTACATAATTGTCGTGCTGCTGACCATACTGGCAGTGTGGAAACATCGGGAAAATATCCGGCGTCTGCTCAGCGGAACGGAGCGGAAAACCTATTTAAGCAATAAAGGAAGGAAGTAATCTATGGCGAAGATCAGTATCATCAGTGCGGGAAGCTGGGGAACTGCGCTTGCACTGGTGCTGTACAACAACGGACATCAGGTGACCGTCTGTTCAGAGAACGAAGAGGAGATCCGGATGCTCCGGGAAAAACGGGAGCATCGGACGAAACTGCCGGGCGTTCCGCTGCCGGAGAAAATGGAATTTACGACGGATATGGAACGGGCGCTGTCGGACCGGGATATGCTGGTTATGGCAAAGGCTTCGCCGTATGTGCGGAGCACTTCCCGCAGGATTGCTCCTCTGATCAGAGAAGGGCAGCTGATCGTCAATGTGGCGAAGGGCATCGAAGCAGATACATTGATGACGATGAGCGATATTATCTCAGAGGAAATTCCGTCGGCAAATGTGGCGGTTCTGTCCGGACCAAGCCACGCGGAAGAAGTGGGCAGAGGCCTTCCTACGACGATCGTTACGGGAGCCAGGGAAAGAGACACCGCGCTCTATGTGCAGAATGTCTTCATGAGTCCGGTCTTTCGCGTATATACCAGCCCGGATATTCTGGGAATTGAACTGGGAGGCTCTCTGAAGAAT
This sequence comes from uncultured Fusicatenibacter sp., assembly GCA_902493585.1. GTDB lineage: Bacteria > Bacillota > Clostridia > Lachnospirales > Lachnospiraceae > Fusicatenibacter. The sequence continues at coordinate 1,237 of CABUPZ010000123.1, read as the reverse complement.
GTGATCGCCCTGGCTGCGGGAATTGCGGACGGCCTCGGTTATGGAGATAATACGAAAGCAGCGCTGATCACCCGCGGGATCGCGGAGATCACCCGTCTTGGCATCGCGATGGGCGCACAGGCGGAGACGTTTTACGGGCTTTCCGGAATCGGAGATCTGATCGTTACCTGTGCTTCGGTACACAGCCGCAACCGCAAAGCTGGCTATCTGATCGGAAAAGGTTATACGATGCAGGAAGCGATGGACGAAGTCAAAATGATCGTGGAAGGCGTACATTCCGCCCGTGCAGGTCTGGAACTTTCAGAAAAATACGGGATTGAGACGCCGATCATTCAGGCGGTGGGAGAGGTGCTGTTCGACGAAAAATCCCCGCGCCTGGCAGTGGATGAACTGATGCAGCGAGTAAAGAAAGATGAACTGGCTCCGGAATTGTGGGAGACTGCCGGAAACAGAGAAAGATAGAGAAACCCCAAAAGAAAAAGAAGGAACCAAAGATAGAAAAAAGGGATCGACTCAAAAGCAAGTAGTTTTTGAGCCGGTCCCTTTTTGAAGCCTGCAGATTGCAGGAATGAATGTTCAAACATGCACTAGTGTACGCCCTGTCCGATCATATCTTCCGGGATGGAAGCGCTTCGGAACTGCTCGTCCATTGAGTCGATCAGGTCCATATCCAAATCCGAAAGTGCAAAGCTGAAAATATCGGCATTTTCTGAGATGCGGTCAGGATTTGTGGATTTCGGTATGACGCAGATGCCCCGCTGCACCAGATAGCGCAGGCCGATCTGGGCGGGCGTCCGGCCGTATTTTTCCGCCAGCTGAAGGATGATTTCCCGGTTCAGGTAGAGCCCGCGCGCCAGCGGTGCGTAAGCCTGGACGGTGATGTTGTGCTGCTGGCAGTAGGAAACGAGGGGTTTCCGGTTCCAAAGCGGGTGGCATTCGATCTGATTCACTGCCGGGACTACGCCGGACATTTCAAAGAGCATCTGCAGATGCGGTTCTTCAAAGTTGCTGACGCCGATGGATCGGCAGCGGCCGGAAGCCTGGATTTTTTCCAGAGCCTTCCAGGTCTGTGCGTAACATCCCGGAACCGGCCAGTGGATCAGGTACAGATCCACATAATCCAGTTTTAGCCGGTCAAGGCTGCGGTGAAAGGCGCCTTCCACATCGTTCATCCGCTGAGCGTTGTTCCAGATTTTTGTGGTGACGAAAAGTTCTTCCCGGGGGACGGAACAGGCGC
>CABUPZ010000122.1 GCA_902493585.1 uncultured Fusicatenibacter sp. | reverse complement strand
GGTTTTGATATTATGTAAATGACAGCATAAATACAACATAACTATTATTATGTGAATTTTTCAAACCACAAGATTCAACTGTTCAATCTTTTCCCTCCATGACGCAATCCCGTCCGACGCATAGATTCTGGTAACCTCCAGACTGCTGTGTCCTAAAATATCCGCAAGTAAAACAAGATTTCTCGTGAGATGAAAGAACGTTCTTCCAAAAAGATGCCTCAGGTTGTGAGGAAAAATAGTCTCTCCGGCAATCCCTGTTTTTTCCGACAGTCTTTTCATTTCCCTCCATATATTGGAACGGTCCACCGGTTTCCCGTTTCTTGTGACAAACACCATGCCGGACTGCAGTTTCTGTTCTCTGATGTACAGTTTTAATTTCATACAAAGTTTCTCAGGAAGTACCACCAGACGATATTTTCCCTTATTCCATACCCGCACGATTCCGCTGCTGACACTCTCCACAGTAAAAAAGTTCAGTTCACTGACCCGAATCCCCGTAGAACACATGGTTTCCATCATCAGAGCAAGCCGTTCTTTTCCTTCCTCTCGCGCAGCCTCGATCAACCGGAAATAATTTTCTGTGCTCAGTTCTTTCTGTTCATCCTCATAAATTTTCCGCTGTGTTTTTACTCTCCGGAGTTTCCAACGTTCCAGACCGATACAGACGAGATATTGATTGAGGGCAACCAGCATAGAATTTACACTGCTCAGTGCATAATTTTCAATCAGCCAATTTTTGTATTTTATCAGGCATTCTTTTGTAATCTCCTGGCTGTCTCCCAGATAACGGAAAAAGGTCCTCACGTCTGTCTTATACTTCTGTATGGTTGCAGGAGCATTTTCTCTTTCAAGCAAATATAATTCAAAAAGTTTCATGTTTTCTGTTTTCTCTACGCTCTCCATTCTTAATTCCTTTCTGTTTGCAATAGTTTTTTATATCATTCCCTTCCACATTTAAAAAATTCTATTACAACTCAATTTTGTCCTACTATTTTAACATGGCTAATTCTCAAAGAGTGAATTTAATGACAAAATGATACTGAAAAAAGCTGAAAATATAAAAAACTCACCAGATGCATTCTGTCATCCGATGAGTTCTCTGTATTTTTTCTCAGCTTTTTTTTGCTTTTCCTTTGACTTTCTTTTATAAGCGTTATTCCTTTGCTCCTGCAGAAGCATTCATCGGCGAATATGCCGGAAAAAGCTGTATGCTCCTGTCAGCGCCGGACGAATGGGACGGAAAAGAAGCCACACATGAGCAAAAAATTCCCACCAGAAATCTCCCGGCTGAATTTTTCTGCCCTTTCTTTTGACGCAGTAAATCAGACCAAAAATCTGCTCTTTCCGGATGGGCCCTTCCACCTCTGTCTGTCCATCCCCTACCAGATAATACCCGCTTTTTTTCACCCTGCAGATCCGGTGCATCACATACCGGCCGGATTCCCGCTGAAAAAATACAATATCCCCTTTTTTCAGCTCCCGGTCCGGCTTTCGAAAATACACAGAGTCCCTGCCGTGAATCAGAAATGGCGCCATACTGCTGCCGGAAATCAGGAGAGAAACTTCTCTTCCTTCCTCGGTCAGTCCCCGGAGCACATCCAGATATTCCCTTGTATCTACCGTTCTCGTCATTTGCAATCCTCCTGAAACTATGCCCCGGCATATTCGGCAGAATCCTGCCGCTGTCCAGCTGTCAGAAATCCATCGCCATACGGCTGGATTCCTCCTCGCTCAGCTCCGTCACCTTCGTCTCCATCACACGGTAAACTCTCTGGCAGAGATTCAGTACGCTCGGCCGGTGTGTGGTGACAATACAGGTTTTGTTGGGATGCTGACGGACAATGTTTCTCAGAACATTCCGCTCCGTCGTCACATCCAGCGCTGAGGTCGCCTCATCCAGCAGCAGCACCGGAACATCCCTCAGAACTGCTCTGGCTATTGCGATCCTCTGCGCCTGTCCTTCCGACAGCCCGCGTCCCCGTTCGCCTACATTGCTGTTGATCGTATCCGGCATCTTTTCCACAAAATCCCAGGCACAGGACACCTTGAGCGCGTCAATAATTTCCTCGTCCGTGGCATCCTCCTTCACCATACGCATATTTTCCGCGATGGTTCCGGAGATAATTGTATTTCCCTGAGGGACATAGGCAAACAAATGTCTTGTTTCCGCATTCATCGTGATCGCTTTTCCGTCCGACGCGCAAAGGCGGACGCTGCCATCCTGCGGACGTACCAGACCCAGGATCAGACGAATCATCGTCGTCTTTCCTTCGCCGGACGGACCCACAAGCGCGACGATCTCTCCCGGATTCGCCTCAAAGGCGGAATCTGTGATGACATGTGTCCCTTTGAGATAAGAAAAATTCACATGCTCCATCTGTACACGGAATCCATCCGCAGAATACCGGTCCATCTCACTGCTCTCCGGGATATGTACTTCTCTGGGAAGCTGCACAAGCTCACGGATCCGGTGGGCAGATACCGAGCTGTTCAGAAACGATGGAATGATTGAGACTACCCTGCTGAACGCTGAGGAGAGACTGCTTCTCTGCTGCAGGAACAGCGTCATGGTTCCATAAGTGATATCACCGTTCCACAGACGAAACAGACAATACCCAAAGGCAGTAAACTGCACAAGTGTTCCCATGACGGACATCAGAATATTCGTCTTAATGGAAAACATATTGTATTTCAGACTGATGTCCTTGAACTTTCCCTGCCACCAACGCATTTTTTTGCTGTAATGCGGCGCGATTCCAAAGGACTTGATCGTATCGAAATTATAGATTGTCTCCACCTCAAAAGTCATCAGATCACTGCTCATTTCCCGGACTTTCTTGCTGTAGTCTCTCTGTTTCTTTATCATAAACCTGGACATCAGAAGCATAAACGGCGCGCTGGCAAGTGCGATCACTGCCATAATCCAATCGTAATGGAGAATTACAAAGAACGTGGCAATAAAATTGTAAATCGCGATGAGGATCGTCGGAAGCCAGCTGATCGCATTGCTGCTGACCGTTCCGATATCCCCGTTGAACCGGTTCAGGATATCTCCGTTGGAGTATTTGTTCAGTTCCAGCCAGTCGGCATCCACGATCTTGTCAAAAATATCCGCCTGGATGTCGTTATTGATATCAATACTCAGCTTTGTGGAAATCCGGCTGATGATACTTCCGAAAATCAGGCTGAACGTCGTGCTGCCCACCATAACCGCAATCACAACCCAGAGCCTGCTGGTATCATAGCCTGTGATAATATCGATCAGATACTTGCTGGCGACGCTGCTCACCAGTCCCATGGAGGTGCTGAAAATTCCAAGAATTATATAGAAGACAATCGCACCCTTATAGCGGGCGCTGTAGCTGAAAATCCACTTCCAGTCGTCAATGATCTCCCCAAAGGTCCCGTCCTTCCATCGGGAAATCAGAATATCCAGAGATTCGAAGGCAGGGTTTTTGTGTTCCATTTTGTTCTCTTCGTCCATTTCACTCCTCCTAGTATCCTTTCACAAAATTGCTTCTGACGCAGACTCATACATCTTTCTGCAAAATATTCTCCAGGCATTCCACTGCTTCCTCGGATATCGTACAACCAAGGTGATAGACGGGAATTTCCGCCAGCAGCTTTTCCATTAAGTCCATTGCACGGATATGATCCTCCATGTTCCATCGGTTCACGGTAATCTGGCTGTACAGAAGCGGAAAAGCCTGTCCGGGAGACAGCCGTTCTGCGTGATTTTCTTTTGCCTGGCTCAGCATGACGATAGCGCGGATTGGAAAGACTTCGTTGCTGCACACCTCAGAGGTTCCGCAGACCGGCCATCCCTGGGCGTTCCAGTGGCCGTCAATCGTTCCGAGAAGCGCCCGGTCTCCGTTGACCGTGCGGCTGCCCCGGTATTTTTCCCAGAGATTCGCCTGGGTGGTTTTTCCTGTCTCCGACGGAGCGGAAAAGAGAATCGCCTCATTGCGGCAGATTGTATAAGCACAGTGAAGCACCAGGCTGTCTTTCTGGATCAGGCGGCGCTCCAAAGCCAGGAGGGATGTGAACGCCGGATCAATATGAAGCCCCTGGATCCTGTCCCTGGCAAGAATCACCTCCGCACGTTCCGGACCGGTCTCCCGGTAACAGGCATAGTAGCCTTCCGTCCCTTTGACTCCGATCAGACGACTTTCCCTGCTGCCTTCACAAAAAGCCACCAAATCCGGGCGGCGCGCAATCACCTTTCCTGCAGGCTGCGGCAGCGTTTCGGATACCTGGATTTCATAGGTGTATTCCCATTTCCCGGCAGAATGACCGACTGTATTTTCACATCTGTCCGCTTCAGAATGTGCTTTCCGGATGGGTATGAAATCGGTATGGTTTCTGCGTTCAAACAGAAGAAAGTTTGGAGGCGGTGTGATCTCCTCTGGATAGCAGAGACGGAAGATAAAATCACCAATTTGAAATATTTTTTCCATTTTCTGATCACTCCTGTTCTTTTTCTTCTGTTACAGTCGCTTCCTGAGATTCCTCTGGTTCAAAGTGCATGTGGTTCTTTGGCATCTTTTCCCATTCCTCCCGCAGAAGTCTCAGGGATTCCGTGGCATACCGGCACATATAGTCCGGCACTCCATCGTAACTTCCTGTCTCCAAAAGCGCGCTCGCCGCGCAGGTACGGCACAAATGGCGCATCTGACATACGCTGCACCTGGCGCTGAGCAGGATCTTTCCTGTCTCTTCCACAAGATACTTCCAGGCTTTGTCAAATCCCACTTCAAAAACGGAAGCCGCCGGCTTTGCAAGGATCACACAGGGACGCATCTCCCCCTGCCAGTTGATCGTAAAGGAACATCGTCCCGCCATACATGCCATATGCCCGGCCTCCTCTTTCGCCGGCTGTGGATGATCCGCCAGCCAGACAGACTGGGCCACGTACTGGGCGAACAGCTCCGGTCCCATCTCCTGTTTCAGCGCATAGACTCGCGCCTGAGCCGCTTCCTCCGGATTCAGCCGCGCCTGCATATCGTAAGGCGTTTCCCTCTCCCTGGTCGCCGGAAGCATATAGGTGTCCACACGCACCGGAATCTCCAGTTCCTCCCCGATTGCAATCAGGCGCTCCAGATCTTTTTGGTTCGCCTTTGCAAGGCTTCCTCCAATCTTTACATCCACACCGTTTTCCCGCAGAAGACGAATCCCTCTCATGGTCTTCTCGAATCCACCGGGGTAGTGACACAGATTTTTGTAAGTTTCCTCGTCTGTACCGTAGAGGGTAATGTTCACACGCCGCGGCTTATGCTTTCCGAAAAACGCCGCCATCTCCTCATCGATCAGTGTGCCGTTTGTGTTGATCGTCAGAATCATGCCGAGTTCTTTCAAGCCCAGGTAGAGTTTTCGAAAATCCGGAAAAAGGAGCGGCTCTCCACCGGTCAGCAGCAGAAAGAGGACGCCGCTCTTCTGCATCTGTCTTCCGATTTCCAGCCATTCGTCCGCTGTACGCAGTCGTCCCTTGCTCTCCATCTCTTCACGGCTCAGACGAACGTAACACATATCGCAGTTCATATTGCACAGCGGGAGCAGCTCAATGCTGCCATTCGCCGGTGTATGCATATGTTTTGCACGTTCGAGAAGCATACGCTCCACGGTAGATGCGTCTTCCATTGGTTCCATTGGTGAGTTCTCCTTTCCGGTTTTGGCATATAAAAAAGCTGTATATAGCATCCTCCCGTTTTCTGGCGATACTATATACAGTTTATTTAAGAAATGTTGTGGA
>CABUPZ010000121.1 GCA_902493585.1 uncultured Fusicatenibacter sp. | reverse complement strand
CGCAGGAAGGATCTGCAGCGAATTTGTCATGTGTTATCCGCCGGGAATTCCGATTCTCGCTCCGGGCGAGCGGATCACAGAACCGATCCTGAAGTATATCCATTACGCGAAAGAAAAAGGATGCTCGATGACCGGGCCGGAAGATGAGCAGATCGAACGGCTGAATGTTTTGAAGGGAGTATGAGTATGGAATTTTGGTTTTCAGAGATGCAGACGCCGGATGTGAAAATGTCCATCCGGGTGAACCGCCAGCTTTACAGCGGCAAAAGTGAGTTCCAGAGGATCGATGTGTTTGAATCTCCGCAGTTCGGACGTTTTCTGACACTGGACGGGTATATGATGCTGACGGAGCGGGATGAATTTATCTACCATGACATGATCGTACACGTTCCCATGGCAGTCCATCCGGCAGTCCGTGATGTCCTGGTGATCGGCGCGGGAGATGGGGGCGTGATCCGTGAACTGACCCGTTATCCTGAGATCGAGCGGATCGATATGGTGGAAATTGACCCATTGGTTGTTGAGGTGTGCAAAAAATATCTGCCTCAGACCGCCTGCCGGTTCAACGACAGCCGTCTGAAGATCTATTACGAGGACGGCGTGCGTTTCATCCGTTCCTGTGAGAATGCCTACGATCTGATCATCGTGGATTCCACGGATCCTTTCGGACCGGGGGAAGGGCTGTTTACCAGAGAATTCTATGGAAGCTGCTACAAGGCGCTTCGTGAGGATGGAATCATGGTGAACCAGCATGAAAGCCCGTTTTATCCGGAGGATGCTGCGGCATGCCAGAGAGCGCATAAACGGATCGTGGAATCTTTCCCGATCAGCCGGGTTTATCAGGCACATATTCCCACCTATCCTTCGGGACACTGGCTGTTTGGATTCGCGTCCAAAAAATACCATCCCCTGAAGGATCTGCAGGAGGTGGCATGGAACATGCGGGGACTTTCCTGCAAATATTATACAACGATGCTGCATAAGGGTGCTTTTTACCTGCCGGCATATGTGGAGGAACTGTTAAAAGATGTTGAATAAAAATGTTGAAACTTTTCTTGGGTGTGACGCGGATTATCAGGAGGCGGACACGGTGCTTTACGGTGCGCCTTTCGATTCCACCACATCCTATCGTCCGGGCACGCGCTTTGGAAGCCGTGCGATCCGGATGGAATCCTTCGGGATTGAAACTTACAGTCCCTATCAGGACAAGGACCTGATGGACAGAAAGATCTTCGACAGCGGAGATCTGGAGCTGTGTTTCGGAGATACCCGGCGGGCGCTGGAGGATATCGAGCATCGCTGTGCGGTCATTCTCAATGATGGGAAACGCCCGTTTCTGCTGGGAGGGGAGCATCTGGTGACCCTGGGAGCGGTAAAGGCTGTGTTTCGGAAATATCCGGATCTTTCCATCATTCATTTTGATGCCCATGCAGACCTGCGTTCCGATTATCTGGGAGCGGAACTGTCCCATGCCTGTGTACTCCGCAGGTGCTGGGAGCTGCTGGGCGACGGACGGATTTTCCAGTTCGGTATCCGTTCCGGTGACCGGGACGAATTTTCCTGGGGAAAAGATCATGTGGTAACTCAGAAATTCAATTTTGACGGTCTGAAGGAACGGCTGGAAGCGTTGAAGGGACAGCCGGTGTATTTCACGCTGGATCTGGATGTGCTGGATCCGTCGGTATTTCCGGGCACTGGAACCCCGGAGGCGGGCGGCGTCACCTTTGACCAGCTCAGGGAGGCAGCCCAGATGGTTTGTTCCCATGCGAACGTGGTGGCGTGCGATGTGAACGAACTGAGCCCTCACTACGATCCCAGCGGAATCTCAGCGATGGCTGCCTGCAAGATGGTCCGTGAAATGCTTCTGGCGTTTCCGGAATGATTCACAAGCATTCACAGGTATTCGCATATATAAAGCATACATCATTTAGAAGCCATAAAAGAATTATACAATCTAATCAGTAAATAAAAAGCTGCAGTGAACAGTTTGTCCGGATGGAACGCTGCGGAAGAAAGAAACAGGAGGAAAAAGAGATGGGAAAAGCGTTGATTATCGGATGCGGAGGTGTCGCATCAGTAGCAATTCACAAATGCTGCCAGAATTCCGAGGTATTTGAGGAGATCTGTATTGCCAGCAGAACAAAGGAAAAATGTGATGCGCTGAAGGAGAAACTGGAGGGAACGACGAAGACCGTCATCCGCACAGCACAGGTGGATGCCAACGATGTGGATGCGCTGATCGCGCTGATTCGTCAGGAGAATCCGGATGTGGTTCTGAACCTGGCGCTTCCGTACCAGGATCTGACGATCATGGATGCGTGCCTTGCCACCAAAACCCACTATGTGGATACGGCAAATTATGAGCCGGAGGATACTGCCAAGTTTGAGTACAAATGGCAGTGGGCGTACAGAGAGCGTTTTGAGGAGGCTGGAATCACAGCTCTGCTCGGAAGCGGATTCGATCCGGGCGTGACGGGTGTGTTCTCCGCTTACGCGCTGAAGCATGAGTTTGACGAGATCAATTATATCGATATTCTGGACTGCAACGGCGGCGATCACGGATATCCATTTGCCACCAATTTCAATCCGGAGATCAATATCCGTGAAGTATCTGCCAATGGTTCTTACTGGGAGCACGGAAAGTTTATTGAGACAAAACCGATGGAAATCAAACGGGAATACGATTTCGAGGGCGTTGGACGGAAGGATATGTACCTGTTGCACCACGAGGAGCTGGAATCACTGGCGCTGAATATCCCTGGAATCAAAAGAATCCGTTTCTTCATGACATTCGGCGAGAGCTATCTGACCCATCTGAAATGCCTGGAAAACGTGGGAATGACTTCCATCGAGCCGATCATGTACGAAGGCAAAGAGATCATTCCGCTGCAGTTTCTGAAAGCAGTTCTTCCGGATCCTGCAACTCTGGGACCACGTACCGTAGGAAAGACAAACATCGGCTGTATTTTCCGCGGCAAAAAGAATGGAAAAGAGAAAAATTATTATCTGTACAATATCTGTGATCACCAGGAATGCTACCGGGAGGTTGGTTCTCAGGCAGTGTCCTACACCACAGGTGTTCCGGCAATGATCGGAGCGATGCTGCTGATGAACGGCACCTGGAACAAGCCGGGTGTCCACAACATCGAAGAATTTGATCCGGATCCGTTCATGGATGCACTGAACCGCTTTGGGCTTCCATGGAAAGAGTCTCATGATCCGGTTCTGGTGGACTGATGGGAGAGAGAAAGCCAGTCGGATGGAGAACGCCCTATTTTCTGGTGGAGGAAGAACGGCTGCTGCACAATCTGGAAATCCTCCGGGAAGTGAAGGAGCAATCCGGCTGTAAGATTTTGCTGGCACAGAAGGCTTTTTCCATGTACTCCTGTTATCCGCTGATCGCGGAATACCTGGATGGTTCAGCAGCCAGCGGTCTGTACGAAGCACGTCTCGGAAAGGAAGAGTTCGGGAAGGAGACCCATGTCTTCTCCCCGGCCTACCGGGAGGATGAGTTTGACGAGATCCTCTCTTATGCCGATCATGTGGTGTTCAACAGTCCGGCGCAGGTGAAACGTTACGCTGCCAAGGCGAAAAAAGCCGGAAAATCCATCGGTCTTCGCATCAACCCGGAATGTTCCACCCAGGAAGGTCATGCGATCTACGATCCCTGCTCGCCCGGTTCCCGTCTTGGAACGACATTGGAGAACTTTCAGGAGGAGCAGCTGGAATTCCTGGATGGATTTCACTTCCATACCCTCTGTGAACAGGATTCGGATGCGCTGGAAGTTACGGTAGCGGCGGTGGAAGAGCGGTTCGGCCGTTGGCTGCCGAAGCTGAAGTGGCTGAATCTTGGCGGCGGGCATCACATTACACGGTCCGATTATGACAGAGAACGGCTGATACGCATTATCCGGCATCTGAAGGAAACCTACGATCTGGAAGTTTATCTTGAGCCCGGGGAAGCTGTGGTTTTAAATGCAGGATTTCTGGTTGCCACTGTTCTGGATACGATGTATAATGGAATTAATTTGGCGATCCTCGACACATCTGCGGCCTGTCATATGCCGGATGTCCTGGAAATGCCGTACCGTCCCCCGGTGCAGGAAAGCGGACTTCCCGGTGAAAAGGCGTGGACCTATCGCCTGGGCGGTCCTACCTGTCTGGCGGGGGATGTGATCGGCGATTATTCGTTCGACCGGCAGCTGGAACCGGGTAGCAGAGTGGTGTTTGAGGATATGGCGCTGTATACGATGGTAAAGACCAATACGTTCAACGGTATGCCGCTTCCGTCAATCGTTTATCGGGAACGGGACGGCAGGGAACGTCTGGTAAAAAAATTCGCTTATGAAGATTTCAAGAGTCGTCTGTAACAGAAAGGAATTTTTATGACAAAAGATGAAATCGAATCCTTTATTACACAGTTTCCTGTCTATCAGTATCAGTTTCTGAAACCGGAAGAAATTGAATACAATGACCGGGTACGCGCAATCTGCAAGAAGGAATGTCCCCGCTATGGAACTTCCTGGTCCTGCCCGCCGGCTGTGGGAACGGTGGAGGAATGTACCGAGCGCTGTCGGCAATACGAGGATGTTCTGTTCTTCTCCAGTATCGCGCAGGTTCAGGATGTGATGAACCTGGAGGAATCTCTGAAGACAAAGGTGGAGCATGAAAAGATGACACACCTGATTGAACAACATCTGAAGGAGCATAAACTGGAGGCTTATACACTTTCTTCGGATTCCTGTGCAGCTTGTGAAAAGTGTGCGTATCCGAAGGGCACATGCCGTCATCCAGAGTTGATGTTTCCCTGCATTGAGAGCCATGGGATTGTTGTCGCGAATCTCGTAGAAAAGTATGCCATGGACTATTATCTCGGAGATCAGTATATTGTCTGGTTCAGTCTGATTTTCTTTAAGGCTTCTTAACGGGTATTTCAAAAAATTTCAAAGCTGCCGTACAGAACTGCAAGTCCTTCTTCGCAATTCTACCGGCAGCTTTTTGGCGTCTCTACGGGCGTCTTTATGAGTGTTGAACTTGGGTTGACAGGAAGAAGAGTGTCTGAGGCTTTTGCAGCGTTCATAAAGAGAAGAAAAAATGCATAGAATAGACAATAAAAGCGGGAAAGAAGAGATTCTTTGAAACGAAAAAAGCATCCGGATCCGCCGGGGTCTTCCCTTCTTTCATCCATGCAGATCCCGGCAGACCTCTCTTATCGGGAAGCGGTTCTTACGTTTTTCGGCGGACGGGAACTGTATATAGAGAATTATCAGAAAATCCTTACCTATGAGCCCTGCTGTATCCGTATTCTGACCCGCCGGGGACGGGTGCGGATTGAGGGTAGCCGGCTTACGATCGCTTACTATTCCGGAGAAGAAATGAAGATTACCGGTCAGATGCAGACGATAACTTTTGAAGCGTAAAGGAGGCACTGGATGAACCGGCTGATTCGATTTCTGAAGGGATATGTGCGTATCCGGCTGATGAGCCGTGATCCGGAACGTTTTCTGAATCTGTGTGCACGAAACCGCATTCTGCTATGGCAGCTGGTCAACCGAAACGGCTCCTATGAAATGTATCTTTCCACCGCTGATTTTTTTCGCCTGCATGCTCTCTGCCGCAAAAGCGGTTCCAGAATAAAGGTGTTGAGGAAATATGGACTTCCTTTTTTCTTCTATCGGAACCGGAAGCGCAAAGCGTTTTTTGCCGGGATTTTTCTCTGTATTTGTCTGCTTTTTGCGCTCTCATTGTTTATCTGGAATATTCATGT
>CABUPZ010000120.1 GCA_902493585.1 uncultured Fusicatenibacter sp. | reverse complement strand
CAGATGGCAAAGGAACACCGAAAGGACGGGCTGGACGTGGCGCTGGTTCCCTTTGGACGAGGCAGGGTGCTGGACGATTATATCGCATACGGAAAGAGAAATCAGTTTGGCGGTATCGTGTACATCCAAAAAGAGACCGCCGTGTTTGCTATTGATCTGACGGAACCGGAAGTTCATCCGGTGGAGATCACAAAGCAGGTACAAAAAGGAGGACAGGCATGAGATATTTGACGATCGCCCTTGGAAAGGGACGTCTGGCACAGCGGACGATGGAGCTTTTCCGGCAGATAGGGATTACCTGTGAGGAGATGGAAGATAAATCTTCCAGAAAACTGATTTTTGTCAATGAGGAAATGGGGTTGAAATTCTTTCTGGCAAAAGGACCGGATGTTCCCACCTATGTGGAATACGGTGCGGCGGATATCGGGATCGTCGGAAAGGACACGATCCTGGAGGAAGGGCGCAAGCTGTATGAGGTACTGGATCTCGGTTATGGAAAGTGCCGGATGTGTGTCTGCGACCCGGCTTCCGCGGCGGAGCTTCTCCAGCATAACCGGCTGATCCGCGTCGCCACCAAATACCCGAATATAGCAAAGGATTATTTTTACAATAAAAAGCATCAGACCGTGGAGATCATTAAACTGAATGGTTCTATTGAACTGGCTCCCATCGTGGGGCTTTCGGAGGTCATCGTCGATATTGTGGAGACCGGCACGACGCTGCGGGAAAATGGACTGGATGTGCTGGAAGAGGTGTGCCCGCTGTCCGCCCGCATGGTGGTTAACCAGGTGAGTATGCGGATGGAAAATGAGAGGATCAGCTATCTGATCCATGCACTGAAGAAAGCGCTTACGGAAAACAATTGATCCGCATGTGAGGAGGAAGAACGATGAGAATTGTAGATCTGACAAAAGAAACAGCAGAAAATATTCTGGAAAATATGCTGAAACGCAGCCCGACCCAGTATGGGACGTATGAGGCGGCGGTCAGCGAGATCGTCACGGCGGTCCGCGAAAAGAAAGATGCGGCGGTTTTTGCCTACACCGAGAAATTTGACGGGGCGAAGCTGGACGCTTCCAGTGTGGAAGTGACAGAAGAAGAAGTGGAGGAGGCTTACCGCCAGGTGGACGAAGGACTGATCGATGTGATCCGCAAGGCAAGGGCCAATATTCTTGCCTATCATGAGAAACAGAAAGAAAACAGCTGGTTTACCTCCACGGAAGAGGGGACACTGCTGGGACAGAAGGTGACGCCGCTGAACCGCGTGGGCGTTTATGTGCCGGGAGGCAAGGCTGCGTATCCGTCCTCTGTGCTGATGAACGTACTGCCGGCTCAGGTGGCGGGTGTTCGGGAAATCTGTATGGTGACGCCCTGCAACCGGGAAGGAAAGGTAAATCCGGTCGTCCTTGCGGCGGCAAAAGAGGCGGGCGTCCAGCGGATCTTCAAGATCGGCGGCGCACAGGCGGTGGCGGCGCTTGCCTATGGTACCGAGAGCATTCCCAAAGTGGATAAAATCGTGGGACCGGGAAATATCTATGTGGCCCTGGCGAAAAAAGCGGTATATGGAAATGTCAGCATTGATTCCATTGCGGGTCCCAGTGAAATCTTGGTACTGGCGGACGAGACGGCAAATCCCCGTTTTGTAGCGGCAGATCTGCTGAGCCAGGCGGAGCACGACGAGCTGGCAAGCGCGATCCTGATCACGACCTCCCGCAGGCTGGCTGAGCAGGTGGATGCGGAAATCCAGAAGTTCCTGGAGACGCTTTCCCGCCGTGAGATTATAGAAAAGTCTCTGGATAATTTCGGTTATCTGCTGGTGGCGGAATCGAAAGAGGAGGCCATTGAGACGGTGAATCAGATTGCGCCGGAGCATCTGGAAATTGTGACGGCAAATCCCTTTGAAGATATGATGAAGGTAAGAAACGCAGGAGCGATCTTCCTCGGGGAAAATTCCTGCGAGCCGCTGGGGGACTATTTTGCAGGACCGAACCATATTCTTCCGACCAATGGAACGGCAAAATTCTTCTCACCGCTTTCTGTGGATGACTTTGTGAAAAAATCCAGCGTGATCTATTATTCCAGGGAGGCGCTGGAAAAGATCCATGGGGATATTGAAGTATTTGCGAAAGCGGAACAGCTGACGGCGCATGCAAATTCCATCGCGGTACGTTTTGAGAAGGAGGATGCGTCATGCTGAGAACGGCAAAAGTGGAGCGGAAAACGAAAGAGACGAAGATCTGTCTGGAACTGAATCTGGACGGAGCAGGAGTTTTTGAAGGGACAACGGGGATCGGATTTTTTGATCACATGCTGGACGGATTCGCAAGACATGGCTTTTTTGACCTGCGTCTGGAGATGGAAGGCGACCTGCAGGTGGACGGACACCATACCATCGAGGATCTTGGAATTGTCCTTGGAACGGCGCTGAAGGAAGCGCTGAAGGATAAGTCGGGGATCCGCAGATACGGAAGCAGGATCCTTCCGATGGATGAGACGCTGGTGCTGGTGGCGGTGGATCTGTGCGGGCGACCGTATCTTTTCCAGGGAAAAAGTCGGAGACATGGAGACGGAGATGGTGCGTGAATTCTTCTGCGCGCTGTCCTATTCCTGCGGCATGAACCTACATATCAAGGTGCTGGACGGCTCGAACTGTCATCATATTATCGAGGCGATGTTTAAGGCAGCGGCAAAAGCGCTGGATGAGGCGGTTTCCATTGACGAGAGGATTTCCGGGGTGCTTTCCACAAAAGGCAGTCTCTGAGCCGGCAGGATCGTTTCCGGTGTTGTATGCAAATCAGTTGGATGAGGAGGATGGTGTTTTGAAAAAATTGTTGGTTCCGGTCATTTATCTGAAGGACGGGAAGGCAGTGTCCGGTTTTGGTTCTGAGACGGTGATCTCGGAGTTTCCGGTGGAGGAACTGGCGGCAGATTTTTCCGACAGAGGGGCGGATGAACTGCTGGTTTTGGATTTTTCGAAGAGTGATGCAGAGCATGACCAGGCAATCAGTGCCCTGATCCGGATCTGCGACCGGGCGGAAGTCCCGGTGATCGGGGGAGGAAATGTCCGCCGGATGGAGGATGTCAAAAAGATTCTGTATGCGGGATGTAAGAAGGCGGTGCTGAATTTTTCGAAGGAGTCGAACTGCGAACTGCTGGAGGAAGTGTCCGGAAAATTTGGAAAGGAAAAAATTGCGGTTTTCGTGCCGGATGTGCAGGTGCTTCAGAGATACCGGGAGCGGATTGAGACATTTGCCTGCATGGTTTTCTGCGATGAACAGCAGCTGGAAGAAATCGCAGGAGCCTGTGCACTTCCTCTGATGGTTCTGGCGGCAGATGGCGCAGCGGCAGATCTTCTGTCAAATCCGCAGGTGGAAGCCGTGACCGGCGCAGGTGTGAGCAGTCCGGACCAGGATCTGATGGAATGCAAGGCGGTCTGCAGGGAAGCGGGAATTCCGGTCAATACGTTTGAAAGCTCAATCCCGTGGCCGGAATTCAAGAAAAACAGCGACGGTATGGTTCCGGTCATCGTTCAGGATTACCAGACAGATGAAGTGTTGATGCTGGCATATATGAATGAAGAAGCTTATGAGACGACATTGAAAACCGGACGGATGACTTACTGGAGCCGCAGCCGGAACGAGCTTTGGATGAAAGGGCTGACTTCCGGTCATTTTCAGTATGTGAAATCTCTGACGCTGGACTGTGATAAGGATACGATCCTGGCAAAGGTTTCCCAGGTGGGAGCGGCATGTCATACGGGAAACCGCAGCTGCTTTTTCCAGGAACTTGTGAAGAAGGAATATGAGGAACGGAATCCGCTGAAAGTGTTCCAGCAGGTGTACGATGTGATCTGTGACAGGAAGGTGCATCCGAAAGAGGGATCGTATACCAATTATCTGTTTGACAAGGGGATTGACAAGATCCTGAAAAAGGTGGGAGAGGAATGTACGGAGATTGTCATTGCGGCAAAGAATCCTGATCCGGAAGAGATCAAATATGAGATTTCTGATTTTCTTTACCATGTGATGGTGCTGATGGCGGAGAAGGGTATTACCTGGGAGGAGATCACCCGGGAACTGGCTAGGCGATGATGTGTGGCAAAAGCGGACGAAAGCGGCCGGGCGCAGGTGGGATGCGTGGGCCCGGTCGCTTTCTGGCTTTTGGGTGTGGGAGGTTATAATGTATCGTTCAGACGCTGTTCCACTGCGTTCCAGTTGATTACGTGGAACCAGTCGTCGATGTAATCGCCGCGGAGGTTTTGGTGTTTCAGGTAGTAGGCGTGTTCCCAGACGTCCAGGGGCAGGATTGGCTGCATGCCTATGGTCAGTGGATTGTCCTGGTTTGGGAGGGCGATGATTTTCAGGGCTCCGGTGTCGTCCCGGACAAGCCATGCGAAGCCGGAACCGAATTGCCCGAGGGCGGCTGCTTTCATCTGGCGTTTCCAGTTGTCTTCGCCGCCGAAAGCTTCTGCCACTTCATCGGAAAATGGCTGGTCTGCGGGAGCCATCAGGCGAAAGTACATTTCGTGGTTGTATACGCCGCCGCCATTGTCACGTACAGGTGTGCGCAGTCCTTCCGGCAGTTCGGAGAGACGGGTCAGCAGTTCTTCCAGTGTCCAGGTTTGGTATTCCGGATAGACTTTCAGGGCTTTGTTCAGGTTGTCTATATATGTCTTCAGATGTTTGTCGTGGTGAAAGTACATGGTTCTTTGATCGATAAATGGTTCCAGTGCATGGTAGGCGTAGGGAAGTTCGGGCAGACGGAACGGATAAGTTTCTTTGGAAAGCATATTAGAATCACTCCTAGTCTTTGATTGAGCCGGTATATTTATCGGCTTGTTTTATGATATTCAGTTTTTTTGAAAAAGACAGCAGAAAAGATGACGGTTCAGCTTTTGCTTCAAGCGGTCGAAAAATCCCTGAACAGGTTGACGGGTTTTGATTTTCTTTATAAAATGTTTTTAATGAGAACGGATTTATGTATAACAGAGTGTGAAAACTGAACTTGTTCAGAATGCAGAAAATAGAGGATATCGCGTATAGAAGTACATGTATCAAAAGAAAGTATGGTGCGGTTATTGTAAAGGATGATGTAGTTATTTCCACTGGATATAATGGTGCTCCCAGAGGGTTTGATAATTGTTGTGATTTAGGAAAATGCCCACGAATTGAAAGGAATATGCATCGGGGGGAAGGCTATGGAATCTGTCGCGCCATTCATGCTGAGGCAAATGCTTTGCTAAATTGTTCCAGACAGCAAACGATAGGAGCAGATTTGTATTTGACTGGTGTAAATCCGAAGGATAACTCTATTCACAGAGCAAAGCCGTGTCCATTATGTGCCAGAATGATCATTCAAGCGGGAATAAAAAATGTATATTTGAGATTAGGGGAAGGGTTGGATAATTATGTGGTTGTTCCGGCCAGCGAGTTGGAATGGGTTCAAAAAATAGATTGAAAACACTTGCAGAGACAAATCGTAGAGGTATGACAATTGAAAACATATAAAACTGAAAAGAAGGATTTGTCAAGTAAAGTGTGCAAGTTTTTTGGTGGTCGAGTAAATCGACCACCATTTTGCATTAAAAGTTAATTGAAAAAGTAGCGATTTTCCAGAGTGTTTAATGGGGCTGTTCCAATTTTTGCAGGAGGTCGAGCAGGAGATTGAAGTCGATCGGTTTTGAAATATGACCATTCATTCCGGCATCGGTGGTCTGTGCGATATCTTCCGCAAAGGCGTTGGCTGTGACCGCGATCACAGGAATGGTCTGCGCGTCT
>CABUPZ010000119.1 GCA_902493585.1 uncultured Fusicatenibacter sp. | reverse complement strand
TGATAACAATGGCCTCCACCCGTCCGGCCTCGACTTCCTCCATCATCGCCAGAAAGCCGGGACGGTCAAACCGGGTTCCAGAAACTCCATCGTCTGTAAAATGCGTGGGGTTGGGTAGGTTATTCCGGCGGGCAAACTCCTCCAACATCTGCTTTTGATGGCTTATGGAGTTACTCTCACCCTGCAACTCATCGTCGCGGCTCAACCGTTCGTACAAAGGTGTTATTTTTTCGTTTCTCATGCTGCATACCTCCTACATGAAAAAATGCTCTAACTGCCTTCACTAACCATGACAAAAATCGTGATTAAGAAGTCAATTAGAGCATATAACACCCTTCACCAGCCTGGATTTTCCCCATTTCATCCAGAGTAGACGGTTGTTCATCTTTGTCGTATGCCATGCGCATGACCTTATCCACCATTTTTCTGCGGATCGTGTTTGCACAGTTCTGCCTCCAGACCTCCACCAGCTGGGTGCAGCCTCTGGAAATTGCCCTGAGGAGCACCGTTCCGTGATTCTGCCATCCTTCAGATATAAAATTTCCTGGCAGAATCTTGTGGAAGCCAGCCGATGGGAAATCATCAGCATCGTGCGATTTCTTTTCCGATGCAAGTATCCATCCCTTTGGGGAGACTCTCAATTTTTTCCCATAATGCCGCCTGCTCCAGCGCCTCCCGGCATCTCTTCCGTATCTCTGGATCCTTCCCGCAGAAACATCCGGTAATGTTTTCCAGAACCGTACCGGCATAGAGGAACGGCTGCTGAAAGATCACTCCCAGATGTTCCCATAGTTCCCTGCGGTCAATCTCTTCCACAGGAATCCCATTGACCGTAAGCGTTCCTGACACAGGGCGGTAAAATCCACATAAGATCTTCTCCGCCCAGATCCATCCCCTGCGTCAGCTGGAGCAGCAGATAACCATAACAGATCGCATCCCGGAAAAACTCCAGAAAAATGCCCGCATAATCGCTGAGCAGAAACATCCCCTGTTCTTTTGCGAGAAGATTCTTTTCTTTCCGGTTTACCCGATCGTATTCATCAGAGATCCATTTCTGAAGACGATACAGACGAATATCCTTTCCCGCATCCCGTTCCATCGCCAGTGACTGAAAATAGCTCTGTATCCTCCAGATATCCGCCCGCTGTTCCGTATGTTTCTATTGATAATTCAATGCTTTCCGATAAACGATGACCTGAACCAATGACAGGAACAGAACACCGGCAACCAGCAGCGGATTAAGAACCGTCAGACTGGTGGCAAATACGATCAGGGCAAGAAGGCTGTTCAGCAGTTTCGTTGTACTGGGAAATAAGTCCTCAAAACCGTGATAGATTACGGTTGCCAAAATAGGCTCGAAACGCCAGCACAACGCCCACCACAACAAAAGCGGCACAAAGACCTTCTGCCATACTGCCTATCCCCACACTGTGTTTCAGAAAATACAGCACCATCGCCGGAAGCGCCGCGGTAATATAAGTTCCAAGCACCTCCCCTATGATTTCCGCTGTCTTTCTCCCGTACAGTAAATGCGCAGACCTGAATGCATGGTTACCCGGTACATGCATTGTAAATACAGCAAATCCATTACAGCGGCAGCATAATCTCCGTCACGAAAACCCCCGGCTCATTTTGCCGGTTGATATAGCCTCCATACTTCTCAACAATCCCGTTGATCCGTTTCAGACCATGCCCGTGATTGCCCCGTTTGGTCGTGATATACTCTTCGTCCATTTTCCGCACCAGTTCACTGGTGGCATTCGTGACAAAGATATACAGCTGCTGTTTCAGCACCCCAATGTACAGACGGATAAACTTCCGTCCTTCCTCCATCTTCTCACAGGCTTCCACTCCGTTGTCGATCAGATTTCCGATCAGCACACAAAGATCAATGTCCGGAACCGTCAGATGTTCCGGAACTGTGACCTTATAATTGACATCAATTGCATTCTGCATGGCAAGAGAGATTTTCGAATTGACGATCGCGTCGACCCGCACATTTCCCGTCTCGATCCATTGCGCCACATGATGCAGATCTTTCTCAAGCCGTTCCAGATACGCTTCCGCCTGCTCTTCCTGTCCCGCTGTCAGATAGGCTTTCAGCACCTGCATATGATTATGATAGTCATGCCGCCAGCCGCGCATAGTCTGATAAATATTCTGTACTTCCGCAATCTGCTGCTCCAGAATCTGATTCTGATACTGCATGGTCCGCTGCTCCCAGTTCCTGCGCATGAACCTCTGTCCACCCTCATAGCGAAAGAAAAACAGCACAAGAAGAACTGCCATCCATGGAGCAGTCTCGGGCAAAAGAACTCCCAACGTCCCCGCCGTCAGTTCAAACACCAGTGCTGCGCCATTTCCCGACAATTCAAACCGGCCCGCCATTCTCTGAATCCCAAGAGCAATGCCGGCTGCTGCCCCGGATCCACCGGCTTCATCAGATAACCCACCGCCTCCACCTCGTATCCGTCAAAGACAAATCCAGGATCATTGGTCAGAAAGGCGACCGCCACATTCCGGTCTTTCTTCCGGATCTCACGGGCCAGTTCCATATCGTTCATCCGTTCCATCCGGATATCCAGCAAAAGCAGGTCATAGGGAACCGTCTGATCCAGTTCAAACAGAACCTCCTCCGCGCTGCGAAAGGTCTGAAGTCTGACCAGACGCTGTACCGGAACCTCCCGTTTCTTCTGAAGGAGGATCTGTCAGAAAGCATACCGCCAGAACTGCGCAGCCTGCTACCGCCCCGATTCCCAACAGGAGGGCACGACTCCTATTCCGCGCTTTTCTCCGAACCCGACGAAATGCCACCACCGCCAGCGCCACACAGCCGACAAAAAATGCAATGCGCACAATTTTCAGAAATACTGCCGTCATCAGCAGCCTCCTTTACCCTTTCCGCGAAAGCAGCACCACCGTCTCCACATGTTCTTCCGCTGTCCACGGAAACATATCCACCGGAACCGCCCGGTTCACCCGATATCCATGCTTTCCGAGATATTTCAGATCCCGCGCCAGTGTCACAGGATTGCAGGAAATATACACCACTTTTTCCGGTGCCAGCATCACCAGGCTGGACAAAAACGCCTCGTCGCTTCCCGCCCGCGGCGGATCCATCATGACTACATCCATCGTTTCTCTCTGAGCCGCCATTTTCTGCATGTATTCCCCGGCATCTCCCTGAACAAACCGGATGTTCTTTCTCTGGTTCCGCTTTGCGTTGGAGACAGCATTCCGGACAGCCTCCGGATTCAACTCCACGCCCGTCACTTCCCCTGCATACTCTGCTGCGATCAGCCCGATGGTTCCCGTGCCGCAATAGGCGTCCAGCACTTTCTCCGTTCCATGCAGATCCGCAAACTCGATTGCCTTCCGATACAAAATCTCCGTCTGGACCGGATTGACCTGATAGAAAGACTGGGGCGATACTGCAAACGTACATCCGCACAGCTGATCCTCAATATACCCTTTGCCGTACAGCACAAGATCTCTTTTTCCAAGGACCATACTCGTCCTGCGGTCGTTCACGTTGAGAACCACCGTGGTCACTTCCGGATGAAGCTTTCTCAGGGCATTGACAAAATTCCGTTTCGATGGAAAGACCGGCGAGACACAGACCAGGACCACCATCACCTCTCCGGACACATGACCGGTGCGGATCAGCACATGACGCACCAGCCCATACCCGGTGTCCTCATTATAAACCTTGATCTTAAAGCTCTCGAACAGTCCGCAGAGATCCCGGACGATCCGGTTTGCCCGCTCATCCTGAATCAGACAATCCTCCACCGGCACTAAACGATGGGTTCCCTCCTCATAAATTCCGGAAACAATGCTGCCGTCCCGTTTTCTGGCAAAGGATGCATGAATTTTGTTCCTGTAATGCCACGGATTCTCCATTCCGATGATTGCTTCCGGCTTCACGATCCCCTTCAGGGTCTTTCGCACAAAATCCTCTTTCCGTTTCAGCTGTTCGGAATACTCCATGTCCAGCAGAGAGCATCCCCCGCATTTTTTCCTCACCGGACAACGTTTCCCGCTGCCGGACTTCTCTTTTCTTTCCGCCACAGAACCGGAATGTTTCTGCTGCGGTTTTTGCTGCTGCAATTCTCTCTTTTCCTTCCGGCTGTCCGGCATCTTTCTGTTTTTCTCTCTCATTCTTTTCTGCTCCCCCGCAGCATCGCGATTTCTTTTGCGTATCCGTCCAGCTCATTGGGCGTCTCCAGATAAAACGGAAGATCCCTCAGCGCCGGATGATTGATGATCCGAACAAAAGCATCCAGCCCCAGAGACCCTTCCCCGATCTTCTCATGACGGTCTTTGTGACTTTCAAATGGATTCTTGCTGTCATTGAGGTGAATGGCCTTCAGCCGCTTCAGCCCGATCACCCGGTCAAATTTTTCCAGCACACCGTCCAGATCATGAACAATATCATATCCCGCATCGTACACATGACACGTATCCAGACAGACGCCCATATGATCAGACAGTTCCACACGTTCCAGGATCGCCGCCAACTCCTCAAAGCTGCGTCCCACTTCGGTCCCCTTGCCTGCCATTGTCTCCAGCAGCACCGTCGTCGTCTGCTCCGACTTCAGGATCCTGTTGAGCGTATCCGCGATCAGACGGATTCCTTCCTCACTGCCCTGCCCGGTATGACTGCCCGGATGAAAATTGTACAGATTCCCCGGCGTATATTCCATTCTGCGCAGATCATCCTCCATGGTCATCAGCGCAAATTCTCTCGTATGCGCGTCTTTGGAACACGCATTTAACGTATACGGCGCATGGGCCAGGATCACATCGATTCCATGTTCCGCCGCAAATTCCCAGAACTTCCTTACGTCTTCCGGATCGATCTCCTTCGCTTTGCTCCCTCTTGGATTTCTTGTAAAAAACTGAAAGGTATTCGCGCCGATCGACACGGCTTCCTTTCCCATATGCAGATAACCTTTCGATGAAGAAAGGTGACTTCCTATTTTTAACATTCTGCCTCCTTGTCATCCACTTGTATGATTCTTTATCCGTTCAGCCAACGGAACTTACGTGATTCTCATTTTTCAATTTTACAGGCTCTACAGATCAACCGACAGGTCCACTTTATGATACGGGATCCCCAGCCGGTCCAACGTCTGTTCTTCACGCTTCTGGCAGGTAAAGATCACCACCTGGCGCTTCTTGTTCGCCAGCCAGGTCAACGCCCGCTCCAAACGGTATTCGTCGTACATGGCAAAGGTTTCGTCCAGCAGCACCGGCATTTCTTCCTCACTGCACAGAATATCCATCACCGCCATGCGCAGTGCAAAATATACCTGCTCCATGGTTCCGCGGCTGGTCTTCTCCAGCGGAACATAATAATTTTCCGAATGGATCCCGATCTTCAGAGCATCATCTATGGAAACCTGCCGGTATTTCCCGTCGGTCAGTTCGGAAAGAATCTCCGAAATACTCTGTCTCAAACGGATTCCCACACGACTCTGCTGCTGACGGGAAATTTTTTCAATGGTTTCCATCGCCAGCGTCACCGCCGCGATATTTTCCTGCTGCTCCGCCGGTATGGTCAAAGAAGCGCAGAACTCCTCATATTCTTCCCGCAGATTCTGACATTGGATCTCTTTTTGACGGGTCTCTTTCTCCAGGTATTCCACATTCCAGTTCAATTTCCGTATCTTCTGCTGCTCCGGCTCGATGATCTCCTCCTCTTCCTCCCGGGTATACCGGAACATCTGACAGATAATGAAAATGAGCGCCAGAACCGACACACCCAGTCCCAGCCGCGTAAACAGAGACGAAATACCGAAAAAC
>CABUPZ010000118.1 GCA_902493585.1 uncultured Fusicatenibacter sp. | reverse complement strand
CCGAACTCCAAGAACCGGTAACCATTCAACCAGAGAAACGGCTGCAAGAACCGTGCCTGTTACATGTAATTCTGTATCGTAATCTGCAGGTTTTCCCTTCCGTTCCACACATTGACCGTCGGATAGTAAGTCAGAGAAAGCACCGGATGCTCCGAAACATACTTAGCAAACGATTCCGCCTCCCCGAAATACACCGCGTCCATCCGATAACCGGCGCTGTCCTGGATCTGCAGTTTTGCCACATTCCTATTCTTCCCAAAAATCCTGCAGCTTAAAACTTCCAGGCCTTTCTGGGCAAACAAAGGCTTGGTATTGCCCTTTCCGAATGGCTCCAGCAGCTCCATCTGGGAGATCAGGCGCTTCGTAATATAGGAAACCGGCATCGGCACGTCGATGGTCACCTTCTCCACAAAATCATCCTCCGTCAGCGTCGACAGGCGGTTGATCTTTTCCCGGAACACCTCCACCATCTCCTCATTGGCAAGGGAAAGCCCCGCCGCCATGGGATGACCGCCGAACTTTGTAAACAATTCTCTGCATTTGCACATTTCCTCGTACATGGAATATGCCTCAATGGAACGGCCGGAGCCTTTCACTCCATCCTCGCTTTTCGTGAGGACAAACGCCGGTTTATGAAAATGCTCCCGCAGACGCCCGGCAATGATCCCAGCCAGGCTCTCATGGCATTCCGGCAGATAGACAACCAGCACTTTATCCTGTTTCAGCTCCGATTCCCCGACCATCCGGACCGCCTTTTCCTCGCCCTGACGGGTCATTTCCTTGCGGCTCTCATTGAGCGCCTTCAGGTCTCCGGCCAGCCGCGCCGCTTCCTCCCGGTCTTCCGTCAGCAAAAGAGCCAGCGAACGTTCCGCCGTATCCAGACGTCCGGAAGCATTCAGGCACGGACCGATCACAAACCCGATATGATAGGCCGTTACCTGCTCCGTTTCCAGCCCCTGGACGCGGATCAACTCCTGAAGTCCAAGATTTCGGGTACGATGCAGCCGTTTCAATCCTTCCTTGACCAGAATCCGGTTTTCCCCCTGGAGATCCATCACATCTCCCACTGTAGCGATTGCCGCAAATTCCAGCCATTCATAAATCTCATCCTCCGGATGTCCGAACCGCTTCAGCATCGCCTGCATCAGCTTCCATGCCACAGCGCCTCCGCACAGTCCCTTGAATGGATAGGCACAATCTTTCTGTTTTGGATTTACCACCGCATCCGCCTCCGGCACACGGAACACCCGCGTGCCGTCTTCCAGATCCTCATAGGGAATTTCGTGATGATCCGTGACAACCACCGTCATTCCCAGTTCTTTTGCCAGACGGATCTGATCCAGCGCTGCGATCCCGTTATCACAGGTGAGGATCGTATCCGCTCCGTCCTCCTTCGCCTGCCGCACCAGATTCTCATTGAGCCCATACCCGTCCGCGATCCGGTCCGGAATCCTGATATCCACGTTTGCCCCAAGCTCTCGAAGTCCCGTCAGCAGAATATAGGTGGACATCACTCCATCGATATCGTAATCCCCGATGATCCGGATCTGTTTCCCCTCCCGGATCTTTCTTTCCAATATACCGACGGCTTTCTCCATGTCCTTCATCAGCAGCGGATCGTGGAGATCCTCCAGTCCTCCGAACAAATACTCCCTGATCTGCTCCTCCCCGACCACATCCCGGTTCCGGATCAGCCGGGCGATCACCGGATCGATCTGAAATCCCCTCGCGATCCCATTAAAATCCGCTTTCTTCGCGGAAACAACCCAACGTTCCATTTCTATATCCTTTCCTTAAAAATTCAAAAACAGGAAATCACCCGTCTTTTGACGGGCGGTCTCCTGTTTTTCTCAAAAGAACTTTACTGTTTTCTTTTTTTCTTCTTTTTCTTCTTCTGCGCACCGGCTTCGGTGTTGTCTGCCGCAGAGACTTCAGCAGTCTTCACTTCAGCAGCTGTCTGTACCGGAACATATTTGTTCTTTCCGATATGTTTGAACAGGAACCACATGGAACCCGTCAGGCAGACAGAGGTATATCCGCCGATCGCGATGCCGACCATCAACGGCGCGGCAAAATCACGGATGGAGGATACGCCCAGCAGGAACAGAATAAATACCATGACAAACGTGGTCAGCGTACTGTAGATACTTCTGGTCAGTGTCTGGGTGACACTCTTGTCCACCAGCAGTTCCAGAGGTTCTCTTTTCATCAGTGCCATGTTCTCACGGATACGGTCGAAGATAACGATCGTCGCGTTGATCGAGTATCCAAGGATCGTCAGCATACATGCAATAAAGGTGTTGCCAACGGAAATCCGTGCAAACACATAAACACCAAACACCACAATGATATCATGGATCAGTGCCAGGATCGCGCTGGACGCGAAACGGATGTCCTTGAACCGGAACCAGATATAAACCAGCATACAGAGAATGGAAATAACCACTGCCGTAGCTGCATTCCGGCTCATCTCATCACTGATCGTCGCGGAAATATTCTCAAAGGTAATCTGAGAGCTGTCCACGCCGAAGTTTTCCTCCAGGCTCGCATACACCTCTTCCCTTTCTTCCAGGCTGAGAGAACGCGTACGGATCATGACATTGTTGGAATCCACGATCTTTGTCATCTGGATATTGGAATCCCCTGTCACCTCTTCGATGACCGGCTGCACCTGGGCGTCCAGTTCCTCGATGGAGTAATCTTCATTGAACGGAACCGTGACCGAAGTACCTCCACGGAATTCCATGCTGTAATTCAGAGTGCTGCCCTGTGTCACATGGAAAAAGATCATTCCCACCGGAACCGCCAGGAGCAGAACGGCAGAAATCGTGAAATAAACCTTTCTGTGTTCCACAAAATGGATCAGTTTACGCTCTTTATGACGTCCATACCACTTGATACCACGGATTCCCACACCGTACAGACTGTTGACCAGCAGACGTGAGATCACCAGAGCAGTAAACATGGACAACACAATACCGAGAGCCAGCGTTACCGCAAAACCGCGGACACTTCCGCTGCCGAAAATATACAGGATCGCCGCTGCGATCAGTGTGGTGATATTTCCGTCAAAGATTGCGGAAAATGCCTTCTGGAAACCTTCCCGGATGGAAGAGCTGATGGATTTTCCTGCCGTCATCTCTTCCCGCATACGCGCATAAATGATCACGTTGGCGTCCACTGCCATACCGATGGACAGGATGATACCTGCAATACCCGGCAGGGTCAGGGTAATATCAAAGGCATTCAGGCAGACCAGCGTCAGCTCCACATACAGAACCAGCGCCCAGCCGGCTGCCGCACCCGGAATACGATAAACAACGATCAAAAACAGGATGATCAGGATCAGTCCGATCACACCTGCCATAAGGCTGGTGCTGATCGCCTCAGAACCAAGCTGCGCACCGACTACCTGTGAATTCAGTTCTTCCAGTTCCAGAGAAAGTCCGCCGATACGGATCGTAGCCGCCAGATTGGAAGCTTCCTCCCAATTGCTCATTCCGGTGATGGATGCGACACCGTCGGTGATCGCGGACTGTACCGTCGGAACGCTGACAAATTCACCGTCGTAGTAAATACCGATGGATTCCCCGGCGGAAACAGCCGCTTCTGTGGCTTCCGCGAATTTCTCCGTTCCTTCATCCGTCAGATGCAGTTCCACGGCACTCTCTGTCGCCTGTGTGGTCTGGTCCTGGATGTGCGTAGCTTCCGCAGATTCCACATCCCTTCCGGTCAAAACCACGGAACCGTCTGCCTCCAGGTCTTCGATGGTCTTACCGCTCAGCACATAATTGCCGACGGTGGCATCATAGGTGTAGTTCTGGTTTCCGTCCGCATCCGTCTGGGCAATAAAGTACAGGCTTCCCGGCTGTCCCAGTTCCTGAAGGATATCATTGGCATTGGTCACACCCGGAATATCGATGGTGATCCGGTTGTCTCCCTGCTGATAGACCTGGGCCTCAGTGCTGTACTGGTAAGCACGCTGTTCCAGCTTGTACCTGGTATCGCTCATATCCTCTGCGGAAGGGTTCTCTTCCACAGCCTGGTAAGTAATGCTGACACCTCCGGAGAGATCCAGACCCAGGTTGATGTTCTTCATGGCGCCGGTGCCCGTCGAACCCCAGCCCATGATCGTCGTCCAGCCAAGCAGGACCGTCACAAGTACGGCAATGACGAGGACAGCGATACTCTGTTTCTTCTTCATCATGTCTGTTTCCTCTTTTCTGCTTATTCTTCTTCCGCCAGCGCGGCTTTTATCATCAAGGCGCATTCGATACGTTTCTGCTGCATTTTACAGCCGATTTCGTATACGTCATTGATTTTACCTGTAAAATTATAAGAATTGGCTGCACATCCGCCGCTGCAGTAAAATCTCGCGAAGCAGGTGGAGCATTCCTTTTTGGAGTAAACATTGCATTTCTTAAAGTCGCAGGTAAGATCCGTGCGCACAATGCCTTCGTCTACATTTCCAAGCAGGAACTCTTCGTTTCCTACAAACTGATGGCAGGGATAAAAATCTCCCCACGGGGTCACCGCCAGATATTCCGTTCCGGAACCGCATCCGGACAGGCGCTTATACACACACGGTCCCCCGGTCAGGTCGATCATGAAATGGAAGAAGTTAAATCCTCTTCCCTCTTTATGGCGTTTGATCATCTCTTTTGCCAGAAGATCATACTGCTCAAAGATGATCGGAAGATCCTCTTCACGGATGGCATAATCCTCCGTAGGAGGCGCCACTACCGGTTCCACGGAGATCTGTTTGAAGCCAAGGTCCGCCAGATGAAGCACATCCGCCGCAAAATCCAGATTGTAATGGGTAAAAGTTCCGCGGACGTAATAGTTATCCTGATTTCTGCTCTCGGCAAATTTCTGGAATTTCGGCACGATCAAATCATAGCTGCCGGCCCCTTTTCGGAACGGGCGCATGAAATCATGAACTTCTTTTCTTCCATCGATGCTCAGGACCACATTTCCCATCTCTTTGTTGCAGAATTCCATCACCTCGTCGTCCAGCAGAACACCGTTGGTCGTCAGGGTAAAACGGAAATTTTTGTTATGGATCTTTTCCTGTTCCCGTCCGTAAGCCACAAGATCTTTGACTACCTGCCAGTTCATCAGAGGTTCTCCGCCGAAGAAATCCACTTCCAGGTTTCTTCTTGATCCGGAGTTGGCGATCAGGAAATCCAGCGCCTTTTTTCCCACTTCCAGGGACATCAGGGCACGGCGTCCATGGTACTCGCCTTCCTCCGCGAAACAGTAGCGACAGGCAAGGTTACAGTCATGGGCGATATGGAGGCACAGCGCTTTGACCACCGTCGGACGCTCCGCGAACATTTCGATCGCTCCTTCATAAACATCGTCTGTGAAGAGCATTCCCGCTTCCTTCAGCTCCTGACATTCCTGTGCAGCATCATGGATCTCCTGCGCAGGATACCGGTCTTTGAGCGCTTCCTGGATCTCTTCCTCCTGTTTTCCCTGATTCAGCAGGGAAAGCACGTCATAGGTAACATCGTCGACCACATGTACGGAGCCGCTGTTCACATCCAGCACCATATTGTAGCCATTGTTTTTATACTGATGGATCACAGTTTTTGTTCCTTTCTCTATGTAATGTATTTCGTTTTCTTATCTATGGACACAAAGCAAAGAGCCTGATAAATCAGACTCCCCGGCCTCATAATTCTCTTCTGTTGTAACCGTTCAGCCAGTTGAACGATTACTCTTCGCTCAACAAAGAATGTTCCCAAATCCGACACTGCCGGTATCCGGGAACATTGCTTTTTCGCTGCGCACAGCAGCCAGCCGCCGGATCTCTCCGGAAACGGCAGAACAATGCTGTACACGTTTTATTTTGTATGTTCGCAGCTCTGATTTCCTACTGTACAGGAAGTCTTGCATGCTGACTGACAGGATGTCTGGCACTCGCCGCATCCGCCTTTTT
>CABUPZ010000117.1 GCA_902493585.1 uncultured Fusicatenibacter sp. | reverse complement strand
GCATTGGCTGCAATGAAATGAAAAACAAAAAAGAAATGATCCGCGTGGTGAAAACTGCGGACAACGAGATCATCCTTGATACGACCGGCAGAAAGAACGGCCGCGGCGCATATGTGTGCTGTTCCGAATGTCTGGCGAAAGCGATAAAAAACAGGGGGCTTTCCCGTTCCCTGAGCGCGGAGATCCCGGAAGAGGTATATGCGAAACTGAAGGAGGCGTTTGCGGAACTTGAACATTAAGAAGGCCTGCGGCATGCTTGGGCTTGCGATGCGGGCAGGAAAAGTGGCAAGCGGTGAATTTGCAACAGAAAAAGCAGTGAAGGAATACAAAGCGTATCTTGTGATCGTTGCCGCGGAGGCTTCAGAGAATACGCAGAAGAAATTCCGTAATATGTGTCAGTTTTATAAAGTCCCATATCTTGTTTTGGGAACGAAGGAAGAACTGGGCAGTATCATCGGAAAGGAATACCGGGCCAGCCTTGCGGTGTGTGATGAAAATTTTGCGAAAGTGATTCGAGAGCATCTTGAGTAAGCGTAACTGAAGTTTCAGATACGCTGTGACAGTGAAAAGGAAAGGTCGGTGTATCAATGCCAGGAAAGAGAGTTTACGAACTTGCAGGCGAACTGAACCTTAGCAACAAAGAGGTCCTGGACTTTTTAAGGTCGAAAAAAATCGATGTAAAAAGTCATATGAGCAGTCTGAAAGAAAACGAGGAAGTTATGGTGCGAAAAGCACTTGGTTCAAAAGAGGAGAGAAAGCCAGTGGAGAAGAAAGAGACAGAAAACAGAGAAGTACAGAAGAGGGCAGGAGAAGAGACGAAAGCGGAACGCCCGAAAAAGAAAAACATTATTTCCGTTGTACGTCCGCAGAATGCCACAAGCAAAGAGGCAAGAGATTTTGCAAAAAATCAGGGACAGAAACCGGCAAGAGGCAGCCGTCCGGCACGCCCGAAGAGTGACCGGCCCCAGGGAGACCGCCCGGCGCGTGCCCAGGGAGACCGTCCGGCAGTGAGCGCTCAGTCCGCCCAGAGCCGTCCGGCCAGCAGCAATGCGGGACGTACCCAGAACAAAGAAGGCCGTCCGCAGGGAGACCGCCCGGCACGTCCGCAGAACAGAGACGGACGTCCGGCAGGAAACAATACCGGCCGTCCGCAGGGAGACCGTCCGGCGCGTCCGTCCGGAGAGAGAAGATCTTTCAGCCGTGGAAACGGCAATGGAAACGGAAGACCGGCACGTCCGGACCGTGGAACAAAACCGTTCAACAAGGATGAGGACAACAGCACCCGCCGCCCGTCTTCCGATGGAAGAAGAAATCAGAGAGGAACCGATGGACGGAAATCCGCAGGCGCTGATACCATCGATCTTGGTATCAAGAAGCCGGGCCGTGACACCAGCAGAAAAGAAAAGGATAAGACCAAGGACGACCGCAGAGACAACAAGTTCAGCGATGACCGCCGTTCCGGCAATCGTCCGAATCAGGGACACCGTCAGCAGTCCAGAATCCCGAAGGCACTGCAGAAGCCGGTCAATAAGCCGAAACAGGAGGCTCCAAAGGAAGTAGTCAAGGAGATCACCCTTCCGGAGAAGATGACGGTCCGTGAGCTGGCAGAAAAGATGAAAATGCAGCCGTCCGTGATCGTTAAGAAGCTGTTTATGGAAGGCATCATGGTTACCGTGAACCATGAGATTGATTTTGAGAAGGCGCAGGAGATCGCGCTGGATTATGATATTATTGCAGAGCCGGAAGAAAAGGTAGATGTGATCGAGGAGCTGCTTCGCGAAGAGGAAGAGGATGAAAGCAGTCTGGTTCCACGTCCGCCGGTAGTCTGTGTTATGGGTCATGTCGATCACGGTAAAACTTCCCTTCTGGACTGTATCCGCCATACCAATGTGACAGACCGTGAGGCGGGCGGAATTACCCAGCATATCGGTGCATATACCGTTTCCGTCAACGGACAGAAGATTACATTTCTGGATACTCCGGGACATGAGGCATTTACCGCAATGCGTATGCGCGGCGCGAACGCAACGGATATTGCGATCCTGGTAGTCGCAGCGGACGATGGTGTGATGCCGCAGACGGTCGAAGCGATCAACCACGCAAAAGCAGCCGGTGTTGAGATCATCGTTGCGATCAACAAGATCGACAAGCCGGGCGCAAATGTGGAACGTGTAAAACAGGAACTTTCCGAGTACGAACTGATTCCGGAAGACTGGGGCGGAAGCACAGTATTTGTGCCGGTTTCTGCAAAGACCCACGAGGGTATCAGCGATCTGCTGGAAATGATCCTGCTGACATCGGAAGTGCTGGAGCTGAAAGCCAATCCGAAACGCCGTGCGAGGGGCCTTGTGATCGAGGCACAGCTGGACAAAGGAAAAGGTCCGGTTGCGACGATCCTGGTACAGAAAGGTACGCTGCGCATCGGAGATTCCATTGCGGCGGGAGCTTGCTCCGGAAAGGTCCGTGCAATGATGGATGACAAGGGACGCCGTGTGAAAGAGGCAGGACCGTCCACTCCGGTGGAGATCCTGGGACTTTCTGATGTTCCGAACGCAGGAGAGATCCTGGTGGCTACCGAGACGGATAAGGAAGCAAAGAACTTTGCGGCAACCTTTATTTCCGAAAATAAGAAGAGCCTGCTGGAAGAGACCAAGACCAAAATGTCTCTGGACGATCTGTTCAGCCAGATTCAGGAAGGCAATCTGAAAGAACTTGGCATTATCGTAAAAGCCGATGTACAGGGTTCAGTGGAAGCGGTAAAACAAAGCCTTGTGAAGCTGTCTAACGATGAAGTGGTTGTACGCGTGATCCACGGCGGCGTAGGAGCGATCAATGAGTCCGACGTTACGCTGGCTTCCGCGTCCAATGCGATCATCATCGGATTTAATGTGCGCCCGGATGCAACGGCAAAATCCACGGCAGAACAGGAAGGCGTGGATATCCGTCTGTATCGTGTTATCTATCAGGCAATCGAGGATGTCGAAGCGGCGATGAAGGGTATGCTGGAGCCGATTTACGAGGAGAAAGTCATCGGTCACGCAGAAGTGCGTCAGCTGTTCAAGGCGTCCGGCGTAGGTACGATCGCGGGAAGTTATGTTCTGGACGGTGTGTTCCAGAGAGGCTGCAAGGTGCGTATCAGCCGCGAGGGCACACAGATCTTCGAGGGAGCGCTTGCATCCCTGAAACGTTTTAAAGACGACGTAAAAGAAGTGAAATCCGGATATGAATGCGGTCTTGTCTTTGAAGGCTTCAATGATCTGCAGGAGCTTGACCAGGTAGAAGCGTATATCATGGTAGAGGTGCCGAGATAAAGAATAAGGTGTGATAGAAAAATGAGAAAAAACAGCATTAAAAATACCCGTATCAATGGGGAGATTCAAAGAGAGCTGAGTAATATCATCCGTACAGAGCTGAAAGATCCGCGGATCGGGATGATGACCTCTGTGACTGACGTGGAGGCTGCTCCTGATCTCAAAACCTGTAAGGTCTATATCAGCGTGCTGGGAAATCAGGAAGAGTCGAAAGCAACCATCCAGGGACTTCGCAGTGCGGAGGGATTTATCCGCAGAATGCTGGCGAAGAATCTGAATTTGCGAAACACGCCGGAACTTACCTTTGTATTGGATGAATCCATTGCCTATGGCGTTGCCATGTCAAAACTGATCGACGAGGTGACCCATACGCAGAAGGAGGAAGAGGATGATGAAGAAGCTTGATGAGATCCTGGAAGGTGTTCAGAACGCAGCGATCGCCGGCCATGTAAATCCGGACGGCGACTGTGTTGGGTCTGCCATGGGCATCTATCTGTATCTGAGGGACAATTTCCCGCAGATACAGGCAGATGTTTACCTGGAGCGGAAGAAAGCGGATTTTGATTTTATTCCGGAGAGTTCCGGTGTCAAAACGGAGATTGAAAACGGAAAAATTTACGATTTATTGATCCTTGTGGATGTTTCCAGTCTGGATCGGGTCGGCGTGGCGGGAGAATATATCGCAACGGCGAAAAAAACGGTCTGCATCGATCATCATGTGACCAACGATGGCTTCTGTATGGAGAATCATGTGGTCCCGGACGCAAGTTCCACCTGTGAAGTGCTTTACAATCTGATGGAGAAGGAAAAAATCTCCCGGGACTGTGCCATTGCATTGTATACGGGAATGGTTACGGATACCGGAGTATTCCAGTACAGCAATACCACGCCTCATACGATGAGGATTGCGGCGTCTCTGCTGGAAAAAGAGATTCCGTTTTCGGATATTGTGGAGCAGGCGTTTTACCGGAAGACGTATGCCCAGAATCAGTTGATGGGAAGAACGCTGATGGAGAGCATCATGCTGATGGAAGGAAAGTGTATCGTCGGGATCGTACGTCAGAAAGAGATGAAATTCTACGGTCTGATTCCGTCGGATATGGATGGGATTGTCAACCAGCTGCGCAATACGGTAGGGGTTGAGGTGGCGATCTTCCTCTATGAGCTGGAACCGCAGACGTTTAAAGTCAGCATGCGCTCCAATCAGAAAGTGGATGTCAGCAGCATTGCCCGTCTGTTCGGCGGCGGCGGACATATCCGCGCGGCGGGCTGTACCATGAACGGAAATCCCTTCGATGTGGTCAACAATCTGACGCTTTATATTGAACGACAGCTTTTGGAAAGTGACGGAGAGTAACATGATACATGGCGTACTGAATGTTTATAAGGAGGCCGGTTTTACTTCCCATGATGTTGTGGCGAAGCTGCGCGGCATTCTGAAACAGAAAAAGATCGGTCATACGGGAACGCTTGATCCGGATGCGGTGGGTGTTCTTCCGGTCTGCCTGGGAAAAGGAACCCGGCTGTGCGATATGCTGACGGATGAGTCGAAAACTTACGAAGCGGTGCTGCTACTGGGACAGAGTACCGATACTCAGGATACCAGCGGAAAAGTTCTGGAAACGGCAGAGCCGGAGACGGATCCGGAAAAGATCCGGTCCTGCATCACCGGTTTTGAGGGAGAATATATGCAGATCCCTCCCATGTACTCTGCGCTGAAGATCAACGGCAAAAAGCTGTATGAACTGGCGCGGGAAGGGATTGAGATCGAGCGCAAACCCCGTAAAGTACAGTTTCATAAAATAGAAATTCTGGAGATCGCACCGCCGCGGGTGCGGATGGCGGTCACCTGTTCCAAGGGCACCTATATCCGGACGCTGTGTCATGATATCGGTGAGGCTTTGGGATGCCATGGCTGTATGGAGCATCTGACCAGGACACGGGTGGGGCGTTTTGATATTTCTGAAAGCAAAACGCTGTCTGAGATTGAGGAAATTGTCCGAAACGGTGGGTTGGATGAAATTCTGACGCCCGTGGATGAAATGTTTTCCGATTCTCCTTACATAACGGTACGGCCGGAGGCGGATGCGCTTGCTTTTAACGGAAATCCGCTGAAAGAGACATCGCTTTCGTTTGAAGCGCGTCCGGACCGTACACAGAGGATCCGTCTGTACAGCAGCACTGGGATCTTTGTGGGAACTTATCAGTATGACGAGGAAAGAAAAATTTGGAAACCTGAAAAAATGTTTCTGGAGCGGCCATGAGATATATAAAAAATACATTATCATTTGAAACAGAGCGGGGAAGCGCCGTTACGCTGGGAAAGTTTGATGGGCTTCACTGCGGTCATATGCTGCTTGTGGACCGGGTTTTGGAACTTGGAAAGCAGGAAGGGCTGGAGACGGTGGTTTTTACTTTCGCCGTTCCTCCGTCCAGCCAGGTGACCCATGAGCCGGCACATCAGCTGCTGACCAATGAAGAGCGACGGCTCCGCCTGGAAAGCCAGGGAATGGATATGCTGGTGGAGTGCCCGTTTGACGAGGCGGTGATGCATATGGAGCCGGAAGCGTTTATCCGTGAGATCCTGGTGGAAAAGCTGCATGCCAGCTGTGTCGTCGTAGGAACGGATTTTCGCTTCGGATACCAGCGGAGAGGCGATGCGGAAA
>CABUPZ010000116.1 GCA_902493585.1 uncultured Fusicatenibacter sp. | reverse complement strand
TGATGGGAAATTACCAGAATAAGCCTCAGGATGTCACGCTGGAAAAAGAGCCGGGAACGATCCTTTTGAACAACTGTGACAGACTTGCTGCCGACGGCAGGACACTGCACCTGGAACCGTATCAGTTTCTTGTGATAACGGTATAAAACCTAGTGATAAATCACCTTATGTTTCGCTGGCTGAACGGCTGTGATGCGGGAACGATGAATGGGAAGGGGGAATGTTATGAATGCAGACAGAAAAAAACGGGTCGTTGGGATCTCTGTTGGAATCAGTGGTATCCTCTGGGTTTACCTGCTTTTGCTGTATTACACAGGCTTGGATCCGACGGATGTTATGGGGTATGGAATTCTTGCCTTTTTTCTTCTGCTGCCGGCAGCGGCTCTGTTTGCCTCACTGGCGGTTTCCGCAGTGGGATTCCACTGGCGGTGGGTGTTTCCGCTTTGCTTTGGAGCCGCGGAAATGCTTTTGAATTTTCTGATTTCCAATACATTTCCGGGATTTCTGCTCTTTCTGCTTCCGGCTGCAGCATCCCTGATCGGAATCGGAATCGGCGCCCTGATCCGCCGGGCAGTCCTTCATCGCCGTGGACACAGTGCCGATGCGAAAGCTTCCTCTTCTTTTGACCGCTCCCTTCTGGAACCTGCGATCCGCTGCAGTATCTGTACCGGAGAACAGGTTGCCGGTTTCGTAGACCGAAAAACCGGTAAATTTCAGGAGGTAGCCATGATCGCATCCGAAGAGGATCTGGAACAGTTTCTGAAGACCTACCAGATTTCCAGACAGGAGCTGAAAAAGATTTTCTGATCCTCTGCCATATGTTCCAGATATGTGCCGGCACACATTTCCGCACAGCCCAGAGCCCAGAATAAAACAGTACCCACAGAAAATGCGTGAGCGTTTTCTGTGGGTACTGTTTTATTCTTATATTCCTTCCTCTGCTGCAAGCATTGCAAGTATTTCTTCCATCGATTTGCCGGAATGTATCGCCGCCTGATACAGCGCTTCCTTTTTCTGCCCGGCAATCTGTTCTTCAATCTCTTCTTTCTTTTTCTGCAGTTCTTCCATGCGCAGTTCCAGTTCGTCGATTTCCTCTTCCGTCCTGATCAGTTGTTCATCCAGTGTGAGATTCTGCTTTCTGCGTCCTCTGCCTGCCATTGGCGGAATCCTCCTTTTTTTCATTTCTTCCAGTATAGCACATGGGATTCCATATGCATCCGCCGGATTTGATTTTTTCAAAAAATCTTCCGCAGATTTCGAGTTTTTGGAACAGTTTTCTCCAGAACTCTTTTACGATCCTGCTGTCAGGATTTTTTTGTTGCCGCCAGAAGCAGCATCATCGGGCGGCGCATCTCATCCGCCATACCGGGCAAATCCATCATATCTTCCGGCGGCTGCGGTTCTACCAGCGCATCCAGCACGAATCCCTGCTTCAGCAATGTCTGTACATAAGTCGTCACCGTCCTGTGATATTTTACCACATGTTCTCCAAGGAAAATGGCGTCCCTTTTCCCTTCATAATAGTAATGATCCACAGGGAAGCAGAGAATCTTTCCGTCTTTGTCGTACATCCAGTCCTGGCTTCCCTCAGCGGTAAACACCGGATGCTCCACGGAAAATACAAACTTTCCGCCCGGGGTCAGCCACCGACTGATCTTCTCCACAAGGGCTCCAAAATCCTTCACATAATGAAACGCCAGCGAACTGATCACCACGTCAAAGCTTTCCGGCGCGTATTCCAGATCCTCCATCGCACACCGGACAAATTGTACCTGCTCCATCTGACATTTCTCTTTGGCAACCGCCAGCATCCTTTCTGAAATATCCGTTCCTTCCACCCTCTGCGCTCCATGTTCCGCCGCATAGATACAGTGCCATCCATACCCGCAGCCCAGATCCAGCACCCGCTTTCCGCAAAAATCCGGCAGCAGCTTTTCCAGTTCCCGCCACTCTCCGGCGCCAGACAGACCTTTCACCGACCGGCTCATCTGGCTGTATTTATTGAAAAATTCTTCATCATCGTATCTGTTCTCTTTCATAATCCGATTCCTTTTTTCCCTGTCCTACAGAATTCTTTTCACGCTCCCACTGCAAATAGCAGGATTCAACACCATCCTCCAAAAAGCGCTCTTTCAGCCAAAAACCATTCTTCTCCATCACGCGGATTGAAGCCTGGTTCGCCGCAAACGTAAAACCACCGGCTGTTTTGACCTGAAATCTCTCTGCGATCACCTCCAGAAACAGCCGCAGTGCCTCTGTCGCCGCTCCCTGTCCCCAGTAGGCTTTCTCAAAAATACAGTAGCTGATCATCGCATCCGGTTCCTCTTCTTCGTGGATTCCATAGCACCAGATATCCCCGATATACGTTCCGTCCGCGTAGATTGTTCTCCCAAAACTTACCGCTCCCGGTTTCAGGGATTTTCTGTAATCTTCCACTGCCTCTTCTACCGTCCGGCATTTCTGTGGAAGCATCTGCCGGATCGTTGTCTTTTTTGAACTGCTTGATCTCCTCACCCGTAAGTGGTCCGGAATCACGCGCTGCCGAAACCGAAACCGCCAAAATGTACGGATAAGAAGGGTTTGCCGGATACACCAGCACACTGTACTCTCCGCGCTTTCCGTACAATGCCCCTCCCGCCTCATCGAGACGGAGTCCTGTCTGACGCGCCATCTGTTCATAGTTCTGTTTTACTTTTTTCTTCATGCTTTATTTCCCCTCTCATTAGAAAACAAGTAAGTTAATTCAAGTATACCATAACCATTTCTTTCCATCTACTTATATTCCTCTGCAGAGTGCAAAAAAGTACAGTTTCGGACGATTTCAGTTCCATAAAAATAAAATGAAGCATGCGCATATCCGGAATCGCTCTGCGATTGCCCGGACGGGCACATGCTCCACGTTTTCATTCACCTGTCAATGAATGCCGTTGAATTTTTCAAATACCTTTTTCATCTTTCCGCTCTGGCGGATGGTTCCCTTCGCGCTGACTGTGATCTTCTCATAGTGCTCCGGATTCTCATAATCCTTACTGTTTCCGTCATCGTCATACAGCTCATAAACCGCCTTGTCGGTCACATAACCCAGCAGGCTCAGATGTTCGAAGTCCATATCTGAAACACTCTTTGCACTTTCTGCCATCGGGATCACATGATCTTTCTTAATAAAGAAGATCAGTTCGTCCATTGCCACCGGCACATAATGATGTCCCTGTTCCACCACCTGAACCGTGTAATCCTCCGGACTTCTCATGGATACCAGCATCATATCCTCCGGCAGATAGACATAGCGGCCTGTCTTGTTCTGCTCATAAACCGGAGCGATCATCATACTGTCACCGACCATCAGCTGATCCTCAACCTGATCCGCATACGGATCGTCCGGATAATCGAAAGCCAGCGGGCGGAACATCATCTCATCCCTCAGCGCCGCCTTCATGTACTCGCTGTACAGATACGGCAGCAGGCTGTAACGGATCTTCACCATTCTTCCGCATGCCTCGCTGTTGGAGAACTGATACAGCTCCTGCTCGCGGGTTCCAAGAGCCGAATGATTTCTCATCAGCGGAGTGAATACGCCGAACTGCATCCAGCGCAAAGCCAGATCCTCCGTCGTGTCCGCGCCAAAACCGCACAGATCCGCTCCGGTATACAGGAAGCCGCACATATTCAGTGAAGGCATCATCTTGATGTTCAGCAGCAGATGAGACCACCAGGACAGGTTGTCTCCCTGCCAGATACCGCCGTAACGGTGCATTCCGATATAGGAAGAACGTGAGAACATCAGAATTCTCTTGTCCGGCTCCAGTTCCTCAAAAGCATCTCCTGCCGCGCGGGTCATATTGTAGCCGTACAGATTATGTACCTTGTCATGGCGAACCGGAGTCCCTTCCCCGTTAAAGTTGTGGTAGAAGCTTCGGTAATCCTCCGGATGATTTGCCAGTTCCATGACAAGTCCCTTGAAGTGAAAATGCGTCATCAGATCCTGATTCTTTCCGCGGAAGCTTTCCAGCTCGTCAAAAACTTTCTCCAGACGCTTTTCGGAATAGAAGATGGACGGCTCGTTCATATCATTCCAGAATCCGTCGATTCCCTGATCCAACAGGAATTTGTACTTCAGTCCGAACCAGCGGCGCGCCTCCGGATTCAGCATATCCGGGAAATGCACCCGTCCCGGCCATACGGCTGCGACGAACTCCTTTCCATCCTCATCCTTACAGAAATATCCTTTCTCCATGCCTTCTTCGTAAACCGGGTAGCCTTCTTCGATCTTGACACCGGCGTCAATGATGGGCACCAGATGGATATGCTTCTCCTGCATTTCCTTTACAAATTCCGGGAAATCCGGGAAGGTTTCTTCGTTCACCGTAAAGTCCTTGAACCGCTCCATATAGTCGATATCCAGATAAATGCTGTCCAGAGGAATCCCCAGTTCACGGTATCTGCGTTCCACCTCACGCACGTCATCCTCGCTTTTGTAGCCCCAGCGGCTCTGTCCGAATCCAAACGCCCATTTTGGCGGAATATAGCTGCGACCGATCATATACCGGAACTGATGTACAATATCTTTGAGATCTTTTCCATCGATAAAATATACGTCCATATCCCAGTTTTCCATGGTGATCACCGCGGTATCCTGCTGTGTGTAGCCGATATCAAAGGTTACCTTGCCCGGATGATCCAGGAAAATTCCAAACGGTTCTTTCTCTGCAAACAGAAGAAAATTGTGGGCTGCATACAGGGAACGGGTGTCTTCCCGGTGGTTGGGATCGTCGGTACAGTTGCTGATATAAATCCATCCCCTCTTATTGATACCGCGTACCTGTTCGCCCAGGCCATACACGGGCGCGTCCTTTGCCATCACGAAGGAAATTTTTTCTCCTTCTTTCACTTCCACCCGTGGGAGTTCTCCCTGCTCGACGGGATACTCTTCCACTACGGCCTCTGTATTCAACGGGTTTCCGAAACGATACTTGCGAATCATGCTTTCTTCTCCTTTCCGCTCTCATTTTTTGACACTGCATGATGTCCTATGGTATTATTATAGCGGCAGCAGACAGGATTTTCTTGCATATTTCCAGCTTTTTATAACACAATCCTGCTGCCGAAGGAGAGTTATTATGAACCAGAACCCTGATCTTTTGGAACCGGTGCAGCATGGCTCCGCCATGTTCCCTCTGGAATATTATCCCTGTGTGTTCCCTCTCGGCACCGGCAGCCTGCCGGTACACTGGCATGAAGAATTTGAGATCACTTATGTGCGGAAGGGCTCCTGCACCTACCAGATCGATCTGCAGTCTTACCATATTACTGAGGGAGATTTTCTGCTCCTTCCTCCGGAAATGCTCCATGGCACCGTGGAACGGCCTCAGGCGGAATTTATCACGGACAGCTTCGTCTTTCGCCTGGATATGCTGGAAAGTCCGATGCCGGACTTCTGCACGACCCGATTTTTCATTTCTCTTGCCAGCGGAACGATCCGGTTCCCCGTGCATCTTCCCGCCTCAGACCCGGTGGCACCGCTTCTGCTGGAATCCTTTGAGACGGTCCGGAAGGCTTTCCTGGAAAAACCGTTCGGCTACGAGCTGGAAATCAAAGCGCAGCTTCTTCACCTGTTCTTCCTGCTGTACAGCCACGTACCTTACCAGAGAACCGATCAGACCCACACCGATATTACCGACAAACTGAAGATGGTCCTGCAGTTTATCCAGGAGCATTATCAAAGTTCCGTGACCGTTCGGGAACTGGCAGATCTCTGCCACTTCAGCGAATACCATTTTATGCGTTTCTTTAAACGCCATATGAATATGACCTGCATCGAGTATCTGAACCAGTACCGCCTGGAAATGGCATCCCGCCAGCTTGCGAAGACGGAACTTCCGATCACCACCATCGCTCTTGAGTCAGGTTTTAACAATATTTCGTATTTTAACCGGGTCTTTAAAAAGAAATTCGGCGTGACACCAAAGGAATACCGCAAGCTTGATAACCGCTGAAAAAGATGCTATAGTAATAACGAAAAAAATAGAAATGGAAAGGATTTTATGAGTGCTATGAGTCTATATTCCGTAGTAGTACCTGTTTTCAACTCTGAACACACGCTCACGGAACTGTACCAGCGCATCCGGACAGTATTTGAAACTACGATTCACGAAGAGTTTGAACTGATCCTGGTGGATGACAGTTCCAGAGATAACTCCTATAAAATCATGAAAGAACTCCGCAATG
>CABUPZ010000115.1 GCA_902493585.1 uncultured Fusicatenibacter sp. | reverse complement strand
GATCGCTCGTATCAACGCAGCAGCAAGAATGAACGGTCTGTCCTACAGCAAGTTTATGTACGGTCTGAAGCTGGCAGGTGTTGAGCTGAACCGTAAGGTACTGGCTGACATGGCAATCAATGACGCAGAGGGATTTGCAACACTGGCTGAGCTGGCAAAGAGCAAAGTAGCATAATAGTTTTTTGAAAAGAGCATCCTTCAGAGGCAGAAAAGTCTCTGAAGGTGTTTTTTTTTATTTTCTGGAAGTTGAAAGAGATCAAAGATCAGGAGAAGGAACTGAGAACCAGTGAGCTGAATATGCTGATCAGTCAGATCAATCCCCATTTTCTGTACAACACTCTGGATACCATTTATATGCTGGCGCAGATCAACAAAGAAGAGACGACCATGAAAATGCGATCAAATACGGGTTCTGCAATATTTTTGAAGGGGGCTGGATCCGTATTCAGGTGAGAAAAGAAGGGGAGATCCTTTGCCTGGAGGTTTATAACAGCGGAACGCCCATAGAGAAGGAGGTCATGGAGAAGATCACTGCCATGAACGAAATGCCTCTTTCTCAGCTGAAAGAATGCTTTTCGTACAAGAAGAGAGGATACGGCGTGGTGAATATCATGACCAGGCTTCGGCTGAAGTATGGGGATGCCGTCCGTTTCTGCTTTGAGGCGGAACAGGACGGAACAAGATGTCTCATTAACATCCCGGGAGGAGGGAAAACGGAAGAATGATGAAATACAGGAAAGAGAAAAGGAGTGGGCGGCGTCTGCTGGCGGTGGTTTCTGTCTTTGCCATTTTGTCTGCGGGCTGCGCCCAGGAGACGGAGGAAGCGTACCGGCAGAATCTGAAGCGGCAGAATGTGACGGATACGCTTCCTGCCGTTATTACGGACCTGAGAATGCTGCCGTCCTTTTACCATACGATGATCCAGGATGAGAGGATCGAGGATCTGTCGGCGTGGATCAACGAGGATGAAGAGTGGAAAGCAATGATCGAACCGGCAGTTCTGGATGCGTGTTCCGAGGAGGATGGAAAAGTGTTGTGAGACGCTGGAGGATCATGGCATTACGCCGCTGCCAGAATGCGTGCGGTATCCAGCTGGCGGAGACGTTGAAGCAATTGTTTGACTATACAACGGAGGATGCACTGTATACAGATTTTGATATATCTTATGAAAATTTCTTTTCCGGAAAAGCAGCGATGATTCCCAATGGCTACTGGATGATGGATCAGATTCCGGAAGAATGGACGGGGAAAGTACGTTTTTCCGTGTTTCCGGGGAACAAGCTCCGCACAAAACTGAATCTGGAGGAAAAAGAGGAGCTGTTTTCCAGCAGCGCGGAGGAACTAAAAGTCTTTCGCCATGGAAAATCTATACAAACATAAAATTATACTATAATATCATAAATAATTGCTTAAGAAAAAAGAAAATTTTATTGAATTAATTATAAAATATGCTATAATGAAGATAGTCGATTTGACCGGAAGATGAACAAAGTGCTCAAAAACTCAATGAATATGGAAGCAATATCGGCGAGTTGTACGGCAGGAAAGCTTTTGGAGATCAGACATTTAAGGAGGAGAAGTTGTATGAGCAACACAAAAACAAACACGGGAACGAAACAGTACCGTAAATTTGGTATGCGGGATAAACTCGCATACGGAGCAGGCGACTTTGGCTGCAATATGAGTTTCGCCTTAAAGGGCACACTTACCATTTTCTGGACGCAGTACATGGGAATTGATCAGTATGTCATGACGGTTCTTCTGCTGCTGGTTCAGGTGTGGGATGCGATCAATGACCCGGTAATCGGAGCGATGGTTGACGCAGACCGCAGAAAATACAAACGCAACAAATTCCTTGCTTATATCTGGGCAGGATCTATTGGTCTTCTTGTAGCCGGAGCTCTCTGCTACGTACCGTGGAGGGGCGCACCGGGTATGGTTAAGAACATTCTGTTCGTTGCAGGCTACATTTTATGGGATGCATTCTATACGGTTGCAAACGTTCCGTATGGTTCCCTGCTGTCCCTGATCACCGCTGACCCGGTAGAGCGTGCACAGCTGTCTACCTGGCGTTCCATTGGTTCTACTCTGGGAAGCGTAGCATGTCAGGTGCTTCTGCCGTTCCTTATTTATGATGCAAGCAATAACCTGTTGGGAGGCCGTATCTTCATTA
The DNA here is from genome assembly GCA_902493585.1 of uncultured Fusicatenibacter sp. GTDB lineage: Bacteria > Bacillota > Clostridia > Lachnospirales > Lachnospiraceae > Fusicatenibacter. The sequence goes on along the minus strand of CABUPZ010000115.1, from coordinate 4,095 downwards.
TTGCTCTGATCATGGGTGTCATCGGATTCATCGCTTTCCAGTTTATGATCCGCAATACTGAGATCCGTGTGGAGAGAGAGATTAAAGTTGGTGAAGAGCCTCAGAAGTTCAATGTCATCAAAGCAATCGGCAACTTCCTGCGCAACCGTCCGGCAGTAGGTGCAACCCTGGCACCGGTAGGTCAGTTCATTGGTATGTACGGAGCACAGACTTCTCTGCAGATCATGTTCCAGTCCTACTTTAAGAACGCGCAGATTTCAGGTATTGTCGGAATGATCTCTTACGTCGGCCTGATCCTGTATATGCCGTTTATCGCTAAGATCGTTAAGAAATTCGGCAAGAAAGAAGCGATCACGGTTGGTTCTTTCGTGAGCGTAATGGCATACGTTCTGATGCTGGTTCTTCCGATCACTCCGGATGGAAAAGGTCTTGCACTGTTTATTGTCTGCCAGCTGATCAACGCAGTAGGCGCTGGTATCGGAACTTGCGTAGCATGGTCTCTGATGGCGGATGCAATGGATTACGAAGAGTGGAAATTTGGTGTACGTAACGAAGGTACTACATATGCAATGCACTCCTTCTTCCGTAAACTGGCACAGGGAATTGGACCATCCTTAGGTCTTCTGTTTGCTACATGGCTGGGATACGATGCATCTCTGAAAGCAAACCAGCTTCCGGAGGTTGCTCTGAACATGAGATATCTGACCGCTGGTATGTATCTGCTGAGCGCAGTGATCCAGTTTGTTGCATACGCATTCGTTTACAACCTGGATAAGAAGACCCTGGCAAAAATCGAACATGACCTGGGACATGACAAAGAAGAGAACTAAAGATTGAGATGTCTTTGGAAAACAGATCATCGGATGACAGAAAATACTGCGAATCCGCGTAGTTTCTGAGAATGGATGAGTTTGATACACCGCAGGAAAATTTTTCTGACATGGAAAATTTTCCTGCGGTGTTTTGTTGTATATGAAGTTTCAGGGAAAGGCAGGCCTGACGGCGGGCAAAGGCTGTAACGGGAAAGGAGTAAAGGACATATGCGTATCACGGAACTGCATATTTATCATTTCAAATCGATCCGCGAGATCCATCTTACAGAAATTGAAAATGTACTGATCCTGGTGGGACAGAACAGTTCCGGAAAAACCTGTATCCTGGATGCAATCCGTGCGGTGATGGGAAATTATGCCATTGCGCCGGAAGATTTCAATGAAAAGCGGCAGAAAATTGAGATTGAGGCGGAGATCGAGCTGGATGAGGAAAGCTTGAAAAGCCTTCATGCCAGAAAGATTGTGAGCGGATATAAAAGGTATGAAAAATGGCTGGCGGATTTTGGAAACAAGCTGCCTTCCTGGAAAGACGGGCATCTGCGCTTTACGTTCCAGGCAAGCCCGGATGGGGATATCCGGTATTTTGACGGTGTGCATAAAAATAACCGGTATATCCGTCAGATCCTTCCGGAGGTTTTTTATCTGGACAGCCAAAGAGACATCCGTCAGATGCAGGAGACGATCCTGATGTTTCAGGAGGATGATCTTCTGAAACGAATGCGGACCGGCTGCTGTATGTTTGACAGCGGGAAGCCATGCAGCCACTGCTTTTCCTGTATGGGGCTGATCGAACGGAAGCGTCCCGAGGAGATGAATGCTTTTGAGGCGGAAAAGCTTCTGGAGTACAAACTGTATCAGATGAACCTGGATGGATTTTCCAGAAGGGTGAACCGAATTTTCCGCAGAAACAGCGGAAGGCAGGAAGAAATCTGTTATGAACTGCAGTGCCATGCCAATCAGATTTTTCAGGTGGAGACCACGGTGTACAATCCCAATCGGGAATATGGAATGGCGGTGGATCAGATGGGCAAGGGGATGAGAAGCATTTATATCCTTTCTCTTCTGGAAGCATGCATGGAGGAAGAGGGGAAGCTTCCCGGGTTGATCGTGGTGGAGGATCCGGAAATCTTTCTGCATCCGAGACTTCAAAAAATTTCCGGGGAGATCCTGTTCCGGCTTTCGAAGAAGAGCCAGGTGATCTTTTCCACCCATTCGCCCAATCTTCTGTACCATTTTAATTGCAGACAGATCCGGCAGGTTGTGCTGGACGAGGAAGATTATTCGGTGATCCGGAAAAAAACGGATATCTCCGAGATTCTGGATGATCTTGGGTATACGGCAAACGATCTGCTCAATGTGAATTTTGTCTTCTTTGTGGAAGGTAAACAGGATAAGAGCCGTCTGCCGCTCCTGCTGGAAAAATATTATTCGGAAATCTGTGATGAGCAGGGCAACCTGTCGCGGGTCGCGATCATTACGACCAACAGCTGTACCAATATTAAAACTTATGCGAATCTGAAGTATATGAATCAGGTGTATATCCAGGATCAGTTTCTGATGATCCGGGACGGGGATGGAAAGGATCCGGAGGAATTGACCCGTTCGCTGTGTAAATACTATGACGAACGGCGGGTGGAGGATGTGGACCGTCTGCCGAGGGTACGGCCGAGGAATGTGCTGATCCTGAAGTATTACTCTTTTGAGAACTATTTTTTGAATCCGGAACTGATGACCAAAATCGGAGTGCTGAAAGGTCCGGAGGATTTTTACCGGATCTTATGGGAAAAATGGCAGGAGTACCTCCACCGCCTCTCCAGCGGACGCCATCTGACCCAGGTGATGGGACGGGAATTTACCGGACCGGAGGATATGAAGGAACATATGGAGGAGATCCGCATTTACCTGAGAGGGCATAACCTGTTTGATATTTTTTATGGAAAATATAAGGACAGGGAACGGGAACTTCTGAAACAGTATGTGGAGCTGGCACCACGTGAAGAATTCCGGGATATTTTGGACGGGATCGATCGGTTTATCTATTTTTATAACAGGAAAATTAATGCTTGACCTGGAGCGGAACATAATTCTATGATAGTATTGAAATAAAAAAGGCTGTAGGAACTGAAAAATAATAAGAGATTTTTGGCGGCGGTAATGTTTATATTTTGTATGTTGCAGTTATCTTGAGGTTTTATGATTTTTGACCAGAAGAAGAGAAGGAGATCGCAGATGATCACGATTAAGGAACTTGCCAGTGAGTTGGGCGTCAGCCCGACTACGGTGTCCAATGTTATCAATGGAAGAACGGGAAAAATGTCGCCGGAGACCAGAAAGAGGATAGAGATTGCGCTGGTGGAGCACCATTATACCGGAGAAAACCGCCGGGAGAATCCGAAGGAGATCCGTCTGATCGCACTGGATTTCTGCCTGGGAGAGAAGAGGAATGTACTGACGGATCCTTTCTGCGGTGCATTGATGGAGGCGGTGATTGAGAATCTGCGGGAATTTGGGCGTTATGTGGTCAGTGATTCTCCGTCGGATGAGGAGGCGATCCTGCGGAAGCTGGAGGCGCGCAGTATCGAAGGGGCGATTGTACTGGGATGTGAACCGGATCAATGTGAGGAACTGGCGAAGCGGTCGGTGAAGCCCATCGTTTTCATTGATTCCGGGGATGGAGCGTACGACAATATCGGTCTGCAGGACCGGGAAGGGGCTGCCCAGATGACCGAGTATCTGATCCGTCAGGGCCATCGCAGGATTGCTTTTTTCATGGACCAGAAGGAGGATTCCGTCTGCAACCGGATGCGTTATGAAGGGTTTCGGGAAACTCTGCGCAGCCATCATCTGCCTTTTTTTGAGGAAGACCGGTATCCTTTGCCTCTAAACCGGCATCTGCGAAGTGAGATCATCCGGAAGTTTGCCCGTGAAAAGGCGGGCAAGGTTTGTACCGCCGCATTTTTTACCGATGATCTGTATGCCAATGAAGCGATCACGTTGATGACAGCGGAGGGAATCCGTGTGCCGGAGGATCTTTCTGTGACTGGTTTTGATGACAATATTTACGCGCGTCTGTCCAGTCCCATGCTGACTACTGTGCGCCAGCATCCGGAGGAGAAAGCCTCTGAGGCGGTGCGGCTGCTGATGAAACGGCTGCACGGCGAGCCGGTGCCGGTGCGGTCCATTCATCTGCCGACAGAACTGATCGTCCGGGACAGTGTAAAGAACATTCTGGAGCGTGTCTGAAAATTGATTTCTGCAATTT
>CABUPZ010000114.1 GCA_902493585.1 uncultured Fusicatenibacter sp. | reverse complement strand
ATAAACAACGGAACGTTAAAGAATAAATATTATGCAGGATGGCGGATGGTATGAAGAAATTACGACTGGACAAATATCTGGCGGACATGCAGGCGGGAACCCGCAGTGAGGTAAAACAGATGATCCGGAAGGGACGTGTCTGTGTAAACGGAGAAGCTGTCCGAAGCCCGGAACAGAAAGTGGATCCCGGGGAAGATACGGTTACTCTGGATGGAGCAGCTGTTGGGTATGTGGCGCTGGAATACTGGATGCTGAACAAACCGCAGGGGGTGGTCTCCGCCACGGAGGACCGGCGGGACCGGACGGTGGTGTCTCTGCTGCCTGACGCGACACGGAAGGATCTGTTTCCGGTGGGACGGCTGGACAAGGACACGGAAGGTCTGCTTTTGCTGACCAATGACGGAGCGCTCGCCCATGCGCTGCTGTCACCGAAACGCCATGTGGACAAGACCTACTATGCGGTGGTTTCCGGAAGGCCGGGACAGCGGGAACAGGAGCTTTTTGCAGAGGGACTGGAGATCGGCGACGAGAAAAAGACTCTTCCGGCGCGGTTGGAGATTCTGGGTTCCCGGGAGGAAGAGGGCGGCGCAGACGGAAAAGCATGGCGCAGCGAAGTGAAGATCACGATACGGGAAGGGCGCTTTCATCAGATCAAACGGATGTTTGAGGCAGTGGATATGGAAGTGCTGTTTTTGAAACGACTCACCATGGGGCCGTTGGTGCTGGATGAAACACTGGAGCCGGGGCAGGCACGTCTGCTGACGGAAGAGGAACTTCTGGTGCTGAAACAGACCGAGGAGCAGAGAACGGACGGTAACGGTTCAGCTGGCTGAACGGTTATGACGGAAGAGACAAAGAGGAGTTAACAATATGCCGTTTTTACCAACAACAAAAAAGGAAATGGAACAGAGGGGTATCCGTCAGATGGATTTCGTCTATGTGATCGGCGATGCCTATGTGGATCATTCGTCGTTCGGACCGGCGATCATCAGCCGCGTGCTGGAAGCCCATGGCTACACGGTGGGAATCCTGGCACAGCCGGACTGGAAAAAGGATTCAAGCATCACGGAGTTTGGCGAACCCCGCCTTGCCTTTCTGGTGTCGGCGGGAAATATGGATTCGATGGTGAATCACTACACGGTTTCCAAAAAACACCGGAAGACGGATGCCTACTCTCCCGGCGGGCAGATGGGGCTTCGGCCGGACCGGGCTGTGACCGTCTATGGAAACCTGATCCGGCGGACGTATAAGAAGGTTCCGATCATCCTCGGAGGCATCGAGGCATCACTCCGGAGGATGGCGCATTATGACTACTGGTCGGACCAGGTCAAGCGGTCTGTGCTGCTGGATTCCGGTGCGGATATGATTTCCTATGGAATGGGAGAACATTCGCTTGTAGAGATCGCGGACGCGCTGAATGCGGGGATCGCCGTGGAGGATCTGACTTTCATCCGTGGAACCGTTTACCGGAGCAGGAGCCTGGAGCATCTGGAGAACCCTCTGATCCTCCCTTCCTATGAGGAGGTGCGTCAGGAAAAACGGAAATATGCGGAAAGCTTTGCACTCCAGTATCAGAATACGGACGCACATACGGCGCGGCCCATGGCGGAAAGCTACGGCACCAGAGGGTATGTGGTCCAGAATCCTCCCGCATGGCCATTGACGGAGCAGGAGATGGATGATGTCTATGATCTGCCTTATATGCGCAGATGGCATCCGTCCTACGATGCGGCTGGGGGAATCCCGGCGTTTGCGGAGATCAAATACAGTCTGACCAGCAACCGTGGCTGTTTCGGTTCCTGCAATTTCTGTGCGCTGACCTTTCATGAAGGCAGGGTCGTGCAGGCGAGAAGCCACCGGTCCATGCTGCAGGAAGCGAAGGAGATGACACAGGAGCCGGAGTTCAAGGGATATATCCATGATGTGGGAGGACCGACGGCGGACTTCCGTTTTCCTGCCTGTGAAAAGCAGCGGACCAAGGGAGCCTGCAAAAACCGTGCCTGCCTGTTTCCGAAGCCCTGTCCGAACCTGAAGGCGGATCATTCTGATTACGTCCGTCTTCTCCGGGAGCTGAAAAAGCTTCCAAAAGTGAAGAAGGTGTTTGTCCGTTCCGGCATCCGGTTTGATTATGTGCTGGCGGACAGGAAGGATGAATTTCTCAACGAGCTGGTGAAAGACCACATCAGCGGCCAGCTCCGGGTAGCCCCTGAGCATGTTTCCAACCAGGTGCTGCATTTCATGGGAAAACCGGAGCATGCGGTGTATGAGCAGTTCCTGAAGCGGTTTGACGCCTGCAATAAAAAGCATCACAAAGATCAGTACGCGCTGCCGTATTTTATGTCCTCCCATCCGGGCTGCGGTCTTGCGGAGGCGGTGGAACTGGCAGAATATATCCGGGACATGGGATTTATTCCGGAGCAGGCGCAGGATTTTTATCCGACTCCTTCCACGCTGTCTACCTGCATGTATTATACGGGACTGCATCCTCTGACCATGGAAAATGTGTATGTACCGAAGAATCCCCATGAGAAGGCGATGCAGCGGGCGCTGATCCAGTACCGGGATCCGAAAAACTATGAGCTGGTCAAAGAGGCGCTGCAGCGCGCCGGACGGCAGGATCTGATCGGTTTCGGTCCCAAATGTCTGATCCGTCCCAGGGAGATGGCGAAGGAGAAACGTTCCGCAACGGGAAGACCGGACGGTACGCGGGCGGTAAATGCTGCTTTCGGAAAAAAGCGGGCTGCCGGGCAGCGGACAGGAAGCGGAAAGAAAAAAAGTACGATCCGAAAAGTTCACAAAAAGAAAGGAAGAACAGATAGAGAATGAAAGTCAGAAAGGGAAACAGCGGTTATATCCGGTATGAAAAAAAGAGAAGGCTGCTGGTCACGCTCGGCATGTTTGCGATGCCTTTGATCATTCTGATCGCAGGTCTGATCATCTGCAAAGGGGACAAGAATAACATTTTTACTGTGATCGCTGTGGTAGGCTGTCTGCCGGGATGCAAATCTATTGTGGGGCTGATCATGATGATGATGCAGAAGCCGGCAAGCCGTGAGACGGTCGAAGAGATCGGCAGTCATGCGGGAAAGCTTACCATGATGTATGAAATGTACTTTACGAAGGAGACGGACAGCCTGATGGTGGACGCGGTTGCTGTCTGCGGTTATGAAGTGGTGGGTTACACCAGCCAGGCAAAGAATCGCCAACAGATTGAGGAATGTGAGAAACATATCGGAAAACTGCTCCGGGCAAACGGATATAAAAATCATGTAAAGATCTTTGATCAGATGAAACCGTATCTGGAGCGTCTGGACAGCCTGAACCGGAATTATGAGCAGCTGGAAGCGGATGCCAATGAAAAATTTGTTCCGGACGAGCGGTATCCGGATCTGTCCAGGGATGAGATGGTTAAACATAATCTGCTGGCAATCGTCTTATAAGAGAAAACATAAGGGAGAAATGTATGAGAGAACTGATTTTTCGGGAGGATGCCGGGCAGAGGCTGGACAAATATCTTCAGAAATATCTCAATCTGGCGCCGAAGAGTTTCCTTTATAAGATGCTCCGGAAAAAGAATATTGTTCTGAACGGGAAGAAGGCGGACGGAAGTGAAAAATTGAAAAACGGAGATGTGATCCGGCTGTATCTGTCTGAGGAAACGCTGGAAAAATTCCACGAGTCCAGAAAAGCAGATCAGTATCCGCGGTGGCCGGGGCTGGAGATTGTCTATGAGGACCGTCAGATTCTGCTGGTGAACAAACCGGTGGGGATGCTTTCCCAGAAGGCGGATCCGAAAGACGTGTCTTTGAATGAATATCTGGTCGGCTATCTGCTGGAGAGCGGGCAGGTGACGCCGGAGAGCCTGGCGGGATTTACTCCCGGGGTCTGCAACCGTCTGGACCGGAATACCAGCGGACTTGTGATCGGGGCGAAAACACTGGCGGCGGCCCAGGAGATGGGACGTCTGCTGAAGGAGCGCCGTGCCGGGAAATATTATCTGGCTCTGGTCAAAGGACAGGTCACCCGGAAAGAACGGATCCGGGGATGGCTGACAAAGGACGAGACGAAGAATCAGGCAAGGGTAAGCAGGGAGCCCCTGGAAAACGGAGTGCCCATCGAGACGGCATATGAGCCGCTGGCGGCAAATAAGGAGATGACACTGCTGAAAGTGGAACTGGTTACGGGAAAGACACATCAGATCCGCAGCCATCTGGCGGGGATCGGGCATCCGCTGGCAGGAGACAGAAAGTACGGGGACGCGGCCTTCAACCGGTATTTCCGGGAAACCTACGGGCTGAACTCCCAGTTTCTGCACAGCTGGCAGATAGAATTTCCGGTGATGGAGCCACCGCTGGAAGGTGTTTCACAAAAGACGGTCACGGCAAAGCCGCCGAAACTGTTTCAGAAAATTCTGCAGGCGGAAAAACTGTCTGTCGGAGGAAAGTAGTTTGGACAGGGGCGAAAATGAAAGAGAGCAGAAGAAAGAGACGCAAAAGAAAAAACAGCGGAAGCAGACTCCTGACAGAGTACCTGGCGCTTACGCTGGCATTTACTGCAGCAATGCTTTTTTTGACTCAGAGAGTGATCATCAATGCCAGGGTTCCGTCTCCATCGATGGAGCCGACGATCATGACACAGGACCAGCTGTTCGGAAACCGGCTGGCTTACTGGAATCACGATCCTGAGCGGTATGATATCATTATATTTTATTATCCGGACGATGAGACTCAGCGGTTCATCAAACGCGTGATCGGTCTGCCGGGAGAGACGGTGGAGATCCGCGACGGAAAAGTCTATATCGACGGTTCGGATGCTCCGCTGAGGGATGATTTCTGTCCGGAGACTCCTACGGGAGATTTCGGTCCCTATCACGTTCCGGAGGATTCCTATTTTGTGCTGGGAGACAACCGGGAAATTTCCAGAGATTCCAGATACTGGAAAAATCCATATGTGAACAGGGACAAGATCATCGGACAGGCGGGATTTCGCTACTGGCCCCTGAAAGCTATGGGATGGATCGAATAGTTGAAGAAGAGAGGACAAAAGAGAAATGGCAACATGGAATTCCAGAGGACTTCGAGGTTCCCTTCTGGAGGAGCTGATCAACCGGACCAACGAACAGTACCGGGAAAAAAAGCTGGCGCTGATCCAGAAAGTGCCGACGCCGATCACTCCCATCAAAATTGACAAGGAGAGCCGTCACATTACGCTGGCATATTTTGAAAAAAAGAGTACCGTGGATTACATCGGTGTGGTGCAGAGTATACCCGTCTGCTTTGATGCGAAGGAGTGCCACAGTGATGCCTTTCCGCTGGCGAACATTCATGAGCATCAGGTCCGGTTTATGCAGGATTTTGAGTCGCAGGGGGGAATTGCCTTTCTGCTTCTTTATTTTGCCGGGCGGGATGCTTTTTATTATCTCCGGTTTGAGGAGATGATGCGTTTCTGGGAGCGGGGCGCTTCCGGAGGAAAAAAACATTTCCGGTTTGAGGAACTGGATCAGAACTGGATCCTCACACGGGGAAGAGATGGTATCTTGCTGCCTTATCTGAAAGGTTTGCAGATGGATCTGGAACTTCGGGATTGACAGGAGCGGTAGCTTCCGGTATAATACCAATAGTTTTGAATAGTAATATGGTAGTGAAGTAAAGTGCAAAAGGAGGAACTTTTGGATGGATAAAATGATTCATACGCCTGAGGGGGTCAGAGATGTTTTCAGCGAAGAATGTAAACGGAAGCGGACGCTTCAGCAAAAGGTAGAAAAGGTATTTCAGGCGTACGGGTATCAGGAGATCGAGACGCCGTCCTTTGAGTTTTTCGATGTATTCGGTCGTGAAGTCGGCACGACGCCGTCCAGAGAACTGTACAAATTTTTTGACCGGGAGGGAAACACGCTTGTGCTTCGCCCGGATTTTACCCCGTCCATTGCGCGGGCGGTTTCCATGTACTATATGGAAGAGGATCTTCCGATCCGCCTTTGGTACCAGGGAAGCAGTTTTGTAAATAATTCCAGCTATCAGGGCAGGCTGAAGGAGTCCACGCAGATGGGCGTGGAACTGCTCAACGAGGATTCGCCCATGGCGGACGCAGAGCTGCTGGCGATGACAGTGCGGCTGATGCTGGACGCGGGATTCCGGGAATTTCAGGTGAGCGTCGGCCATGTAGGATATTTCCGTGCGCTGGCAAAGGAGGCACGGCTTTCGGAAGAAGGGTTCCATCAGCTGAGAGAGCTGATCTCCATCAAAAATTATTTCGGTGTGGAGGAATTGCTGGAGAGATTCCACCTCCATCCGGATCAGAGCCGTGCGCTGGCGGGGATGACGCAGATGTTCGGCGGTCCGGAGGTTCTCCGGAAAGCGAGGACACTGACCAGGAACCGGGAGGCGCTGGAAGCGGTGGAGCGGCTGGAGGCAATCTATGAGATCCTGAAGGATTACGGCTATGAGAAATATATCTGTTTCGATTTCGGTATGCTGAGCAGATTTCAGTA
>CABUPZ010000113.1 GCA_902493585.1 uncultured Fusicatenibacter sp. | reverse complement strand
GTTTCCGAAGATCAGATGATCCGGACGGACGGCAAGTTTCTCTGCCAAAGCCTTCCGGAGTGCCTGACAGGAACTGTCCGGATAATTGGTCAGACATTCCACAGACTCCCGCACCGCCTGACGGACAGATTCCGGCGGCCCGAAGGGATTGACATTCACAGAGAAATCATAGTCATATTTGCCGGAATAAATATCTCCTCCATGTGGATTTTCCTTCATCTTATCAGTATCCTTCCCAGTATGTATTTTTGTAACAATTCAGCCAGCGGAACGGTTGCGTATTTTTGCTTATACCAGCAAGCAGACGACCGCACGCAGGATCCCGCACACCGCCAGCGCAAATGCGGAAGTCAGGTACATCAGCCGGTTTGCCCGCACGATATCCTCAGATTCCACCGCACGGAACGGGTCTCCGATGGTGGGCTTTTTGTACAATTCCCCAAAATACCAGGCATCCCCCGCCAGCTGAACGCGCAGGGCTCCGGCCATCACCGCCTCGGTCTGGGCGGAATTCGGGCTTGCGTGATTTCTCCTGTCCCTGAGATAAATCCTTTTCGCGTTCTTTCCGTCCATTCCAAGAACCGCCGCCGCAAGGATCATCAGCCATGCGCTGATCCGGGACGGAAGAAAATTCAGCACATCATCCAGACGGGCTGCCGTCCTTCCAAAATAAAGATATCGTTCGTTTTTATAACCGACCATGGAATCCATCGTGTTGACCGCTTTATAGAAAAAACCAAGTGCCGGACCGCCCAGCGCAAGAAAGATCAGCGGTGCGACGATTCCGTCGGAAGTATTCTCCGCGACGGTCTCCACAGCGGCCTTTGCCACGCCTTCTTCCGTCAGACGCTCAGTGTCCCGTCCAACGATCATTGCAACCGCACGGCGCGCTGCCGGAAGATCTCCTTCTTTCAGCGGTGCGTAGACTTTCATACTCTCTGTTTTCAGAGATTTCGTCGCCAGGATCTGCCAGCACCAGAAAGAAGCCAGCAGCCAGTAAACCGCCGGATGGATCCAGGCTGCCAGCCCAAGCAACGCTGCCGGCACCGCCGTACAGATCAGTACCACCAGCACAACAAGCACTGTGCCCCCGGCAAGTTCTCCTTTTGAGGTTTTCGGAAATACTTTCCGGATCCCTTTTTCCAGAACAGTGATCAGATTTCCGATGATCCGGATCGGATGATAAATCTGACGGGGATCGCCGAAGATAAGATCCAGCGCATACCCGGTCAGCAGCGCCGCCAATGTCAGCCACATGATTTTGTCCCTCCAAATTCACAGCATTTTTTCAGAAAATCCAAAGCAAGACCAGGGCAGGCATAATAATACAGATGCGGAAACCCTGCCAGCATCGTACGGCTTCCATGTACACATTCCCAGCCGCGCTTCCGGTTCGGTTTCTGCGCGTGGAAGACCGTGCCGCAGTCTGTACTGTCAAAATAATGGAATTCATGGCCGCGCAAAGGTCCGCATCCGCCGCCAAGCACCTGCTCCTGTCCGGTTTCCAGCCGGATGTAACCAAATCTTCCAAGTTTCTTCGTCCGATAGATCTCACCCGGAACCGCTCCGACCATCGGCCAGGTTTTCTGCTCCATATCTTCCATCTGCTGAGACAGATACATATAACCGCCGCATTCTGCCATACATGGCATTCCCGCTTCCAGCGCCTTCCTCAGTTCCTTTCGCATGGAATCATTCGCCGACAGCTTTTCGGCATACAGTTCCGGATAGCCCCCATAGAGTAGCACACCCTGCAGCCCCTTTGGCAGATGGCTGTCGTGGAGCGGAGAAAAGAAGACGATCCTCGCTCCCAGTTCTTCCAGAAGCCTGAGATTGTCCGCGTAAATAAACTGAAACGCCTCATCCCTTGCCACACCGATCGCCGGCGCAGCCCGGCGGAGCTCCTCCGCTTCCCGGCTGTCCAGCATCCTTCTCAGTTCTGCTGGCATTTCAACCGAAAGCTCCGGAGCCGTTCCCGCCAGTTCCAGAAGCCCGTCCAGATCCACCGTCTCTTCCAGGATCTCAGCCAGCCGGTCCAGCCGTCCGGTAAGATTTTCCACCTCGCCCGGAAGAACCAGTCCCAGATGGCGGCTTTCCAGTCTGCATTCCTCGCTTTCCGGCACATAGCCAATGGGACGGATGCCAAGCGTTTCCTGAACCATCGGCGCAAGCAGCTGGTAAATTCCCTTGGACATCCGGTTGAAAATCACACCCCGGATCCTGCTGTCCTTTCGGAATTCCAGAAATCCTTTCAGCTCCGCCAGAACCGACAGGCTCATTCCCCTGGCATCCATCACCAGCACCACAGGCGTTTCCGTCATCTGCGCCAGATGATAGGCGCTGGCTTCCACGGAAGTACCGCCAAGACCGTCATAGTATCCCATCACTCCTTCGATCACGGATACGTCCGCCGAACGGGCATGACATCCAAACAGATATCTGGTCATCGGGCCATCGGTAAAGAACGGGTCCAGATTGCGTGACGGCGCTCCCACCACGGTCTCATGGAACTGCGGATCGATGTAATCGGGACCGCATTTGAAAGCGGCGGTCTTCCTGCCGCGGAGAAGGAGTGCGCGGAGCAGACCGCAGGTGATCATCGTCTTTCCGCTTCCGCTTTTCGGGGCGGCGATCATAAACCGCGGCGCCGCTATTTTGCTGTTACTTCTCCCGCTCTGTTCCATGATGTTCGCCTCCTGTCGCCGCAAAAATATAAATGGGATTCATTCCCATCATCAGATGGCTTTTGCCCAGCAATTTCGCCCGGTCCGCCCGCAGACATACAATTTCAGGCTCTGCGAAAGACAGTTCCTCCAGACATCTCGCCGCTTCCGCAATGGTCTCCAGGGAGATGGCATTGATGACCACACGGACACCTGGATTTTTCTCCAGCGCCGTCTCCAGAATCTCCCTTAATTTGCCGCCGGAACCGCCGACAAACACATGGGTCGGAGCCGGAAGCTGACTCAGGGCCTCCGGCGCTTTTCCTGCCACTGCCGTAAGATTGGCGCAGCCGTTTTGCAATGCATTGGCCCGGATCAGATCGATACCCTCTTCTTTCTGTTCCACAGCGTAGACCTCTCCGTTCCACGCCTGGAGCGCCATTTCCACCGACACGGAGCCCGTACCGGCACCCACATCCCACGCCACCGAATCCTCTTCCAGTCCCAGATAGGACATGGAAACCGCGCGGACTTCCCGCTTGGTCATCGGTACCTTTCCGCGGACAAAGGCTTCGTCCGGAAGCCCGAGGGTTTCCCGGGAGACCGGAGCCGGATTTTCCACAAAGAGTACGCACAACGCCTCAAAAGACTGTCCCGCCAACTGTGACGCTGTTCCGGTAACGATCCGTTCTTCCGGATAGGAAAGAGTTTCTCCCACCGTCACTTTCACCTGATCCAGCCCATACCGGCACAGCTCTTCACAAAAAGCGGACGCTCCGCCCTTGCTGCCGGACAGCAGGAACGTTTTTTTATGGTGGCGGACCGCATCCACCCCGTTTGCCTTCCGCCCATGAAGGCTGAGCAGGCAGACATCCTCCCAGGAAGTCTGCAGTTTTCCGCAGAGATATACCACGGAGGAAATTCCGGAAAGCACACGGATGCTGCGGTCTTCCAGCACCTGGAACAGGCGTTTTGCACCGCTGAAAAATCCCGTGTCTCCGGACTGCAGCAGCACCGCCCGTCCGTATTCCGGATGCCGGTCCAGAAACTCCCGGATCACCTCCGGCTGATACGCATCCAGACATGGTTTGTCACACACAGAACCAAGCTGATTCTTTGCCGCTTCCAGCATTCTTCCCGCGCCGATCAGCACATCCGCCTCACGGATGGCTTTCTGCACTTCCACAGTCATATTCTCCGGATTTCCCATACCGATCCCGGCAATGGTAACCTCCTGCCGGATCTCCAGTCCATAACGCTCCGCCAGCAGCGCACAGAGTTCTGCTTCGCTTCTGCCTGTCTCATCGTACGGCCTGCCGATGACAAGAAGGCGTGCGCCTGCCTCTCTGGCCGCCTGCACCTTTTCGTCAAAGCCGCCGTTCTTTCCGGATTCCTTGGTCACAAGGACTTTCGCCCCGGTCTGCCGGAGCATGGCAAGATTCATTTCCAGAGAAAACGGCCCCTGCATGGCGATCAGATGACCTGCGTCAAACCCAAGTTCCGCACAGTGAGCTACCACCGAAGGTGTCGGCAGTACTCTTGCAAAGATCCGTTCCCGGTAATCCGGGATTGCCGTAAAAGCCGCCAGTTCTTTACTTCCCGTCGTTACAAGGGCACGTTCGCCGGAAGCTTTCAGCCATTCCACCGCATCCGCCACAGAGTCAACGAGAATGCAATCTTCTCCGATCTCCCCGGAAGGACGAAGCAGGCGCAGATATTCCGTTTCCGTCTGTTCACAGGCGTTTCGGATGTTTTCCGAAACCAGCACCGCATAAGGATGGGTTGCGTCGATCACAAGACAGATCTGCTCTTCCTGAATCAGCCGTATCATCTCATCCGCGTTCAGCCGCTCGCTGCGCACATCCAGATACTCTCCCGGAAGGATCTGGCATTTCCCGTATTCCGTCGCAGCGCATACAACCGCCGAAAGTTTGTGGCGATTCAGGAACTCAGCCATATGACGGCCCTCCGTCGTTCCCGCAAACAAAAGGATCTTATTCATAGCGATATCCCCTCGGCGTCACCATCCTGCCGTTGATCTCCATCGTCTGACTGTTTCCGATAAAAACGGTCGTAAACATATCCACCTGAGTATCCTTCAGTTCCTGCAGCGTAAGCACCTGCATGGACTCTCCTTCCCGGCCGATCTGGCTGACAATGCCGCAGACCGTATCTTCTCCTTTTGCTTCCAGCATGATCTCACAGGCTTTTCTCAGGTAATCCGCCCGTTTCTTGCTGCTGGGATTGTAAAGACAGATGGCGAAATCCGCCTCTGCCGCCAGCCGCAGACGTTTTTCAATCTTTTCCCAGGGAGTCAGAAGATCGCTGAGGCTGATCAGCGCGAAATCGTGGATCAATGGTGCGCCAAGCACCGCTGCACCGCCGGTCGCCGCCGTAACACCCGGGATCACCTGAACCTCACAGGATGGGAATTCCCTGCCGATCTCATACATCAGCCCCGCCATGCCGTAAACGCCTGCGTCACCGCTGCAGATCATTGCCACCTTCTTCCCTTTTTCTGCTTCCTCAAACGCCATGCGGCAGCGGTCCACTTCTTTTTTCATCGGGGTCGTCAGAAATTCCTTCCCCGGAAAATGATCCCGCACGAGATCCACATAAACGGTATATCCGATGATCACATCACTGTTCCGCAGAACCTCCGCGGCCTCGATGGTCATCTTCTCATAGGCACCCGGTCCGATGCCAACCACATAAACTGTATTCAAAATTTTGCCCTCCATTCTCCGGCAGCGAGTGCGATCGTCACCCCTGCCCCGGCATGTTTCTTTTCTATCAGTCGTCCGCCGGCCAGAACTGCGCTGCGCTCACAGACATTGTCTACCCCTGTGGTATCCTTCACAAAGGCGGACGTTGTAAACGTTCCAGGCACAGCCTTCAGCTCTTCGGCGGTAAAAGTCTCAAAAGGAATCCCGTATTCCCTGCATAACTCCAAAATCCCCGGTTCCCCGGCTTTCAGATCAATGCTGGCAATGCGGCACAGCGCTTTTTCCGAAATTCCAGCCTGTGCCAGCGCCTGTTCCAGACGGATCCGGATCTGCTCCTTCGGCACATCTTTCCGGCAGCCGATTCCGGCCGTCACGATCCGCGGAATCAGATGCAGGGTCTTTGGAAACGGCTGAACCGTATCCGATAAGGAAATACAAATGCCAACCGGTGCCGGTTCCTGCAGTTCCAGCTCACCGGGAAGTTCGCCGTCCATCGGAAACTCTGAATAGATTCCGACCTTCCGTCCGTCCACGATCCGTGCGGACACTTCCTTTGCCAGATCCATCTCCACGATCGCCAGCCCGTTCTCTTTCGCGAACACATCCACGGCAAATTTTCCCTGACGGTCTGTCGCTGTGGTGATGACAGGCTCGGCATTCAAAATCCTGGCTGCTTCCTCCGCCAGCGCATTGGCTCCGCCAAGATGTCCCGACAGAAGAGAAATCACAAATTTCCCCTGTTCATCGATGACAAGGACCGCCGGGTCCGTCTTCTTATCCTGCACAAACGGCGCGATGCTGCGCACCGCGATCCCACAGGCGCCGATGAAGATCAGCGCGTCCGCCTCCCGGAACATCCTGCCGGTCCAGTCTTTCAGCGGTTCCTGCAGGGACGGAAGCTCCGGCGGCTGCGCATATTTGGGGATGGAACAGCCTCTGGACGGATATCCCTCTTCCGAAAGTTTCCGGCACAGGATCTGATTCAATGTTCCGCCGTTTCTGGTAAAACTTATCACTGCGCACTTCATAATTTATTCCTGTGTTTCGTCTGCGCTCTGCACTTCTGCCTGCCGGTACTCCGTGGAAAATGCCGGATGATACAGATCGCTTCTCCGATAATTTCCCTGAGTCACAGCATTTCCGATGATCATCAACGCTGTCTTGGTGATTCCGTTCTCCTTCGCCGTCTGTGCCAGTGTACCGACGGTACAGCGGAAGGTTTTTTCCTCCGGCCAGCTTGCCTTGTAAACGATAGCCGCCGGGGTATCTTCCTGATAGCCGCCGGCGATCAGCTCTCTGGACAGTTCCTCCAGAAGACCTGTGCTCAGAAAGACAACCATGGT
>CABUPZ010000112.1 GCA_902493585.1 uncultured Fusicatenibacter sp. | reverse complement strand
GGCAAGCGTTTTCAGAAAGTGGATATTGTCTTTAACTTCGTGGGAGAAATCCATCTGCCTGCCGAGCCGCAGACAGAACAAAAAGAAGCCAATAAACAGGAAAAGACGGCATAACCCTTGAATGGAGCTATGCCGCCTAATCGGAAGATACTTCCTTGTAACCCGAAACCCTTGATTTTACTGGGCTTTCGCGGTTTTTTGTCTAGAGCGTGTTTGAATTACAATAAAAAAGAACGGAAGAAATCCCATTCGATCTATGGATTTCTTCCGTTTTTTACATACAAAAATGGAGCATATGGGATTCGAACCCACGGCCTCAACAATGCGAATGTTGCGCGCTCCCAACTGCGCTAATGCCCCATGTCTTGTAGTATAGCACTTTCACTGAAAAAATCAATATGTTTTTTTGAAATCCAGGACGCACGGCAAAAAATATCTGCTGTGTTTTTTGTTTGTCCTGCATTCCGAAATCCCCGCTCATGGAAAGGAACCTCCGTGTACTTTTTGAATATATGATAGTAAGAAGTCAAAAAGGAGTTTTTTATGGAAGAGATGATATCTTATGTGAAGCCGGAACTTTTGGTGGTATCGGTGGTTCTGTATCTGGCGGGAATTGCGCTGAAAAAGACAGACAGGATCAAAGATAAGTATATTCCGCTGATTCTGGGCGGAGCCGGCATCCTTCTCTGCGGAATCTGGGTGCTTTCCACTTCGCAGCTGGAGGGAGTTCAGAGTGTCGCCATGGCAATCTTTACGTCTATCGTACAGGGAATTCTGGTGGCGGGGCTTTCGACTTATGTCAATCAGACGGTGAAGCAGATTAAGAAAGAAGAATAAGGAAGGAAAAAGAATAAAGCAAAAAGAGCAAGCAAGAAAGGAGCAAGAAAAAAGGAAGTAAGAAGGAAAGAGAAAAAGGAAAGGAGAATGGAGAAGCAGGAATGAGAAATGAAAGGAGAGGAATATGGGCAGAGAAATCAATAAGCTGCATCCGCGGCTTCAGAAAATAATTTCACAGCTTCAGGAAGAGTGCCGGAAGGAAAATCTTGACCTGGGAATCGGGGAGTGTTTCCGTACGGCTGCGGAGCAGGATGCCTTGTATGCGCAGGGAAGGACAAAGCCAGGATCGATCATCACCAATGCACCGGGAAGTTCCTACAGTTCTCAGCACCAGTGGGGGATTGCTTTTGACTTTTATAAGAATGTCAGCGGTCATGCATACGATGACGACGCATTTTTTCAACGGGTAGGCGACATCGGAAAATCCCTGGGTCTTGGATGGGGCGGTGATTGGTCCGGTTTTGTGGACCGGACACACCTGTATCTGCCGGACTGGGGCAGTACTACAGCAAGGTTAAAAGAACAGTATGGGAATTTTGAAAACTTCCGGTCCCGTTGGGCGAAATCCGGAACCGATATGCCATCCGACGACGGAACACCGTCTGTATCAGGCAGTATCGTGGTTCATGCCGGTCAGATACATGCAAACAATTTCTGCGGAGCCGGAATCTCTGCGGATGGGATCCGTGGAAGCCGAACGAAAAAAGCGGGGATCAAGGTATTGCAGCAGGCACTCAATCTGGATTACCAGGCAGGGCTGTCCGTGGACGGTATCTGGGGGCCAAAATCCCGTCAGGCACTTGGCTCTCATTATGTGCGGAGAGGAGAGCGACAGTATCTGGTGACGGCGGCAGAAATCCTGCTGATGCTGAAAGACTATATGGTCAACGGAGTGGAATCACCAGGAATTTTCGGCAGTGGGCTGGAACTGGCGGTGAAAAGTTATCAGAAGGCACAGGGACTGACGGTGGATGGGGTGGCAGGTTCTGCAACCTTCCTGTCGCTGATCGGCTGACCGGGAGAAAAAACGGTTGCTGTACCGTGACGCAGGACGTATAATACAGAGAAGAACAGAGAAAGAAACATTGCAGAAAGCAATTTGAAACACGCGCTGACGAGAGGTCCAGATGTCTGAACAGATGCCTGAACACTTGCCGGAAATATGGATTATCGGAATTTGTTGGAAGCGTGCCCGGGAATGATACAGGAGAATACAGATTGCAGAAATGCAGGTTCCAATCTACTCCCGGGTGCGCTTTGAAATTGCGGTTCTATTTTCAAACATGCTCTTGAGCGTGTTTCACAGAATAAACATAAACCTTTGTTATAATTTGCTATAATAAGGATACAAAATGGAATCCGGAGTTACGGAGAAGAGAGGACGTGGAAAAAATGGATAAGATAAAAATTCTGGTGGTAGATGATGAAAGCAGGATGCGGAAACTGGTCAAGGACTTCCTGAGCAAAAGCGGTTACGAGGTTCTGGAGGCCGGTGACGGGGAAGAAGCGGTGGACATATTTTTCAAGGACAAAGAAATCGCGCTGATCATCCTGGATGTGATGATGCCGAAGATGGACGGATGGCAGGTCTGCCGGGAGATCCGACAGTATTCCAAGGTGCCGATCATTATGCTGACGGCAAAAA
The DNA here is from genome assembly GCA_902493585.1 of uncultured Fusicatenibacter sp. GTDB lineage: Bacteria > Bacillota > Clostridia > Lachnospirales > Lachnospiraceae > Fusicatenibacter. Next base: position 4,255 of record CABUPZ010000112.1, on the reverse strand, counting down.
GCGATGAGAGGGACGAGCTTCTGGGATTTGATCTTGGAGTGGATGAATATATTTCCAAACCGTTTTCTCCCAAAATCCTGGTGGCACGGGTGGAAGCGATCCTGCGCCGTACCGGACAGACAGATACGGAAAGCGTACTGGAGGCTGGGGGCATTCGGATCAACAAGACCGCCCATCAGGCGACACTGGATGGAGAACCGATGGAACTGAGTTACAAAGAATTTGAACTGCTGACCTATTTTCTGGAAAACCAGGGAATCGCCCTGTCCAGGGAAAAGATCCTGAATAATGTCTGGAATTACGATTATTTTGGGGATGCCAGGACGATCGATACCCACGTGAAAAAACTCAGGAGCAAAATGGGAGAAAAAGGAGAATACATCAAGACCATCTGGGGAATGGGTTATAAGTTTGAGGTAGACAGATGAAATATTCGGTAAAACGGAAAATCGCCGTGGCATTCATCGGAGTTATGACGCTGGCGCTTCTTGGAGTGGGGCTTTTGAATTATGCGTTTCTTGGCACATATTATACGTATCAGAAAGTGGATACGCTGAAACAGGCGTGGAATGTGTTAAACGGTCTGAATATTCAAAGTTCAGACGATGCTCCGATGGAGTTTACGCAGTTTTGCGCGACGAAAAATCTGAAGGTGTTGGTTGTAGATTCGTATCTGGATGAGCAGCTGTATGCAAACACAGTAGACCATGATATGATGCATCTGCGTCTTGCCGGAATTCTCTTCGGGATGGAAGGACGCAATACAACAGTTCTGGAAACCGTAGAGAACGAAGAGTATGCTTATGAGATCCAGAACTTCCACGAAACCCGGATGAATCTGGATTACCTGCAGCTGGTGGGAAGAATGAGCAACAGCACGTATTGTATGGTGCAGTGTCCCATCGACAGTATCACGGACGCGGCGGCAATCTCCAACCGGTTTTATACCTACGTGGGAATCGTGGCGATCATTCTTGGCGCAGTGGTGATCTGGCTGGTGACCAGCAGGATCGTCCGCCCGATCAAGGAGCTTACAGAAATCTCCAAGCGGATGGCAGCGCTGGATTTTGACGCCCGGTATGTCGGCGGAGGAGAAGACGAGATTGGAGAGTTGGGCAACAATTTCAATAAGATGTCCGACAAGCTGGAGCTGGCGATTTCGGAACTGAAGACCGCCAATATGGAACTTCAGAAGGATATTGAGAAGAAGACACAGGTGGATGAGATGCGCCGGGAGTTTCTCTCCAACGTCACCCATGAGCTGAAGACACCGCTGGCGCTGATTCAGGGCTATGCGGAAGGTCTGAAAGATAATGTCAACGAAGATCAGGAAAGCAGAGATTTCTACTGTGATGTCATTGTGGATGAGGCATCCAAGATGAATGAGATGGTGAAAAAGCTGCTGAATCTGAACCAGCTGGAATTCGGAAATGACCAGGTGACCATGGAACGCTTTGACCTGGCGGAAGTGATCTGGGGCGTGCTCCAGTCTTCGGCGATCCTGATCGAACAGAAGGAGGCAAAGGTTGTTTTCAACCAGCAGGAACCGGTGATGGTATGGGGGGATGAGTTTAAGGTTGAGGAAGTGATCACCAATTATCTGACCAATGCCCTGAACCATCTGGACTATGACCGGATCATTGAAATAGACTGCAAGACAGAGAATGGCGTGGTGGTGACCTCCGTATTTAACACCGGAGATCCGATTCCGGAGGAAGACATCGATAAGATATGGATTAAATTTTATAAAGTAGACAAGGCACGCACCAGAGAGTACGGCGGAAGCGGAATCGGACTCTCCATTGTAAAGGCGATCATGGATTCCATGAACCAGAAATGTGGAGCCGATAACTACGAAAACGGCGTTGCCTTCTGGTTCACGCTGGAGCAGAGTCAGTAGTCAGGCAACCGGTCAGCCGGCTGAACCTGGCTGACCGGTTACGTATTCAGGGCAGAAGGATCCCGGAAGGGATGTCTTCCGGAAGTTTTGGGCGCCGGTACTGCATGGAAAGCTCTTTGAGCCTCTGCATGGCGGGGGTGAAGGTTTTGTTTTTGTGAGTGACCAGAAAAAACTTCCGGTCCCATTCGGAGGTGCTGTTTCGGATCACATGAATGTTTCCGGCGCGCACTTCACGTTCGATCAGGCGGATGGAGATCACAGTCAGACAGTCGTTGTACATGACCATATTGCGGATTGCCTGCGGGGTATTTGCTTCGCAGGCAATTTTTATATGGATGCCGCTGCCCTGGAGGGTTCGCTCAAAAAGGTCTCTGGTTCCGCTGCCTGGTTCCCGCAGAGCAAAAAGCTGGTCGTTCAGCTCATGAAAAAAGATTTCCTTGCGGGACGCAAACGGGTGGGAGGGCGCGCAGGCAAGAACGAGAAAATCATCGACCACCGGAATACAGACCAGGTCCGGGTGTGTGATGATGCCTTCCACCAGTGCGATATCCAGGGAAGAATTGAGAAGATTTTCCTGGATCTTTCTGGTATTGCCGACCTGTGCGTATAGTTCCAGCTCCGGTTTTTCTTTCCGGAGATGGGAGATCATTTCGGAAAGAAAGCAGTTGCCGACGGTGATGGTCGCGCCGATGCGCAGCCGGTCCACCATCCGGTCTTCCCGCATGGCTTCGTCCAGCAGTTCAAAGGAGCGGACGGTCTGACGGGCGTAGGTCAGGAGTTTTTTTCCGCTTTCGGTGATATAGAGCCGTTTGGAAAGGCGTTCGAACAAAAGGACGCCGTAGTGTTCCTCCAGTTCCCGGATCGCCTGGCTGACGGTGGGCTGGGAGAGGTAGCAGTTTTTTGCCGCGGCGCTCATTTTTCCTGTTTCAGCCACTTCGATAAAAATTTTTAAATGTCGGATCGTCATGGGTATCTCCAATCATTGGTTTTATCTATTAATATGATTAGATAATATCATTTTCAAAATGAAAGAACAAGTAGTAAAATAGAGATGAGAAATTGTAAAAAAAAGGTAAAATCGTAACCGTTCCACTGGCGGAAGGATTACGAAAAATCTGTAACGGGAAACATGCACAAAAGAGGAGAAGATATTGTGAAAGTATTGATCATCGGCGGTGTGGCAGCCGGAACCAAAGTAGCCGCAAAGCTGAAACGGGAAGACAGATCCTGTGAAGTTACCATTTTGACCAGCAGCAAAGAAATTTCCTATGCAGGATGCGGACTTCCCTACTATGTGGGAGAAGTGATCCAGGAGAAAAGCGCTCTGATTGTCAATACGCCGGAGAGCTTTTCCAGACTGACAGGAGCAGAGGTTCTGACGGAGATGGAAGCGACTGCCATTGACCGTGAGGCGAAGGTTGTAAAAGCGCGCAGCCTGAAGGACGGACAGGAGCGGGAGTTTGCCTACGACAAACTGGTGCTTGCGACGGGAGCATCTCCGATCCGGCCAAATCTTCCGGGGATGGATCTGGAACATGTATTCTATATGCGTACGCCGGAGGATGCCTGTGCCCTCCGTGATGCAGTGAACGAAATTCCTGCGAAACGTGCGGTTGTCGTCGGAGGCGGATTCATCGGGCTGGAAGTGGCGGAAAACCTGGCGGCCAGAGGCGTCCGGGTCTCTGTGATCGATATGGCGGAGCATACGCTGCCGGGATTTGATCCGGAAATCGCAGAGTATGTGGAAAACCGTCTGGCGGATGCGGGGATCATGGTGTTCCCGGGAACGAAGCTGGAAGGGCTGGAAGGAGACGGCAAGGTGGAGAAGGTGCTGACCAGCCGCCGCGGGATGAAGGCGGATCTGGTCGTTATGTCCATCGGTATCCGTCCCAATACGGCATTTTTGGAGGGCAGCGGCATTGAACGGAACCCGAATGGTACGGTTGCGGTGAACGCACAGATGCAGACCAACGATGAAAATATTTATGCGGTGGGCGACTGCGCCAGTGTGACCAACCGGATCACAGGAAAAACGGTATGGTCTCCGATGGGATCCTCTGCGAATATCGAAGGGCGCAGAACTGCGAAAAATATGGCGGGAGAAAACCGTCCGTATGTGGGAGTTCTGGGAACCGGTGTGTGCAAACTTCCGGGCATGAATGTGGGACGTACCGGTCTTTCCGAGACACAGGCGCTGGAAGCGGGATTCCATCCGGTCAGTGTGGTCTGCGTTGTGGATGACAAGGCACACTATTATCCGGGAGCAGGCAGCTTTGTGATCAAGATGACTGCCGATGCGGAGACCGGAAAATTCCTGGGCGTCCAGGCAGTGGGGCCGGGCGCGGTGGATAAGAT
>CABUPZ010000111.1 GCA_902493585.1 uncultured Fusicatenibacter sp. | reverse complement strand
AGTAAACCAGCTTCTTACATTCTGTATGCTTTTTGCACATTTCAATGATATTTTTTGTGCCGCCTACGTTCACATCCATAACCTTCTGGCTGTAATCGGGATTGACGGTGACGATGCTTGCGATATGAAGCACAATGGTTTCCATTCCCTGAGGGACCTGGAAAAAGCGTTCCAGGGATTTCATGTCACAGAGATCGCCTTCGGCAATCTCCACTTCTTCCGGCAGATATCCTGCCGCCTTGTCATTGGGAAGGACAAAGGCACGCACGCGGTCTCCTCTCTCGATCAGCTGACGGCAGATCGTTCCTCCCAAAAAACCGGCCGCTCCGGTTACCAGATACATGGTCTGTGTTTTCTCCGTTTTATTGTTTCTGTTTGTTTTCATAGCTTGATATCCTCCAATTATATCTTTCCTTTTGCCTGTATTTCTTAACCTCTGTACAGAGGCTACCGCCGGTACATTTATGAATTGTTGAAAGGATGTTTCTGAAATGTAAAAAACAAACTATTTCTTGCCCGCGGATGTCAACTATGCTATAGTTTGTTCAGAATCAACCGGCAGACATGCCGGAAAAGAAAGGATGGGAAACATGAGAAAAAGAAGTATGATGCAGACAGAGAACAAAAGGAGGGACTCTGACCGTTAGACCCTCCTGAGGGAGCCTCCGTGGCATTTGCCGGAGTCTCAGGAATCGGAAAGACAACCATCAGTATGCTGCTCGCCCGGTTTTATGACGTGACTGCAGGCAGCATCACCATTGACGGAATCCAGGATCTTTGAAAGAACCTGCTTATAAAAAACTTACCTATAAAAGCCAAAAGACCTGCTGAGAGGCCATTTCCTCTCAGCAGGTCTTTTGGCTGTATGTTCAGATCCTTGGGAATCTCTTACTCAACCGTTACCCGGCTGTTAAATTTATCCAGCGCAAGCGCCGCAACAACACCCACAGCCAGACAGATGACATTCACAAGGCACTGGCTTGGCACGGTGAAACTGGAGAACGGAATGATCATAACCGTCGCAGCGATCACAATACCGATGATTCCATGGAATGCGATGGAATAGTAGTTGTCAAACAGTGCATTAATTGCCTTTGCCAGACAGATGACCGTAACCAGGGCTCCGATTCCGCCGGGAATCAGAACGCCAAGATCAAAATGTCCGATACCATCGATAAACGGTGTATAAAGCCCCAGCGGCATCAGCAGAGTAGAAAAACTCATGCCAGGAGCGATAACACTCAGCGCCAGGCAGAAGCCGCAGAACAGGTACCAGAAAAAGTTCGGGGTAACTTCCACGGAAAACATCTTCAGTCCGATCAGCAGAGCGAAAATCACAGCCATGCAGATAACCATGGAGATGTAAGAGCCCTTGCTTCTTCCCTGCTCTCCCGCTTCCCGGAACAGAGACGGAAGCATTCCTCCGATCAGTCCGATAAACAGACAGACGGAAGGATCCGGATATTTCTCCAGGAAAAAGGAAAGAATATTGGCAACGCCGAGAAATCCGATCACGCCTCCGATTCCCACCGGGATCAGCGGCGGCACATGGGTTTTAAAGTTTTTTACCGGGTTCGACAACAGTTCCATGATCGGTTTGTAAATACCGAAAATAACGCTGAGAACTCCTCCGGAAATTCCCGGAAGAACCGCGCCAAGTCCGATAAACGCTCCCTGCACAATCCGGAATACAAACTGCATCGGATTGAAACCGCCTTTTTTTTCATTGCTCATAAGTTCGTAAATCCTTTCATTATTCTATAACAATATAACAGATCGATTATACTATTATTCTTCTGTTTTTTCAAGTGCGGGAAATTTAGTTACAAGTTAAGAGAGTGACCGCTCAACTTTCTGAACTGTCACTCTCTGGGCATAAACTGCCGATAAAACCTCTGTTTTTCTATCCCGTGTTTTACATTCCATACACGATCCAGATGTAAATATACGCCGGAATGACTGCCGCCAGCGTAAACGGAATTCCGATCCGGAAGAAATCGCTGTTCTTTACCTCGTAGCCGTTCTTCCTCAGGATTCCGATACCGGTGATATTTGCCGAAGCGCCGATCGGCGTCCTGTTTCCTCCCAGCGTAGCTCCGCTGAGGAGTCCGAAGTACAGTACGGTTGGATCCACGCCCATTGCCGTGGCGATCCCCTGCACCACCGGAAGCATTGTGGCAACATACGGAATGTTGTCAATGAACGCGGAAAACAGTACACTCGCCCAGAGGATTACCGTATAGATAAGGAACAAACATTCAATGAACAGCGAAACAATGCCCATCGTTCCGGCAATCATCAGCAATACATTGAAATCGATACTCTCCAGGATCTTATCCAGAGGCAGCATACCGGATACAATGAAACACAGTGCCGAAGCCGGAGCAACGTACGTCCTGTATTTCTGCAATGCCAGCATCAGCACATAAGTTGCAGCAAATCAAATCACCGCATAAATCATGTTTTATCCCCTTTCAGAAAAGCTTTATAATATCTTTTCTACAAAATCAGTACCATATTATCAATAAAAGCTTTTCTGTACAAGAACAAAACGCTGTATTCTTATTCTTTTATCTGCTTCCCGTATCCCATCTGCTGACCGAAACGTTTCCTAAAGCTTCTCTACTCAATAAACATCGCATCCCCAAACGAAAAGAACCGGTATCTCTCCCGCACCGCCTCTTCATAGGCTGCCATGATATGCTCTTTCCCCGCCAGTGCCGACACCAGCATCAGCAGTGTGGATTCCGGCAGGTGGAAATTTGTGATCAGTCCGTCGATCATCCGGAACTGATAACCCGGATAAATGAAAATCTCCGTCCATCCACTTCCCGCTCTGAGGATTCCATCTCCCCCAGTGGCTGACTCCAGTGTTCTGCAGCTGGTAGTTCCAACGGAAATCACCCGATGACCGGAAGCTTTTGTGTCGTTGATCAGCTTTGCCTGATCCTCTTCCACCACATAAAATTCCGAATGCATATGATGCTGTGTCACGTCCTCCACTTTCACCGGACGAAAAGTTCCAAGCCCTACATGGAGCGTCACATGAGCGATTTTTACGCCCATCTGCTCCACCTGTTCCAATAATTCTCTGGTAAAATGCAGACCTGCCGTAGGCGCCGCCGCGGAACCTTCATGCTTCGCATACACGGTCTGATAACGATCTTTGTCTTTCAGTTTATGGGTAATATACGGCGGAAGCGGCATTTCACCAAGCCGATCCAGAATCTCTTCAAAAATTCCCTCGTAATGAAACTGGATCAGGCGGTTTCCTTCTTCCACCACATCGATGACTTCACCGGTGAGGATTCCGTCCCCGAAGGAAATCACTGTCCCAGGTTTACATTTCTTTCCCGGTTTTACCAGTGTCTCCCAGATGTCGTTTTCCTTCCGCTTCAAAAGCAAGATCTCGATCGCCGCATCCGTACCCACCTTACGACCGTACAGCCGCGCAGGGATTACTTTTGTATCATTGATGACCAGGCAGTCTCCCGGCTTCAGGTATTCCAGGATTTCCCGGAAATGTCTGTGCTGCACCTCCCCGGTCACCTTGTCCAGGTGCATCAGCCGGGAAGAGCTGCGGTCTTCCAGCGGATCCTGCGCGATCAGTTCCTGCGGAAGGTCATAATAAAAATCACTTGTCTTCATAGTTTCTCCTTATCAGAAGTCCTGAAACATATTTGAACATGTTCCGGCCCAGGCATTTATTTGTCTGCCGTATAGAAATTCACACAGTCTTCTTTTCCGTAATAAACCTTGTCTTCTTCCAGAAGCCTGCTCTTTCCATCCCTGACTTCCACAATATTCACCGCACAGTTCAGCGGCACGCTTCCATGCCAGAAATCGCTGGTATCCTCGTAAACATTCCGCAGCAGCGCGCGGGTGGCGCATCCATGGGAGGCAATCAGGATCGTTTTATCCTGATATTCCTCCTTGTGGATCAGCTCCTCGTAAAATTCTCTGGTCCTCTCGCAGAGCTGTTGAATGGTTTCGCCGTCCTCTGCCGGCTGAAAGTGCAGCGGATCATGATAAAAATCATCAAAATGCTCCGACGGGATCTGATAGTTTTCCTTCCGGCATCCCAGACCCTCCCAGGAACCGAAAGACAGTTCCTGGATCCTCGCATCCTCATACAGCGGAACCTTCCGGTCGCCCAGAACAATCTGAGCCGTCCTTTTTGCCCGGCTCAAAGGGCTGGTGATCCCAAGATCAAAAGGGATCTCCTTCATTCCCTCCGCCGTCACCTTCGCCAGACGGATTCCGTTTTCATTCAGCTGAGTATCTGACTGTCCCTGGAGTCTTCCCTCCACATTCCACTGTGTTTCTCCATGACGGATAATATATAATAACATCTTTTTTCTCCATAGTGCAAAAATACGCATAACCGTTCAGGCAGCTGAACGGTTATGTCGTTTCTGATAACAGATTCCGTACGTACTTTTTTACTGACGCAGTTCCACGCCCAGTCCCTGGAGACCGTTCAGGATTTTCTTCATAGCGCCATTGATATCTTCTTCCTTCAGTGTTCTGTCTTTCGAACGGAATACCACGGTGTAAGCCATGGACTTGTATCCTTCTTTGATCTGCGCGCCTTCGTAAATATCAAACAGCTGATAATTCTCGAGGATTTTTCCTCCCCGCTGTACCAGCACATGCTCAATGTCGCCGGCAAGAACATTCTTCGGAACCACCATGCTCAGGTCGCGGGTAACCGCCGGATATTTTGCAAGACCCGTATACTTCCGGTCGAAGGTTGCGCATTCGATAAGATTCAGAACATCGATCACCGCCACATATGCGCGGCCGCCGATTCCATAGTTGTCTGCCACCTGTGGATGGACCTCACCCAGATAACCGAGAACCAGTCCTTCATAGAGAACCTCTGCCTGACGGCCCGGATGCAGGAACGGCTTTCCTGCTTTCGGATGATATTCCGGACGTTTTCTCATGCCCAGCTTATCCAGCAGTTCCTCTACCACGCCTTTCATATCATAGAAGTCCCCATCCCCGTACATACCCAGGGTGAACATCATACGTTCCTCCGGAAGCTCTTTCAGCGGAAGCTCCTTCGGTAGGTAAATATTTCCCAGCTCATACAGACGCACATTTTTATTCCGGCGTTTGTAGTTGGTTGCCAGGGAAGTCAGCATTCCATTCAGAGGGATGGTTCTCATAATGGAGAAATCCTCTCCCAGCGGATTACGGATCGTAATGGCGTTGCGCTGAGGATCGTCCTTTGCCAGCAGCAGCTTGTCAAACACCTTCGGACTCTCAAAGGAGTAGCACATGCCCTGGGAGAATCCACAGTATTCGGCAACATCCCTCGCGACAGCCTCCACACGCATCTTGAACGGAAGCTTTCCGGTGGTCGCCTCGCCGCTTGGCAGCGTCGTCGGAACATTGTCATATCCGAAAAATCTTACCACTTCCTCCGCGATATCTGCCGTGCAATGAATATCCTGGCGGAAGGTCGGAGCGATGATCTCATTGGCTGCCTCATCGTAAGTCAGCTCCACCTGCTCCAGATAGTTCAGCATTTCCTCTTTCGTCAGGCTGGTGCCAAGGATCGCATTGATGCGCTCCGGCTCAAATTTCACGCGGACCGGCTCTCTCTTCACCGGATAAACATCCACCATTCCTCCGACCACTTCGCCGGCTCCCAGTTCCTCCATCAGCTGGCAGGCACGGTCAATTGCCGCCTGCGCATTGTTCGGATCCAGGCCCTTTTCGAATTTCCCGGAAGCGTCCGTACGCAGACCGATACGCTTTGCAGACAGGCGGATGTTGGTTCCGTTGAAGCATGCCGCCTCGAACAATACCGTCTTTACGTTGTCCGTGATCATGGAATTTTCTCCGCCCATGATACCTGCGATTCCCACTGCCTTTTCCGCATCACAGATCATCAGAACGTTCTCATCCATGATACGCTCCTGTCCGTCCAGTGTCACAAATTTCTCGTCCTTCTCCGCACGGCGTACAATAATCTGGTGTCCTGCGATCGTATCCAGATCGTATGCATGCATCGGCTGTCCGTATTCTTCCATCACATAGTTGGTGATATCCACCAGGTTATTGATCGGACGAATGCCGTTGGCCGCCAGTGCGCGCTGCATCCACTTCGGAGACGGACCAATCCTTACATTCTTGACCACTCTTGCACAGTAACGCGGGCAGAGTTCCGTGTCTTCCACCTGTACCTTGATATAATCGGCAGCGTTCTCGTTGTTTCCGGTCTCCTTTACCTGAGGCGGACAAAATTTCTTATGGAATGTTGCGGCCGCTTCTCTGGCGATACCGATCACGCTGTAGCAATCGACACGGTTGGAAGTGATTTCATACTCGATGATCGTGTCGTCCAGGCCCAGCGCATGGATGGCGCTTTCCCCAACGACTGCATCTTCCGGGAAAATGTAAATGCCGTATTCCGGAGCCTCCGGATAAAATTCTCTGGAGCTTCCCAGTTCCTCGATGGAACACATCATGCCGTAAGACTCCACGCCGCGCAGTTTTCCTGCCTTGATGCGGGTTCCGCTCTCGCTTTTATTGCCGTCATGATCTCCGGCAACCATTCCGCCGTCCAGAACCACCGGCACCTTGTCTCCCTCTTTGACATTGGGCGCTCCGGTCACGATCTGTACCGTTTCAGTTCCAACGTTTACCTGGCATACGATCAGCTTATCCGCATCCGGATGCTTCTCAATTTTTTCAATCTGTCCGATCACGATTTTTTCCAGATGCTCA